>NZ_CP126625.1:933468-1244624 GCF_030219325.1 Geothrix sp. | reverse complement strand
AGCATGACGCACCAGGCCACTTCGAACATGACGGAGTGGGGGTTCCAATAGACCATGGCGTGCCAGATGCGCCAGGGCTGCCCAAGATCCAGCAGCAGGGCCACGATCACGAAGCCGTAGCCGAGGAAGCCCGTGAGCAGCGTGGGGCGGACGATGGGCTCGAAGCGCTTGAGGTTGAACAGGTGGACGATGGCAGTGAGGGTGAAGGCCCCCGCGGCCAGTCCCACGCCGCAGAGCAGATCGAAGCCGATCCAGAGCCCCCAGGGGAACTGGTCGCTCAGGTTGGTCACGGCCCCGAGCCCCTTGGTGAAGCGCAGCACCGTGACGATGGCGAAGGCCAGGAAGGTCACGACGAAGACGGCCGTCCAGAATCCGGGCCGGAACCGGCGGGAAGCAAGCGTGGCGGTGCTGTTCATGACCGGTCTCCCCGTCCGTTGGTATGGTGTTCAGCCTTGGCCACGTCGTCGCGGCGGGCGGTGATCCAATGGACGCCGAAGAGGAACGCGCCCCAGACGCCTACGAAATTGGGAATGTTGGAGAGCACCTGCCAGGTCCGCTGGGCCGGTGGATCCGACGGGAGGTTGGTCTTCATCCCCAGTTTCTCGAAGGGGACGTTGGAGATCATCAGCACCGAGGTCCCGCCCGTTTCTGCGAGGCCATAGATGTGATCCACGTAGGCACCGGGCTTCGACCGGATTCGGGTCCGCGCCTCCCAGATCAGATCCTCCTTCTTGCCGAAGGTGGTGGCTTCCGCCGGGCAGGCCGCTGCGCAGGCCGTGGGCTGCCCATCCTTGACCCGGCCGGCGCACATGATGCACTTGCCGATGACGGGCACGGGACGGTCCCACTGGTACTTCGGGATCTCATAGGGGCACGCCATCATGCAGTAGCGGCAGCCCATGCAACGCTCGCTGTCATACACCACCGGGCCTTCGGGCGTCTTCTTCAGCGCCGCCACCGGACACACGGAAGCGCAGGTCGGCACTTCGCAGTGCATGCAGAGGCGGCGGACGTTGAGGCCCTCTCGCTCCTGGACCGTGGTCCAGGTGTAGGCCGTCAATACCTCCTCTACCTTGGCCGGTAGCTTGTTCTGCTCCTTGCATGCGGAGCTGCAAGCGCCGCAACCGATACAGCGCGTGGCGTCAATGAGAAGGCCCATGCCCATGGGTGCTCCTGCCTTGTCAATCGACCCGGAAGGGATTTCCGGGGGTTCGGCTGGAAGCATGCGCCTTGGTTTTTCTATAGTCAACCCTCTGGTAGTAATTAAAAATGACATCGTTGTCATTAGTAAGAATCGCGCCGTGGCGGCCTGGCGGATACTGGACTCGAAGGTGTTTTCAATAATTCTGGAATAGCCCCCTCGAAGGTCCTTTTGTCTGCTCTGATACACGCAGGTCGAGGCGTTTGAGATCAACGAATTTCAAACTCACATGACCTCTTCATCCATGGTGGTTCATGGATCGCAGGCGGAAATTCCGATTCACCGATCTCAAAAGCACCGAGGTTCCGCGGGTCCCGAGTTGTTTCCAACATGACAACGCACGACCGGACTGGCATTGGCGCCGACAAACATGAAAGGGCCCCGCTCACGCGGGGCCCTTCCTCTAACCAAGATTGCTGCTGCTTAGTACATGTCTTCCATGCCGCCCATGCCACCGGGGCCGCCGGCAGGCGCGGACTTGGGCTCGGGGATCTCGGTGATGATGGCTTCGGTGGTCAGCATCATCGAGGCGACGGAAGCCGCGTTGCGCAGGGCGGACTTGGTCACCTTGGCGGGATCCACCACGCCGAACTTGACCATGTCGCCGTACTCGTTGGTGGCGGCGTTGTAGCCGTAGTTATCCTTGCCCTCGCGGACGGCGTTGACGACCACGGAGCCTTCGACGCCGGCGTTGTTGGCGATCTGGCGGAGGGGCTCCTCCAGGGACTTGCGGACGATGTCCACGCCGGTGGCCTGGTCGCCGGTGAGCTTCAGGGTGGCGAGCTTGGTCAGGCTGCGGAGCAGCGCGACGCCGCCGCCGGCCACGATGCCGTCCTCGACGGCGGCCTTGGTGGCGTGCATGGCGTCTTCCACGCGGGCCTTCTTCTCCTTCATCTCGGTCTCGGAAGCCGCGCCCACCTTGATGACGGCGACGCCGCCCACGAGCTTGGCCAGGCGCTCCTGCAGCTTCTCCTTGTCGTAGTCGCTGGTGGAGACCTCGACCTGGGCGCGGATCTGCTTCACGCGGCCCTGAATGGCCTCGCTGGCGCCGGCGCCCTCGACGATGGTGGTGTTCTCCTTGTCGATGACGATCTTCTTGGCGCTGCCGAGGTCGGCCAGCGTGAGGTTCTCGAGCTTGAGGCCCAGGTCCTCGCTGATGGCCTTGCCCCC
Source organism: Geothrix sp. (assembly GCF_030219325.1). Classification (NCBI taxonomy): domain Bacteria; kingdom Pseudomonadati; phylum Acidobacteriota; class Holophagae; order Holophagales; family Holophagaceae; genus Geothrix; species Geothrix sp. The sequence continues at coordinate 1,242,253 of NZ_CP126625.1, read as the reverse complement.
GGTCAGGACGGCGATGTCCTCCAGCATGGCCTTGCGGCGGTCACCGAAGCCGGGGGCCTTCACGGCAGCCACGTTCAGGGTGCCGCGGATCTTGTTCACCACGAGGGTGGCCAGCGCCTCGCCGTCCACGTCCTCGGCGATGATCAGCAGGGGGCGGCGGCTGTTGACGACCTGCTCCAGAAGGGGCAGGAGGTCGCGCATGTTGGAGACCTTCTTCTCGTAGGCGAGGATGTAGGGGTTCTCCAGCTCGACCTTCATCTGGTCGGGGTTGGTCACGAAGTAGGGGCTGAGGTAGCCGCGGTCGAACTGCATGCCCTCGACCACGTTCAGCTCGGTGTCGCGGCCCTTGGCCTCTTCCACCGTGATGACGCCGTCCTTGCCCACCTTGGCCATGGCCTCGGCGATGATCTTGCCGATCTCGGCATCGCCGTTGGCGGAGATGGTGCCGACCTGGGCGATGGCGTTGCCTTCGACGGGCTTCTTGATCTCGTCGATGGCGGCCACGACGGTGTCGACGGCGAGGTCGATGCCCTTCTTGATCTCCATGGTGTTGGCGCCGCTCACGACGGCCTTGATGCCCTCGCGGTAGATGGCGCGGGCCAGCACGGTGGCGGTGGTGGTGCCGTCGCCGGCGATGTCGGAGGTCTTGGAGGCGACCTCACGCACGAGCTGGGCGCCCATGTTCTCGTGCTTGTCCTTGAGCTCGATCTCCTTGGCGACGGTGACGCCGTCCTTGGTCATGAGCGGGGAACCGAACTTCTTCTCGATGAGGACGTTGCGGCCCTTGGGGCCGAGGGTGACCTGCACCGCGTCGGCGAGCTTGTTCACGCCGCGCAGGATCGCCTGACGGGCATCTTCGGCATAGATGATGGACTTGGCCATGTGTGTCTCCTTGGTCTCTGGGGTGTCTTAGCCGACGATCGCGAGGATTTCGTCTTCGCGCACGATGACGTGGTCGATGCCGTCGATCTTCACTTCCGTGCCGCTGTACTTGCCGATCAGCACCTTCTGGCCGGCCTTCACGGACATGGGATTGCGGGTGCCGTTCTCGTTGATCTTGCCTTCGCCGACGGCCACCACCTCGGCCTCCATGGGCTTCTCTTTGGCGGTGTCGGGGATGATGATGCCGCCCTTGACGGTTTCGGCTGCGTCGACGCGCTTCAGGACCACGCGATCAGACAGGGGCTGGATGGCCATGGGACCTCCTTGAGAAGGATTGAGGTTGGGAACGATCGAGGCTGTTAGCACTCACCAACAGCGAGTGCCAAGTCTCCCATCCGGATCAGGGCGAGTCAAGCCCGTTTGCTCGATCGGAAGCAAAATGTGATTAATTTAACGAAGATTTTCTTCGTTATTCACTTCCAGCTTAAAGCCCCTGCAGAGGCCTCATAGGGGTGTAGCCTCAATTCATGGAACAACTCACCACCCTGCGCGACCTGCAAGCCACTCTGGACTACCTGGCCACCATCCAGCGGGAGTTGTCGGCCCTTCCTCCGGACCTGGCCGCCCTCGATGCCAGGGTCAAGGCCACCGAGAAGCAGATCGCCGAAAAGACCAAGGCCCTCGACACCGCCAAGGCCCAGATCGCGGTGAAGTCGAAGGAGTTCATCCAGGCCCAGAAGGATGAGGACCGGGCCCGCGCGGCCGTGAAGACCACCAGCCAGAAGTTGCAGTACACCGCCGCCATCCGCGAGCTGGATGAGAAGGAACGCCTCAAGGCGGCTGTCTCCAAGCCCCTCAAGGCCCTCGAGATCACCGTCCAGACCCTGGAACAGGCCCTCGGTGCCCTGGAAACCGAGCGCGCGGCCGCCCAGGCCCAGTTTGACGAGCTGCATGCGGTCTTCCTGGATGAACACGCCAACCAGGTGGAGGGCCGGAAGCAGCTCCTGGCCAAGAAGGCCAAGCTGGAGTCCAAGCTACCCCCGCCCGAAGTGGCACGCTTCCACCGCCTGGCCGGCGCCCGCCAAGGCCGCGCGGTGGTGATCGTGGAGAACGGCGCCTGTTCAGGCTGCAACGTGAAGCTCCGTGGCCCGATGCTCTTCCAGCTGAAGGAAGGCAAGACCATCGTCACCTGCGAATCCTGCCAGCGGACCCTCTTCCTGCCGTGAGCCTGCCGCAGCGCATCGAGGGCCTGCGGGCCCGCATCCAGCGCGCCTGCGAGGCTGCCGGGCGGAATCCCGCCACCATCGAACTGCTGCCCGTTTCCAAGAAGCAGCCGCTATCCCTCATTCGTGAAGCCGCCGCCCAGGGCTTCACGCGCTTCGGCGAGAACTACGTGCAGGAGGGCGCCGACAAGGCCGCCGCCCTGCCAGAGCTGAGCTTCGTGCTGCTGGGCCCCCTCCAGCGCAACAAGGCCAAGGCCGCCCTCCGGCACTTCGCCGAGATCCAGAGCCTCGACCGTCCGGAGCTGGCCGAGCGCCTGCGCCGCCTGGCCGAGGAACTGGGTGTGGTGCGGCCCGTCTGGATCCAGGTGGACCTCTGGGACGAGGCCACCAAGCTGGGTGGCTGTACCGGGGCCGATCTTCCGGAGCTGCTCGAAGCCCTGGGCGACGATGCGCGGCTGCCCCTGCGCGGCCTCATGGCCATCCCCCCGCCCGAGGACGAGGCCGCCTTCGTCCAGATGGCCGCCCTGCGCGACCGTCTGCAGCAGGACCTGGGCCGTCCCCTGCGGTTGAGCATGGGCATGAGCGATGACCTCGAGGCCGCCATCGCCGCGGGCACCGATCAGATCCGCATCGGCACCGCGTTCTTCGGGGAACGCACCCGCTGAGGCGGGATCCCGCCTTGCCCTGCGGTAGGGCCTCGCCGCCCCTGCGCCTTCATGGTTCGATGCTTCTTCAGCCCCTGGAGCCTTCATGACCTCGATCAAGACCGCCACGGCATCGCTGCCCATTTCCGCAGAAGCGCTTTACACATTCCTCGCCGACCTGTCGAAGCACCGCGCTTTCCTGGAACCCGCCGCCATGAGCTTCCAGGGCACGGCAGACGCACACAGCTACGTCATCGAGGTCATGGGCATGAAGATGCCCCAGGAGCTGGTCGCCAAGACCCGCACCCCCGGCCAGCTGGTGAGCCTGGTGCCCGGCGCCAAGAAGATGTTCGACCACGAGCTGCGCTTCGAGATCGCCGCCGCTGGCGCAGGCAGCACCCTGCGCCTGGTGGACGAGGCCGACATCCCGATGATGATGCAGATGATGGGCGCTGAGAAGCTGCTGCAAGGCCAGCTGGACACGGCGCTGGCGCGGATCCAGGAGCTGGCGGCGAACGGTGGGCTGGCCTGAGCGGAGAAAAGCCAAAGGAATCTTGAAAGCGGAGGAAAACGGAGGAGCGGAAGAAGCGGAGGATGGATGCCCATTTATCTTTTCTCCGCTTTCCTCAGCCCCTCCGCTGTCCTCCGCTTATTTCCATTCCGTTGCTTTTTCCTGAAAGGATGCCCTTCCTCGTGACATGTCCAGGTATCGGGCCACTCTTCCTGCCCGACACCCACCCCGGAGGTCCCATGCGCCCCACCCTGCTCCTCGCCGCCCTGCCTGCGCTGCTCGTCGCGCAGGAGACGCCCACCACGCTGAAGGACCAGAAGGCCCTGGCGGTGACGATCTACAACGACAACCTGGCCCTGGTGAAGGACACGCGCGAGGTTCGACTGCTCAGGGGCGAGGCACGGCTGGCCTTCCAGGAGGTGTCGGCGCAGATCCGGCCCGAGACGGCCCTGCTGCGCAATCTCACCCACGCGAAGGACTTCTGGGTGGCGGAGCAGAACTTCGACTTCGACCTGCTCACGCCCCAGAAGCTGCTGGAGAAGTATGTGGGTGAGAAGGTCACCGTGGTGCGCAGCGTGCCCAACGCCGATGGCGCGGGCTCGAAGGAGGTCCGCGAGGAGGCCACGGTGCTGGCCACCAACAACGGCACGGTGCTGCAGTTCGCCGACCGCATTGAGACCAGCATCCCCGGCCGCATCGTCTATCCCAAGGTGCCCGGCAACCTGCGGGCTCGGCCCACGCTGGTGATCAGCCTGAACAGCGGCGCCGACAAGGCCCAGCAGCTGGAGTTGAGCTACCTCACGGGCGGCCTCTCCTGGCGCGCCGACTACGTGGCCAACCTCTCATCCGACGAGAAGACCCTCGATCTCAGCGGCTGGGTGACCCTCACCAACCAGAGCGGTGCTGCCTATCCCAACGCCACCCTGCAGCTGGTGGCGGGGGACGTGAACCGGGCGCGGGAGCCCCGCCGGGACATGACCGCGGGCGCCGTCATGTCGGAAATGCGGATGAAAGCCGCCGCCCCCAAAATGGCGGAAGAGAGTCTCTTCGAATACCACCTCTACACCCTGGATCGCCCCACCACCCTGGCGGTGAATCAGACCAAGCAGGTGGCCCTGCTCAGCGCCAGCGGCGTGCCGGTGCGCAAGGAATACCTGCTGCAAGGGCAGAACCACTACTACTCCGGCAGCTACGGCGACCTGGGCGAGAAGCAGAAGGTGGGCGTGTTCGTGGAGTTCGACAACAAGGAGTCGAGCCGCCTGGGCATGCCCCTGCCCAAGGGCATCATCCGCGTCTACAAGCGCGACGGCGAGGGCCGCGCCCAGTTCGTGGGCGAGGACAACGTGGACCACACGCCCAAGAACGAGCTGGTGCGCATGAAGCTGGGCGACGCCTTCGACGTCACGGCCAAGCGCAAGCAGACGGATTTCAAGAGCCTGGGCCGCCAGGGGAAGTTCGGCTACGTGTACGAATCGGCCTTCGAAGTGGCGCTGAAGAACGCCAAGAAGGAGGCCGTCACCGTGAGCCTGTTGGAGCCCATGCCCGGCGACTGGGAGGTGCTGCAGAGCAGCGTCCCGCCCACCAAAGAGGCCTCGGGCACGGCCCGCTTCAAGGTCACCGTGCCCCCCGAGGGCAGCGCCACGCTGACGTATCGGGTAAGGGTGAAGTGGTAGGAACCACACCCGGCCGGCCTGGAGCCCCGGCACCTGCGCCATACTGAACTCCCATGCCCCTGCCCGCCCGCTTCCTCGCCCGCCTGCGCCGTCTGCCGCTGCGCCTGCGCGGGCGGCTGGGCGGCGGCACGGAGGGCCTGCATCCCTCGAAGGTCAAGGGCACGGGGCTCACCTTCGTGGAGAACCGGCCCTACGTTCCCGGCGATGATCCGCGCTTCATCAACTGGCCGCTGACCGCACGCACCGGCGAGCCGATCATGAAGCGCTTCGAGAGCAGCCGCGATCTGGTGCTGTGGCTGGTGGTGGACCCCTCGCCCTCCATGTTCCTGGGCGATCCCGTCTCTCCCTTGCGCTGGGCCCTCGAGCTCTGCGGCGCGGCCTTCGCCACCCTGCAGGCCACAGGCGACCGCCTGGGCCTGATCGTGCCCGGTGACCACCGCACCCCGGCCCTGCGCATCGCCCCCAAGCGCGGCCGCATCCACGGCCTGCGCATCCTGGAGACCCTGGCGGAGCGCGGTCCCTCCCTTCCCACCGAGGCCTCCTGGCGCGAGGCCCTGGGCCACTGGGGCGAGCACGGCAAGGGACACCGGCTCTGGCTCTTCAGCAACGGCTCGGGACTGCAGGGCGTGGCACCCCTGCTGAAGCCCCTGGCCACGCGCCACCGCCTCGTGTGGTTCCAGCCCGAGGACCACTCGGACCGGAAGGGAATGACCTGGCCCGATCCCGGCTTCAGTCCGGCCATCGAGCGGCAGCGCTGGGATCTGCTGGATGATCCCGTGGTGAAGCTGAACGGCTGGCTGCGGGCGGGGGGCGCGTAATGGCCGTGGGTTCCTCCCATCGCCTCTCCCTGCTCGGATTTCACGGGCGAAATCCGAGTCATCGAAAGACTGGAATCCTGGTGTTGTTGGGGTGCTTGTCGGTCATGGCCGCGCCGGCCTGGAAAGCGCCGACCCAGCCGAAGCTGGGGGAGCTGCTGGTGCTGGAGCTGCGCGAGGAGGACCCCGCGAGCCCTGCTCCGCCGCGACCCACCGTGGAGGACCGCCTGGGGCCCCTGTACCTGCGTGCCCTGGAACCGCTGCCGGACGGTCGCGGCTGGCGCTTCCAGGTGCAGGCCCTGGAACCCGGCCTGGCGGTGATCCCCGCCCTGGACCTGGGCAACGGGCAGCGCAGCCCGGAGCTGCGCTTGTGGGTGCCCCGCAGCATCCCCTACGGCGGCCCCTGGGTGGGCTTTGGCGGGGGCAACGACGATCGCCTGCCGGCCATCCCCTTCCCCTGGGCCTGGGCCAGCCTGCTGCTGGTGCCGCCCGTGGCTCTCGCCGGCTGGGGCGTCCGCCGCTGGCGGCGGGGCTCCGCCCAGCGCCGGCTGACCCATGCGGTCCACGCCTTCCAGCGCCACTGGCCGCCGGCCGACCGGGAGCGGACCACCCTGGATGCCGCCCACGGCCGGGGCCGGGATCTGCTGGCCGCGCGCTTCGGCGAGGGGGCCCGGGCCTGGGGCACGACGGACTTCCAGGATCGGGCCCTGGGCCCCTGGGTGCAGTGGCTCCGCAGCCTGGATGCGGCCCGTTTCGGCCGGTCCGAGCCGCCCTTCCCCTCCGCTGAGCAGCTGGTGGCCGTAATCCATGCCGCGAAGACCCCGGGCGAGGTCCGGCCGTGATCGCCCTCCGCCATCCCCTGCTTATGCTGCTGGCGGTGCCGCTCGTGGTCTGGGCCTGGCGGGTCGTCTACCGCTGGGGCATCCCCTCTTCGCGTCCCTCCAGCCGGCTGGCCCGCCTCACCTCCCACTGGATTCCCATCCTGCTGGCCCTGGCCCTGGGTCTCGCCGCCGCGGGCCCCGAGTGGCGCACGCCGCTGCGGGGCATCGCCCCCGTGGTGGACCTGGCCGTGGTGCTGGATGGCAGCAGCAGCATGCGGATCCTCGACCGGCCCGACGAGGACCGCTGGCATGCGGCCCGGCGCACCCTCGCCCAGTTCGTGCTGCGGCGCCCGGACGACCGCTTCGCCCTCATCCTCTTCAGTGCCCATCCGGTGACGCTGAGCCCCCTCACCGCCGACCACCTGCGCCTGCTGCGGATGCTGGCGCGCCTGGACATCGACAGCCGGGATGACGGCACGGCCATCGGATCGGCCCTGATGACCGCGGTGCGGCGCCTGGAGGACAGCCCGGCCCGCAGCCGCGTCATCCTGCTGATCACGGATGGCGTGCAGAACCGGGGGCGGGTGACCCCCCTGGAGGCCGCGGAAGAGGCCCGCCGCAACGGCATCCGCATCCATGCCGTGGCCATCGGCAGCAATGGCGAGAGCCTCGTGCCCCTGGAGGGCGGCGGCTTCGCCCGCCTCCGGGTGGAGGTGGACCACGCCACCCTTCAGCAGGTCGCCCACCTCACGGGCGGCGAGTCCTTCAGCGCCGAGGATCCGGCCGGTCTCGAGAACAGCCTCGCCTCCGTGGATCGCCTGGAGAAGACACTGCTGCCCGTGGATCCGCCCACGGAAGGCCGGCCCATGGCCCTGTGGTGCCTCCTGGCCGCCGCGCTGCTGGCCCTCCCCCTGGCGGTGGATCTGGCCTTCAAGCGGGGCAGGCCCCGGCCCGCCTGGGTGGAGGGGCCATGAACCTGCCCTTCTCCCATCCCTGGGTGCTCGCCCCTACGGCAGGGGTCGTGCTCCTGGTGCTGGCCCTGGCCTTGCGCGCCCACCTCCGGCCCGGCCTCGGCGTGCAGGTGGTGGGCCAGCGTCCGCTCTGGCAGGGGCTGGGCATGGCGCTGATGGCCGCGGGCCTGGGTCTGGGTCTGGCGGAACCCCGGTGGGGGCTGCCGGAGTTCCCGCGGTTGACCGTGCACGTGGTGCTGGATGCCAGTCGCTCGATGACCGTGCCCGATGCGGAGGGCCGCACCCGGTGGGAGGCCGCCGTGACCGCCCTGGACCGCATCTGGTCGCGGCCCCAGCCCGGCATCCGCTGGGGCCTGGACCTGCTCACGGGCGATGACATCCCCATCCATCCGCCCGGCGAGGACCGCACCCTGCTGCGGGAGGCCCTGCGCGCCGTGGTGCCCGGCGAAGTCGGCTCGCCCGGCACCAGCCTGGGCCGGGGTCTGCCCCAGGTGGCGGCCCAGATCGATCACGACCTGCCCGCCGTGATCCTGCTCCTCAGCGACGGGGAGGAAACCTGGGAGGCGCCGGAGGAGGCCCTGAACCACGCTCTGGAGCCCCTCAAGCGGGCGCGGATCCCGGTCTGCGTACTGGCCTACGGGGACGGCCAGCCCCATGCCGTCCCGGTCCGGGCCCAGGCTGCCGCGGCCCCCGGTCCCGAGCCGGCCGTCAGCACCGCCCACCCGGACTTCCTGACCCGCCTGGCCCAGGCCACCCAGGGGCAGGTGTTCAAGGATGGCGAGGATGCCGCCGCGGGCCTTCAGGCCCTGGCCGCCGGCAGGCTGCCCCTGCCCGCCCGGCGCTCCCTGCAGCCCGCCCACCCCGAGGTGGGCGCCTGGCTGGCCCTGGCGGGGCTGGCGCTGTGGCTGTTCTTTTCCGGGAAGACACTGGCCCGCTGGCGACCGATCCTCCTGCTCCTGCTGGGCCTGGGCTCCTCCCGCCTGCAGGCCCAGGGCAGCGCCTGGGCCCCGCCCGCGGTGAAGGCCTGGCTGGCCCAGCGGGCCATCGAGGGCGGCGACCTCCCCGGCGCCCGGAAGTGGCGCCCGGGCGACGCGCGGCCGGCCCACGTGCTGCTCGCGGCGCAGATCGACCTGCGGACCGGCTTTCCAGAGGACGCCCTGAAGACCCTGTCACCCCTGGTGGGGCAGGGCTCCCCGCGCCCCATTCCGGCCTGGCGCGCCCCGGCCCTGCTGCTGGCGGCCCGCGCCCACGTGGAATCCAACCGGCCCGCCGAGGCCCGTGCCCTGCTGGAGCGCCTGCTGCTGGAACAGCCCGGCCAGCGGGAGGCCATCCACGACCTGCAGACCCTGGTGAAGGACGCGCAACCGCCCCCCCCGCCCAACCCGAAGAAGCCGCCTCCACCGCCCCCGCCCCGCCCCAGCATGGGCGCCCAGCAGGACGAACTGGAGGGCCTCAAGCAGCGCCTGCCCAAGCCCCCGAAAACCCCTGCGGGCGTGAAGGATCTTTGACCGGCCGTGAACTCGCCTGGGCGTGGTGAAACACCGCGGCGGCCCGGAGGCCGCCGCGGATGAATGAATGACGGGAGGCTCCGCCTATTTCGCGTTCAGCCAGGCGGCGAACTCGGCGCCGCTGCGGAAGGCGCCCACCTGGCGGCGGAGCTCCTTGCCCTCGGCATCGAGGATCACCATGGTGGGGAAGGCGGTCAGCTTGAAGGTCTCGGAGAGCTTGGTGCCTTCGGCGACGGGCGTGCCGTCCCGCTTCTGGACCAGGGCGGAGAAGGGCACCACCTTGGCGAGGGCGGCCTGGGCCTCGGGCGTGGGGAAGACATCCTTCTGGAGGCGGAGGCAGGGGCCGCACCACTCGGTCCACAGATCCATGAAGACGACCTTCTTCTCGGCCTTGGCCCGCTTGAGGGCGGACTGGTAGTCGTGCTCCCACTTGACGGTGCCCGAGGCAAACATCGGGGCGGCGATCAGAAGCAAGGCGGCGAGGGCTTTCATGCAGGGGCTCCAGGAGTTGGCGGACGGACCGCAGGATTTGGATGGAGGCAGGCCGGGTTTCGTTCCAGGTTTCAGGATACCCGGGCTAATCCCCCCGTTCCGCGGCCCGTAATCCCAAGCGACCCGGCGAGTGCCGAACCCCAATCCTTCCAAGGAGGCCGCCCATGCGCGCCATCATGATCCCGCTGGCCCTGGCGGCCAGCCTCAGCCTTCCCCTGGCCGCCCAGAGCGCGCGGTTCATCAAGGTGGACATCGTCTCCAAGACCATGATGCAGCACCACCACAAGCAGAAAGGCGTGGACGGACCGACCGAAGTCCACATCCGCATGCCCATCAGCCTGGCCAAGGGCGTGCTCGACATGGCCGGCGAGGGCGAGATCAAGGTCAACGGCGAGACCAAGAAGGGCATGAAGCCCGAACAGCTCCAGAAGCTGCTGTCCGACGCCAAGGCGGGGGACCTGCTGCTGGAAATCACCACGGACAAGGGCGATCACGTCCGCGTCACCGTCGAGTAACCGGGAGCCCCCATCCGTGCAGCGTCAAGGCCCCGCGAATGCGGGGCTTTTTCATGTACGCTCATGCCATGGAATCTTTGACCGAACTCCGAGTGCGCTACGCCGAAACCGATGCCATGGGCATCGTCCACCACGCCACTTATCCGGTCTGGATGGAACTGGGCCGCAGCGACTTCCTGCGCCAGCTGGGCCAGAGCTACGCGGACTGGGAAGCCCGAGGGGTGCGTCTGGTGGTGAACGAGATCCGGGTGCGCTTCCGGGCGCCGGCCCGTTACGACGAACTGGTCCAGGTGCGAACCTCCCTATTGGAGACCGGACGTCGCCGCATCATCTTCGGCTACCGGATCGAGCGGGACGGCGTCCTCCTGGCCGAGGGGGAGAGTGTCCACCTGGTGGCGGGCTCGGACAACCGGGCGCGGGTGCTGCCCGACGACCTGCTGGCCCTGGTTCAGGGGCGCTGAGACGGATCCGGACTGCCCATGCAGGTCGACATGAGGCCCGCCAGCGCGTCCATGACCCGGCGGCGCCCCTCACTGAAGGCATCCGTCTGGAAGCTCTGGAAGCTCACCAGACCGGAAGGGCGGCTGCCCCAGCCCAGCGGCACCCCGTACCAGGAATGGGGGATGAGGCCCGTGGCCTGCTCCGCAGCGGTCAGCAGGCTGCCCGCCGCATGCCCCTCCTCCATGGTGCGGATGTAGACCGGACGACGCCCCGCCAGCACCCGCTCTGAAAGTCCGGCCCGGTCCGACAGACGGCGGGAGGGGTGGTTCCGGGCCCGGCCGCCTTCGTGGTACAGCACGAACCGGAGCTGGTCCTGGTTCCAATCCGCCACGGCCACATAGAAGCAGGCGAGGCCAAGGGGCTTGAAGCTGACATCGAACAGGATCTGGGCCAGGGCCTGGTCCGAGCCACCAGGACGCATGCGCTCGAGGGCGCTCAGCAGCAGGTCCCGATCCTCGTCCAGGTGGCGCACCAGCTCCTGGGTGCCCTCCAGCCGGGCCTGGACCGAATGGCATTCGGCGCCCAGCTTCCGCAGGCGCTCGTCCCGCTCGGCCAGGGCCTCGTCCTGCTTGCTGCCGCCGAACAGACTCATCGGGTCTCCGGGAGGCTTTGGATCGAAGGGAAAAGATGGTTTGCTAGAACCATGAAGAAGATGCGGCGAACCCTGGCTCTGTTCAATACCCTGACGCGGCGGGTCGATCCCGTGGTCCCCATCCTGGATGGACAGATCTCCTTGTACACCTGCGGGCCCACGGTCTACAACTACGCACACATCGGCAACCTGAGAACCTTTCTCTTCCAGGACCTGCTGAAGCGGGCCTTCCAGGCCGCCGGGCACGAGGTCAGGCACTGCATGAACATCACGGACGTGGAGGACAAGATCATCCGCGACTCCCAGGGGGCCCTGCCCGTGGACGCGTCCAACGCCGAGCGACACGAGGCCATGACGGCGCTCACGGACCGGTACACGGCCATCTTCCTGGAGGACCTGGACACCCTGCGCATCCAGCGGGCGGACTTCCTGCCCAAGGCCACCGCCTACGTCCCCCAGATGATCCGCCTGATCCAGGCACTCGAAGCCAAGGGTCTGGCCTATGTCCGCGAGGGCAGCGTCTACTACCGCATCGCCGGGCTGCCCCAGTACGGCTGCCTGGCCCACCTGGACCGCGCGGGCATGCAGGCCGGGGCCTCGGTCGATGCGGATGAGTACGAGCGCGACTCCATCACCGATTTCGTGCTGTGGAAGGCCACCAAGCCGGGCGAGCCCTGGTGGGACAGCCCCTGGGGCCCCGGGCGCCCCGGCTGGCACATCGAGTGCTCCGCCATGGGGCTGGAGCTGCTGGGTGAGCGCGTGGACATCCATAGCGGCGGCGTGGACCTCATCTTCCCCCACCATGAGAACGAGATCGCCCAGAGTGAGGGTTGCCTGGGCCACCAGTGGGTCAACCACTGGGTCCACGGCGAATTCCTCATGGTCGAGGGCCAGAAGATGGCCAAGAGCCTGGGCAACTTCTTCACGCTCCGCGACCTCATCGACAAGGGGGTGGATCCCCTCGCCCTGCGCTATGCCATCCAGAGCAACCACTACCGCAAGGTGCTGAACTTCAGCTTCGAGGGACTCCGTGCCGCGGAGAACTCCCTCAAGCGCATCCGGGCCTTCCGCACCCGGATGGAGGGCGAGGGACAGCCCGGTGGCGGTCCCTGGAAGGAGGCTGTGGATCCGCTGGCGCGCCTGGAGCAGGCCCGCGAGGCCTTCTGGGCGGCCATGGCTGATGACCTGAACACACCCGAGGCCCTGGCGGCCATCTTCACGCTCGTCAGCGACCTGAACGCGCAGGATGACCACGTCGCTCTCTCGCGTGAGGAGCGGGATGCCGTGGTGGCCTTCCTGGATGAGACTGATGCCATCTTCTCGGCCTGGCCGCAGGCCACCGACAGCCTGGATGCCGAGGTCGAGGCCCTGATTGAAGCCCGGAGGGCGGCCAAGGTCGCCAGGAACTGGGCCGAGGCGGACCGCGTGCGCGACCAGTTGAAGGCCCTGGGCATCGTTCTGGAGGACCGCAAGGACGGCACCACGGGATGGCGGAGGGGATGAGGCCAAACAAAGCAGCGGCCCCGGATGGGGCCGCTGCTTCCTCAGGTGGAACCGCTCAGCGGCTCAGGCGCTTGAGGGCGATCTGGATGAATTCCGGTGGTCCGGGCAGGAGGCCGGAATCCGCGACGGCGTTCTGCCCTTCCCGGGTGAGGATGAAGTGGATGATCTCATTGACGGCCGGAGGCAGGGGGGCGCCGGGCGTCCGGTTCAGGTAGGCGTAGTAGAGCCGGGGCATGGGGTACTTGCTGGTGGTGACGTTCTCCTGGTTGGGGAACCGGGCGTCCTCACCGTGGTAGGGGACCACGGCGAGCACCTTGTTGGCGAAGTACCAGGACGACATGGTACCGATGGCGATGCCGGACTGGTCGGTCATCACGGCCTCGGCCAGGGCGGAGCCATCTTCCCGGTCCTGGATGCCGGTCCGGAATTCCCCGTTGAGCAGGACCTTCTCGCCGACGGAAGAGCGGGTGGCGGAACCGGCCGCGCGGGTATAGGCCTGGATGGGCAGCTTCGCCCACTCGCCCTTGAGGCCCAGATCGCCCCAGACGACCGCCGCGGATTTGGACCCACCCAGCCGCGTCTTGGAGTAGATGGCGTCCAGTTGTTCCATGGTGATGGAGGTGATGGGGTTGTTCTTGTTGACGAACACGATGTTGGCGTCGAGACAGACCGGGATGCGCATCGGCATGTAGCCGAACTTGGCCTGGAAGGCCTTGTTCTCGTCCGCCGTGAACTCCCGGGCCGAGATGACCAGGAGGCTCGAACCGTCCAGGAGCCCCTTGATGGCATCGGTCGTCAGCTTGGACCGGTAGATCAGGTTGGCCTCGGGATGGACCTTCCGGAAGGCGCTGGACCATTCATCTCCGAGATCGGAAAGGGCATCGGTGCCGATGAGGTCGATGGGTCCCTTGACCTGGACCTGGGGCTGATAGCCCGGGATGGTGGCGGGCACCTTGGCCCGAGGCTGGGCGGTCTGGGCCTGCAGGGTCCCGAGGCCACAGATGCCTGCCGCCAGGATCAGACCAGAAACCAACCGGGCTTGGAATGTTCTCATGGGAATCCTCTCGAAGGATGACCGCATCAAGGGTGCCACTGGTTTTCGGCCTTCACGATGCAGACTGAAAGCAATGGCTCCTGAGTGGGACATATTTAGACGCCCAACGGGTCATGATCGCACACACGCCCGCCGTGACCATCCGACAAAGCGCAGGAATGGTGATGAAGGTCACGCCACCTGCCGGTTGACCGTGCGACCAGACGCCTGCCGGAGCATGGATCGACCCGGGCCTAGGGGTCCGGGCCAGCCTCCGGTAGACTGATGGCAGATTCCTCGTTCCCGACCCTGGAAAACCCATGGACCTGACATGACCGGTGTGAACCACTGCCTCGCCATTGCCGCCCTCAGCCTGCTCTGCGGCCTGCCCGTCCAATCCCAGGAGGGGAAGAAGAGCCTGCCGGCCCACCATGCCAAGGCGGGGGTGCACTGCTACGACTGCCACCAGGAGGAGAAGCCCACCAAGAAGGCGGTGGCTTCAGAGTCCTGCATGACCTGCCATGGCGACTACCCCGCCATGAAGGCCCTCACGAAGGACGCCAAACCGAACCCCCACGATTCGCACCTGGGCGAAATCCCCTGCACGGAATGCCATCGCCAGCATCAGCCGCCGATCGTCAAATGCCTCGAATGCCACGAGGGGAAGTTCAAGTTCAACCTCCACTAGCGGCCGGTCCCTCCAAGAGGGCCGCGGAGACCTTCGTCGGCAGGAGCTCCTCCAGGCACTGGCGGCGCTGGCAGGCGCGCTCCCGGCAGGGGGCGCAGGCGATGCCCGTGCGCAGGACTCGGCCCGCCCCGGCCGGCAGCCCGGCGACCACGGGATCGCTGGAACCATAGAGCCCCAGCGCCGGAACGCCGAGGACCACGGCCAGGTGCAGCAGGCCGGTGTCGGGCGCGACCACGCGGTCCGCCTGCCGGAGAGCCGAGGCCAGCTGCCAGAAACCGAGCCGGGGCAGAGCCTCGATACCCGTGGCCTCCGGCAGCCAGGTCCGGAGATCTTCCTCCTCCGGTCCCAGGGACCAGCGGAGGTCGAAGCGGCCCCTCAGCCCCGCCGCCAGGGTCATCCAGTGCCGGAGGGGCCAGCGCTTGATGGCGCCGCGCCGGGAGGCGCCGGGGACCAGCACGATCCGGGGCTTCGCCTCCTCGTGCCAGATGGCCCCGGGATCGGGAAGATCAACGCCCTTCAGGACCGCCTGGAACCGGCCGAGGCCCTGGACTCCCCGGCTCCGGCCAAAAGCCTCCGCCAACCCGAGCGCCTGGTCGTATCGCGTCTGATGGTGGAAGGCCAGGGGATGGGTCTGGAGCGATCCGGCGAATTCCTTGGTGACTCCGTCTCCCCACCGCTCGGGAATGGACGCCAGCTTCGGGATCAGGGCGGCTTTGAGAATGCCGTGGAAATCCAGACTGGCCTCGCCCCCCCGGATCAGCCCGGCCACTCGCCGCAGCTCGCCCAGGGCCGAGAAGGGATTCGACAGGCGGCGGCGCTTGACGATCACCGGCTCCAGCCAGGGGAGTGGCTCCAGCAGGAAGGCATGGCGGTCCTCCACCACGGCCCGGAAGCGGGTTCCCGGAAATGCGGCATGCAGGTTGGCCCAGGCGGGCATTACCCGGAGGATGTCGCCGAGGGCGGAGAGGCGGAGCAGAACCAGATCCATCCCTCCATCCTATTCGTTACGCTGGTGGCATGAGCATGCAGCCCTTCGCCAAGGACCAGACCAAGAACCCGCCCCCCAAGAACTGGCTGGACCGTCTGCTGCGGCGTTTTTCGCGCATCGCCTATGGCCTGGCGGTCCTCCTGATGTACACGCTCGCCTCCACGGCCCTGGGCCTGGCTCTGGCCCCGGCGCTGTGGATCTGGTCCCGCCTCCATGCCTGGGCGGTCCCCCTGGCCGGCCCCCTGCCCTGGATCGTGTCGGGGTTCGCGCTGGCCCTCTGCTTTTTCATCTTCGGCCTGGTGCTCCTGCTGGTCGTCCCCCTCTACAACTGGGTCCTGCCCACCCGGGTGAAGCCCTTCAAGGGCGGCTACTACACCCTGCATGCCCTGCCCTGGTTCCTCCACAATGGCCTCTTCTACCTGGTCCGCTTCACCTTCCTGCCCTTCGTGACGCTCACCCCCTTCGGGGTCTGGTTCCTGAAGGCCATGGGCATGAAGATCGGCCGCCACGCCTTCATCAACACCGAATACATCAGCGATCCCCAGCTCATCAGCGTAGGCGACGACGCGGCCCTGGGCGGCAGCGTGCGCATCTTCGCCCACTACGGCGGCGGCGGCAACCTGGTCATCGCCCCCGTCACCGTGGGGCATCGCGCCACCCTGGGCCTGGCCTGCTGCGTCATGGGGGACGTCATTATCGGTGACGACGCCACCATCCTGCCCGAGAGCGTGGTGCTGCCCGGGAGTCGGGTGGGGGCGGGGGAGACCTGGGGCGGGGTCCCCGCGAGGAAGATCGAGCGCGAGGAGATGGACAGGATCAAGGCTGAGATTCGGGGAATGGCCGAAACACTGGGGTGACCCCGCCTACGGTCTCGATGCTCACCCTCGCCGGGTCCCGACTCCGCAGGCTCCCCCGGAGCCTGCTTCATCACCCCGCGAGGAAGATCGAGCGCGAGGAGATGGACAGGATCAAGGCCGAGATTCAGGGAATGGCCGAAACACTGGGGTGATCCCAATCACATGCATTGGCCAGACCAATCGGAAAAGGCCCGGAGGTCCCCCTGCTGACCTGCAGGGGGGTGGAGTCCAACCAGACGGGACTAGGCAAGTCCCGAGAATCCCGCGACAATCCAAGCTTCTCCCAGGGGGCTCCCCCCTTTCATCATTGGTCCAAACGATGCGCACATCCGCCCTCCTTTGCTCCGTCCTCTTCTCTGCGGCCCTCCTGGCCCAGGCGCCAGCGCCGTCCCTCGGCGATCGGGTGAAGGCCGAGAGGCCTGCGGTTGAACAGCTGCTGGCCGAGTTCAAGTATTCCGAGGCCGTGCAGCGGACCGAGGCCCTGCTGCCTGCCACCCGTCCCGCCTTCGACAAGAAGGACAACTCGACCCTCGTCCAGAGTTGCGCGGCGAACCTCGACATGGCCGAAGCGCTGCGTCTGGCCGCCGAGGCAGCGGACTCCGCCGGAGCCTGGGAGAAGGCCCTGGAGTATGCGAAGACCGCCAAGGCCCTGGCCAATGAATCCTATGTCGGCGTGAAGGAACCCTTCGCCCAGACCGTGGCCTACTACAAGCAGGCGGGTGCCCGGGCCCAGCAGGTGCTGGACGAGAACGACGGCCGCATCAAGGAGTTGAAGGGCAAGAGCGCGCTGGATCCCGGTGAGCGCCAGGAACTGGATCTGGCCCTTGGGGTCGAGAAGGAAGTGGTGGACTGCGCCAAGTGGGTGAAGTTCTTCCAGACCTACCTGGACGTCACCAAGCGGGAGAACGAGGCCTATGACCCGCTCGTGAAGGTGATGGAGGACAAGCTCAAGAGCGAAGCCGATCAGATTGCCGATTACAAAGCCGGCAAGGGCGAGAAGACCAAGTGGGTGGAAGCGGTCATCTCCACCCCCGCCTACCTCGAGCGCTTCACTGAAAAGTCCGGCAAGGCCCAGTGGCTGAACCGGCTGGCCGTCCTCGACCCCGAGAACAGGAAGGTCCAGCATCAGCTCGACCTCCTGAGCGGCAAGGTCACCGCCCCCCCCGCCAAGCCCGCCAAAAAGGGAAAGAAGGCCTGATCGCCCCGGGGCCTGTACCCTGAAGGCATGACCCGCCGTTCCACTCCCCGCATCCCCGTCCGCAGTCCGGCCCGCACCCCCGACCGACGGCCCTCCCGCGAAGCCCCGAAGCCCCTGGCTGCGGGGCTTCGTCCGTACGAGACCTTCGAAGCCACCTTCCTGGGCCACCCCGAGGGTGCCGGGGGCTTCCTGAGGATCCTGGGGGCGCCCAAGGGGCCCCGCATGGACCTGCTCGTGGACTGGCGGGATGCCCATGGCGCCATCCACGGCGACCGCGTGGTGGCCGAGGTCAACGGCGAGGGCTGGGACGGCCGCCTCAAGGCCCGGGTCCTCGAGATCAAGGGGCGCGGTGACGTCCCCCTGCCCGGCACCTTGCAGAAGCAGCCCTGGGGCTGGCGGGTGGTGCCCCTGGAGCCACGCCTGGCCCAGATCATCTCGGTGCCGCCCACGGACCTGGCCGAGGATGGTGAGCTGGTGAGCGTCAGGCTCGACGCCGATCCCGAGGCCAAGCAGCTGCGGGGCACCGTGGTCGCCAGGCTGGGGAAGAAGACCGACCTCAAGATCGAGAACAGGCTCACGGCGGCCCTGTTCAACCTGCGCACTGAGTTTGCGGACGCGGTCATGCGCGAGCTGGCACCCTTCCCCACGGCCATTCCCACGGAGTGGATCCAGGGCAGGGAGGATCTCCGTGAGACCCTCACCTGCACGGTAGATCCGCCCACGGCCAAGGACTTCGACGATGCCATCAGCCTGGAGATCCTGCCGAAATCTGAAGGTGGCGGCTGGCTCCTGGGCGTCCACATCGCCGACGTGAGCCACTACGTGGCCGAGGGCGGCCCCCTGGACGAGGAGGCCCGCCTGCGGGGCACCTCGGTCTACTTCCCGGACGAGGCCATTCCCATGATTCCGGAGCGCCTCAGCGGCGACCTCTGCAGCCTGCGCGAGGGCGTCGACCGGCTCACCATGACGGCCTGGATGACGATCTCGCCGGAGCTGGAAGTGATGGAGACGCGACTTTCTGAAAGCGTCATCCGCAGCGCGAAGCGGCTCACCTATGACGAAGTGAAGGAAGCCTGCATCGACCTGTCGAAGCGCAAGCGGGCCGAACTGGGCGAGCCCTTGTGCGCCCTGCTGGACGAGGCCCTGGTGCTGTCACGGCAGCTCACCCAGATCCGCCTGGGCCGGGGCGCCATGAACCTGGACACGGAAGAGGCCGAGTTCATCTTCGACGAGGAAGGGCGACCCATCGACGCGCGGCGCTATCCACGCCACGACGCCCACCGCATGATCGAGGAGTTCATGCTGCTGGCGAACGAGACGGTGGCGCGCTTCTTCACCCGGAAGAAGATCCCCTCCATCTACCGCATCCACGACGAGCCGGATGCGCTGAAGCTCGAGATCTTCGCGGAAGTGGCCCGCACCTTCGGGCTGCTCAAGCCCAAGGAGGCGCCCACGCCCGAGCACCTCAACGTCATGCTCGACAAGATCCGGGGCGGGCCCCTGGAGGCCATGATCAACACGCTGCTGCTGCGCAGCCTGAAGAAGGCTGAGTACAACGTCGACAACATCGGCCACTCGGGCCTGGCGTTGCAGGACTACCTGCACTTCACGAGCCCCATCCGGCGCTATCCGGATCTCATCGTCCACCGCCTGCTGCGCAAGGTGCTCCGGGGCCAGAAGCTGCCCGAGGGCCTGCACAGCCAGCTGGCGGTGCTCGCCAAGGGCGCCAGCGACTGCGAACAGAAGGCCACCGAGGCCGAGCGCGAGAACGACAAGTGGAAGGCCTGCCTGCTCATGAAGGCCCGGATCGGCCAGCGCTTCAAGGGCCGCATCCAGGGTTTCTCCGCCAAGGTCATGTTCGTCACGCTCGAGTCACCCTTCGTGGAGGTGGGCGTGCCCCTGGCGGCCCTGGGCGGCAACTTCTGGGTGGACGAGCACCGCACCAAGGCCACGGGCCAGCGGGGCATGGTGGTGCTCACCATCGGCGATGCGGTGGAAGTGGAGATCACCACCGTGGATGAGGACCTCCGGCGCATCAGCGCCTGGGTCACTGAGGCGAAGGCCCAGGATGCCCATGGCAAGGTCCTCCAGTTCGTGCCCACCCTCGCGGCTCCGGCGGTGCTGCGGGAAGGTGATCTGGAGAAGCCCCGGCGGGGGGGGAAAACCCGATCGGACGAGCCACGCCCCCGCCGCGAAACGGCCTCAAAGCAGCGCCCACCGAAGAAGGCCCGTGCCACCGCCGGGAAAACCCGGGAGGCGAGTCCAAAGCCGCCGAAAGGCAGCGTCCGGGGCACCGGCAAGCGGAAGGGCCGGTGATCGTCCCGCCCTCGCCCGTGCGCTGCCTGGGCGTGGATCCCGGCTCCCTGGCCTGCGGCTGGGCCGTGGTGGAGCGCTTCGGGTCCCGGCTGACCCTGGTGGAGGCGGGGGTCATCCGCAACCCCCGGGGGACCGACTTCGACCAGCGGGCCCTGCTCATCCACGGTCGCCTGTCCGAGGCCATCGCCGCTCACCACCCCGGTTTCATGGCGGTGGAGTCCCCCTTCGTCGAAAAGAACGCCGCCACGGCCCTGAAGCTGGGCCAGATCCGCGGGGGGATCCTGCTGACGGCGGCCCTGCACGGGCTGCCGGTGGGTGACTACAACCCCATGCAGGTGAAGAAGGCCGTCAGTGGGTATGGCTGGGCGGACAAGGGCCAGGTGGGGAAGATGGTGATGACCCTGCTGAACTTGAAGGAGCCCCTGGCGGCCGATGCGGCCGACGCGGCGGCCGTGGCCATCGGCCACCTGCTGGCCAGCCGCAGGGCCTGACCCGGCCCTTGGACGACCTGGATGTCATGTTTTTCAATGACTTCGGAAATTGTCACGGCGGTCGTGACAAAAAACTTCGTAACTCATGACATTTCTTGTGATGCCTATCACTAGCCTAAGTCACAAGCAAACACGATCATGTTGTCCAGGAAGCCCACGGAGCCACCATGCACATGGACACCGCAGCGCGACAGCACAACCCCGCCTTCTGGACCACCGCCGAGCGCCTGCATGAAGTGTTCAACCAGCTCGAGCGCCAGATGGGCAGCTCGCCCCGCGGTCTCGCCGTGCTCCGTCAGGTCCAGGCCCTCGAAGCCGAGCTCGAAGCCGAAGTGATGCATCGCAGCCGCCGCGTCGTCGCCGCCTGATTTCAGAACGTGCATGCAAGAGGCCCGGCACCGCCGGGCCTCTTGCTGTACCAGATGGGACTATGGCTTGGGCTCTTCCATTCGGAAGCTGAAGGTCTTCCAGGGCGCGTCCGGCAGCACCTGGGTTTCCCCCCGCCAGCCCGTCAATGGATTTGCGGCGCGAATCGAGAGGGGGGCGCCAGCCTTCGGAGCTTTGATCCGGATATTGGGCCGGACCTCCTCCCAGAGCCCGACCCCTTGTTTCCCTGCCGGTTCCTTGTTCCCGACGATCACGGAACCGCTTGGAACACCGTCGGACAGGAGCTCCACTTTCAGGTCTCCGCGGCTGCTGATGCGCAGGTGAACCATCAACTCATCCCCGATGCCACGGATGACACCCTGGACCTCCCCCTCCGCCAACGGCGCCTCCGGCTGCACCGCCTTCGCCTTCAGCACCCCCATCACGAGGGTGCGGTAGCGGGTCGCCTCTTCAGTGATCTGGCCCCCATCCAGGGCTTTCTCGCCGCAGTTGTAGGCCGTTACGGCCTTCTCGACGTCCCCCTGGTAGCGGTCCAGGAGGAAGCGCAGATACTTCGCGCCCGCCGCCATCACCTGGGCCGGGTCATTCAGATCTTTCGCGCCGTAGGCCTCGGCCGTGGCCGGCATGACCTGGAGCAGGCCCATGGCGCCCAGAGGGCTCTTGGCCTTGGCGCTGAAGCCGCTCTCCACCCAGGCCATGCTCCGGAGCAGCTGGGGATCCAGCCCCTCCTTGGCGGCCAGGGCATCGATCTGCGCCACCAGGGCGGTGGGCGCCGGAATCGGAGTGG
This sequence comes from Geothrix sp., assembly GCF_030219325.1. Classification (NCBI taxonomy): domain Bacteria; kingdom Pseudomonadati; phylum Acidobacteriota; class Holophagae; order Holophagales; family Holophagaceae; genus Geothrix; species Geothrix sp. The sequence goes on along the minus strand of NZ_CP126625.1, from coordinate 1,220,857 downwards.
TGGAAGGAGCACCTGCGTGCAGGGCCAGAACCGCGCAGGGAAGCAGCAACAGGGTGACGAGCCCCCACGGGGATCCCGCCATGGGCTTCGTGGAAAGCAGCCGTTCGATTCGTGTCAGCAAACGTCCTCCTCGGGCCGCAAGGGCCGGGAATATCGGGGGTCGAAGGTCGGGCTGGAGATCATCCAGCGCGTTGAGGGCCAGAGCCAGACGCCGCGGGTCGCCGAGGCTCTGTGCCGCGAGTTCATCCGCCAGTTCCTCGCGCTCGGTGCGGATCCTCGCTGAGAGCCACCAGACGGCTGGATGAAAGAAAAGCAGGGCTTCGATGATTCCCTGGATGAGGTTGCCGAGGTAGTCGAGGCGGCGCACATGCGCCAGCTCGTGGGCCAGGAGCGCCTCCAGGTAATCCGGTGGCAGGCTGGTGAGCAGAACCGCCGGCATCAGGACGACAGGCTTCCACAAACCAAGGGTTACCGGCGTTCCGCCCCTCGAAGAGAGCAGCAGGGGCACCCTCCGCCGAAGGTCCATGCGCTTGGCAACCCGATCCATCGCATCCTGCCAGGGGCCGGGCGCAGGGAGGCCCTGCCGCTTCCAGCGCAGACTCAGCGCGAGGCCGCCGCCAAGGCGCAGCGCCATGATCGACGCGCCAAGCGCCCACAGCGCCACCAGCCGCGGCAGAAGTGGCTGCAGTGCGGATTCAAGCCGAATCAAGAGCGGTACGGAGGGCGGCTGATGGGACAAGGATCTGACCGGAGTCCGTTCCACCTGCTCCGTCACCTCCACCGGACCCGCGGCTGCGGGCACAGGCTGGTGGAAATGCCAGGCTGTGAGCGCGGGCAGGATCAGGCAAAGCCCCAGGGCCAGGGCATTCATCCTGTGCCGGAGCTGGCCCGTCAGGAACATCCCGCAGAAGGCCGCCAGCAGCACGAGCAGGCAGCCCTGCCAGAGCGCGTGCAGCAAGGCCCATCCCAGAATCTGGATGCCGGCGTTCATCGCCTCTCCTTGCCGAGCGCCTCGCGAATGCGGGCCTTCTCCTCTAGGCTGACCTGCCCTGAGCGTAGCGCCGCCAGCACGAGCGCCGCTGCCGATCCCCCGAAAAGCCGCTCCGTCAGGTCGGCGACCAGGCCCCCCTCCATGGCGGCGCGGCTGTGGGCCGCCGCATAGACATGGCTGCGCTGGCTTTCATCCCGGATCACCAGCCCCTTTTCCAGCATGACCTGCAGCATCCGCAGAGTCCCGGTGTAGGTGTATTCCTCCCGGCGGTTCAGCTGGGCATGGACTTCCTTCACTGCGGATGGCCCCCGCTCCCAGAGGATCTGAAGAAACTTCAACTCCACTTCCGTAGGTTTGACGGATGACATCACGGAAACCTCTACATAAGATTGTGTAGACCAGTTTGTGTAGTTTGATCAAGCTGTCAAGTGCCGTTGAGAAAGGGCACCCCGAAGGGTGCCCGGTAGTCTCGGCCTCATGAAACGCTGGCCGGAAGGGGCTGGCGAAAACGGTCGCCCCGTGGGAGGAAAGAGAGGCTCTTCCCACCCCCCAGGCTAGGCCAGGACGCCCCTTCTACAAGGGGGAACCAGCGCTCAATCTTCGTACCGCAACGCCCCGGGCCGGTAGGCCGGGTAGGCCGGCACCCACTGGGCCTTGGTCACCACGGCGCCGATCTGGTCGTCGTCGAGCAGGCGTCCCAGGCCTGCGTTGCGGGCCTCGATGCCCACGGCCTTGGCCACGGAGGCGGACACCTTGCGGATGTCCTTCATTTCCGGCAGCAGCAGCCCCATGGCTTCCTGCTCCGGCGTCACGAATTCGCTGATGGCCCGGCTGGCCGCCAGGAACATGCCGTCCGTCACGCGGGTGGCCTTGCAGACCAGGGCGCCGAGACCGACACCCGGGAAGATGTACATGTTGTTGCACTGGGAGGCCTGGAGGGTGTGTCCCTTCCAGTCCATGGGCTCGAAGGGGCTGCCCGTGGCGACCAGGCCCTTGCCGTCCGTGGCCTTCCAGACGGCCTCCGGCGTGCATTCGCACTTGTGGGTGGGGTTGGAGAGGGCCAGCACGATGGGGCGCTCTGAGTGCTTGGCGGTCTCCGCGAGGATCGCCTCGCTGAAGAGCCCGGGCTGGGCGGTGACGCCAATGAGGACGGTGGGGTGAGCGTTGCGGATGACATCTCCCAGGCCGATGCGGGACGGATCGTCCAGCCGCCAGCCCTCCACCCAGGCCCGGCGCTGAGCCAGGGGCTCCTGGGGGTCCTCCAGCAGGGGATCGCCTTCGAGGAGTAGGCCCTGCATGTCCACGGCGAAGATGCGCTTGCGGGCTTCTTCAGCGGAGAGGCCCTCCTCTTTCAGCATGGCGAGGATGTTCAGGGCGATGCCCGTGCCCGCCTGGCCCATGCCCACGATGACGTAGCGCTCATCCTGGAAGCGGCTCTTCTTGATGCGCATGGCCGTCATCAGCGCCGCCAGGGCCGTCGAGCCCGTGCCCTGGATGTCGTCGTTGAACGAAAGGATGCGCTCGCGGTACCGGTCGAGGTTCTTGAAGGCGGTCTGCTTGGCGAAGTCCTCCCACTGGAGCAGGGCGCCAGGGAAGTTCCGCTTCACGCCGAGGACGAACTTCTCCACCAGTTCCTCGTACTCGACGCCCCGCAGGCGCGGCTTGCGGATGCCCAGGTAGAGGGGATCCTCCAGCAGGCGGGGGTTGTTGGTGCCCACGTCCAGGGTGATGGGCAGAGTGACCCCGGGGTGCACGCCGCCAGCGGCCACGTAGAGGCTGACCTTGCCCACGGGGATGCCCATGCCGTCAGAACCCAGGTCGCCCAGGCCCAGGATGCGCTCGCCGTCGGTCACCACGATGAGGTTGACCTGGGGTTGTGACAGCCCGTGGAAGATCTGGTCGATGTTCGCGATGTTCTCGGGCGTGATGTAGATGCCCCGGAAGCGGCGCTGGATGTGGCTCAGCTGCATGCAGGCCAGGCCCACCGTCGGCGTGTAGATGATGGGGACCATCTCGTCCAGGTGGTCCTGGAGGAGGCGGTAGAACAGGACCTCGTTGCGGTCCAGGAGGCCCGAGAGGTAGATGTACCGCTCCATGTCGTCAGGCTTGCGCAGGAAGGCCTCGTAGGTGCGGTCCAGCTGGGATTCCAGGGTGGCGATGCCGGGCCGCAGCATGCCGTCCAGCCCCAGACTCAGCCGCTCCTCCTTGGTGAACGCCGAGGCCTTGTTCAGGTGGGGATTGTTCAGCAGCTGCCGCCCACGGAGGTAGACCTCGTAGTAGTCCTCGCCCGTCAGCGGGTCGATCTTGAGCACGAAGTTCTTCATGGCTGCCCCTTGTCTGCCACGCCACGCCCGGATCCGACAGATCCCAGGTTCCTGTTCAGACGGGGCTGGATGGTAAAATCAGTGTATCTCCCACCTGGAGGGGACGGGATCACATCGGAACCGGTGAGTCCTGCAGCAGGTCCCCGAGTTCCCGGCTGGTTCCCACCGGAGCGGCGCAGGTCCTGCCCCGGCACACGAAGGCCAGGGGCCGTCCCGGACTCAGGCCCCGGCCTTCATGCAGTGGCAGCAACTGGTCGCCGGAGACCGAGAGCACCCGGCCAGGCAGGAAGCGCCGGTACACCTCGCCCAGCATGTCCTGGACGAGCGGATCTTCGGGATGGCCGGACAGCGCCACGTCCAGCGGTGCCCGTTGGACGAGGTCCAGCACGCCAAACAGGCCCAGGAAGGCCCTGGGCGCCCGCTCCATCCAGGGCCCGAAGCACTGGAGGGTCCCTTCGGCCGCGGACCGGAAGTCCTCCCTCTGCAGGTGGCGGGACAACCTGAGCAGTGCCCGGGCCGCCAGGGTGTTGCCGCTGGGAATGGCATTGTCGAAGCCGGGCTTCTGCCGGAAGAGGAGATCCGGCTGGTCCGCCTCCGTGCTGAAGAACCCGCCATCGACCGGATCATGGAACCGCGCCAGCATCATCTCCCCGAGCGTCTCGGCCCAGCGCAGCCAGGCCGGATCGAAGTCCGCCTCGAAGAGATCCACCAGCCCCTCCACGACAGCCGCATGATCCTCGAGGAAGGCCGCCGTGTGCGCCCGGCCCCGGCGCCACACCCGAAGCAGCCCTCCCTCCCGCCAGAGTTCCCTGCGGAGGAAGGCCGCGCAGGCCTGGGCCGCTTCCAGGTACCGCGGCTCGCCCAGCACCTGGGCGCCCCGGGCCAGGGCCGACAGGGCGAGGCCGTTCCAGGCGGCCAGCACCTTGTCGTCCTTGCCGGGCCGCACCCGCCGGTCCCGCCAGAGCCGCAGCCGCTCCCGCAGGGTCTGCTCTTCTCCCTCGGAAAGCGAAGCTTCCCGAGGACAGGAAAAGCGGTGGATGACGCTGGCCCCGTGCTCGAAGTTGCCGCCATCGGTGATGCCGAAGGCCGCACAGAACCGGTCCCCGTCCACCGGCCCGAGTGCTTCCCGCACCTCGGCGGGGGTGAAGGCGTAGAACTTGCCTTCTTCTCCTTCGCTGTCCGCGTCCTCACTGGAGTGGAAGCCGCCGCTGGGGTCGCGCAGGTCCCGCAGCAGGTAGTCCAGGGTCTCCCGCGCCACCGCCGCGTAACGGGGCTCACCGGTGGCCTGGAAGGCCGTCAGGTAGCAGCAGGCCAGCTGGGCGTTGTCGTAGAGCATCTTCTCGAAATGGGGCACCAGCCACTGGCCATCCACGCTGTAGCGCGCGAAGCCGCCGCCCAGGTGGTCGTACATGCCGCCCTCCCACATGGCGTCCAGGGTACGGAGGGCCATGGCCCGATCCTCCGCAGTGCCCCTGGCCAGGAGCAGGTCCACGGCCATCTGCTGGGGGAATTTCGGGGCCGGGCCGAACCCGCCCCAGCGCCCATCGAAGCCCCGGCGCAGCTGGGCCAGGGACGCCTCCAATACCGCGTCGCCCGGCCGCTGGGTTCCCGCCTCCACCTCGGCCTGGCGCCGCAGTTCCGTAGCGAGCGCCGCCGCCTGCCCCACCACTCCGGCGCGGTCGTCCTGCCACACCTGGGCAATGCGCTTGAGCAGGGGGATGAACCCCGGCATCCCGCCGCGGGGCTCGGGCGGGAAGTACGTGCCGCCGTAAAAGGGCTGCAGGTCTGGAGTGAGCCACACGCTCATGGGCCAGCCGCCCCGCCCCGTCAGGGTCTGCACGGCGTCCATGTAGAGATCGTCCAGGTCGGGCCGTTCCTCGCGATCCACCTTGATGCTCACGAAGTGGGCGTTCAGCACCGCGGCCACCGCCGGATTCTCGAAGCTCTCCCGCTCCATGACATGGCACCAGTGGCAGGCGCTGTAGCCGATGCTGAGGAAGATGGGCTTCTGCTCCGCCCGGGCCCTCGCCAGGGCCGCCTCGCCCCAGGGATGCCAGTCCACGGGGTTGTGGGCGTGCTGGAGCAGGTAGGGGCTGAGGCTTCCGGAAAGGTGGTTGGGCATTATCCCGACTCCATCGGTCAGGATTATGCCTGAGGATCCTGTTTCCACACGGGGAAAGTCCTCGACGCCACCTACAATGGTCGTTTGGTCCCCACCGGAGTCCCATGTTCGACAGCCTTACCCAGAAGCTCAGCCAGGCCATGAAGGCCCTCCGTGGCCAGTCGAAGCTCACCGAAGCCAACCTGGAGGCCGTGCTGCGCGAGGTGCGCATGGCCCTGCTGGAGGCCGACGTCCACGTGAGCGTGGCCCGCACCTTCCTGCAGCGGGTCAAGGAGAAGGCCCTCGGTGCCGAGGTCATGCAGGGGCTCAACCCGGCCCAGGCCTTCATCGACATCGTCCACCGCGAGCTGGTGGAGATCATGGGTGGTCAGGCCCCCGAGCACCCCATCGCCTTCGCGTCGAAGCCACCCACGGTGGTGATGATGGTGGGACTCCAGGGCGCCGGAAAGACCACCAGCTGCGGCAAGTTGGCGGTCTTCCTCAAGAAGCTCGGGCGCTCCCCGCTGCTGGTGCCCGCGGACGTCTACCGCCCCGCAGCCATCGAGCAGCTGCACGTGGTGGCGAAGGATGCCGGCGTGCCCTCCTTCCACACGGAGGAGAAGGATCCCGTCGCCATCTGCGCCGCCGCCCTGGCCGAAGCCCGGCTGAAGGGCTGGGACGTGGTGGTGCTGGACACCGCCGGCCGCCTGCACCTGGACGAGCCCCTGATGGAGGAGCTGGTCCGGATCAAGGGCGCCACCGCGCCGGACGAGATCCTCTTCGTGGCCGATGCCATGACGGGCCAGGATGCGGTGCGCAGCGCCACGGCCTTTCACGAGAAGCTGGGCATCACCGGCGTGGTGCTCACCAAGACCGACGGCGACACCCGCGGCGGTGCGGCCTTCAGCATCAAGCAGGCCACGGGCCAGCCCCTGAAGTTCGTGGGTGAGGGCGAGAAGCTGGAGGACTTCCAGCGCTTCCACCCGGACCGCATGGCCCAGCGCATCCTGGGCATGGGCGACGTGCTCAGCCTCATCGAGCACGCCAAGGACAAGATCGACGAGAAGGAAGCCGAGGTCATGGCCAAGCGCCTGGCCAAGAACCAGTTCACGCTCGAGGACATGCGCAAGCAGTTCCAGCAGGTGCAGAAGCTGGGCTCCATGAACAAGATCCTGGGCATGCTGCCGGGGCTCGGGCAGATGAAGGACCAGCTGGCCCAGGTGGCCACCGACAAGCGCATCAAGCATCTGGAAGCCATCATCAATTCCATGACGCCCGCCGAGCGGAACAACCACAACCTGCTGGACGGCAAGCGCAAGCGCCGCATTTCCGCGGGATGCGGCCGCCCGGTTCACGAGATCAACCAGCTGCTGAAGCAGTTCATGGAGACGAAGAAGATGATGGGCCAGATGAACGATCCCAAGTTCATGGCCAAGATGCAGCGCATGGCCAAGATGGGCGGCGGCCCCAACCTTCCCTTCTAGGAGACCATGCCCCATCCACGTTCAGTCATGGCCCGTCCCAGCATCTGGATCGCCCTGATCCTGGTCCTGCTCGGACTGGCGGCGACGGTTGCCTTCATCACAAGCCGTCAATCCGCCGGGCGCGTGCTGATCCTGGCATCGCCCCTGGACGACCAGGGGAAGGACGTCGGGTCGGGCATGGAAGTCCTCCTCTCGGACTGCCTCGAGGTGCTTTCGGGAGCCACCGTCACCCATGCAGCCAGGCTCCCGTCCCCGGCAGACCTCGACCGGGTGCCTCCCGACACCCGCCTGCTGCGGTTTTCGGGGCGCCGGAGCGGGGACCAGCTGGCCATGACCCTGGAGTGGAACACCGTGGATCGGGTCCGCGCCGGGAAACCCTGGGCTCTGGACGCGCTGGCCCCGCAGGAACCCCAGCGGGCCATGAGGCACATCGTCCAGCACTGGCCCCTGCCCCTCCGGTTCCGTCAGCTGGACGCCCTGATCCCGGCGTCCTCCCCGAATTTCTGGCTCCTGCTGGAGGGACTGTCCATCCGCGATGACCCGAGCGCCGCCGCCCACCTGGAGGCCTCCCAGCGGTTCGTAGAGGCCGAGCCCCGGTGCGCCACCGGCTGGACCGTCCTGGGAGATCACCTCTACCGCAGCTTGTGGGTGGATCCCCGCCAGGCCGGCATTGGCCTGGGTTCACGCACCCACCACGCCTTCCAGAAAGCCGTGGAGCTCGTCCCGGGCCACCCGCGGGCCACCTTCCTGTGGTCGATGATGCTGACCGATACCGGGAACCAGAGCATGGCCCTGCAGGCGCTGCGGGATGCGGTCCGGCTCCGGACCGACCTGCCGGACCTCTATCTCGGCATCGCCTACGCCAGCCGGACCTCGGGCCTGCTCGAAGTCGCCCGCAGGGCCCTGGCCCGACGGGCCAGGCTGCTGGGCCCCCTGGCCTCGCCTTCCGCCTGGTTTGCCGAGACCACCTACCTCTACCTGGGCGATCTGGAGGCCTTCGGGCAGGAACTCGCAAAGACCGGTTCCCTCCGGCAGGACGCCAGTATCCTCTTCTACAGGGGCTACTTCGCCCTCCTCCAGGGGCAGGACAAGCCGGCCCTGGGGTTCATGAGGGCCGGAAGCGACCCGGGGGCGATACCGACCCACTTCCGCGACCTGTGCCGCGTGTACCTCGCCTACCTCGAAGGCCGCTCCAGCGACGGACTGATCGAGTTGCGGGAGATGGACGAGATCCGCGGCAAGCTGCACATCCCGGACGGCGAGTGGACGTTCAAGGAGGCGGAGGCCTACGCCATCCTCGGCGACGCAGACCGTGGGGTGGACTGCGCCACCCGCGCCTTCGTGCAGGGGTTCAGCTGCGCAGCCTGGTACGAGACCTCACCTTTCCTGGCCAGGGTCCGGACACACCCCCGCTGGCCGACCCTGCGGCGGAACATCCGGGAGCGGCAGGCCGTGCTGGAGGGGAGCTTCCCGGTTTCCGCCTTTGAGCCGTGATGCCGTCAGGGGGTCGGCCTGCGCGCAATTAACCCTTGGGAGATGGGCCATTCCGCGCTACACTTTCCTGCTCAGGGAGTGCCCATGCTTTCGATCCGTCTTGCTCGCAATGGTGCCAAGAAGCGCCCGTTCTACCACATCGTCGTTTCCGAGAATGACCGCATCCCCACCGGCCAGGCCGTGGAAGTGCTGGGCTTCGTGAACCCCATCGCCGGCGCCGGCGAGGCGGTCCGCATCGACGTGGAGAAGGCCAAGTCCTGGCTGCAGAAGGGTGCCCAGCCCTCCAAGACCGTGCTCGACCTGTTCAAGAAGAACCAGGTCCTGTAGCCCGTCTCAGATCCACGAAAGCCGGGCCAGTGGTCCGGCTTTCTTTGTTCTCCCCGGAGAAGCCATGAACCTCGAAGCCTTCCTGCGCGATGTGCTGACGCCGCTGCTGGACCACCCTGACGCCCTCCGGGTGGAGATCTCAGGCGAGGGGCGGAGGCGCGACGTGCTGGTCTTCGCCGACCCCCAGGATCGCGGCCGCATCATCGGGAAGCACGGCCGCATGATCTCGGCCCTGCGCACCCTCTGCAAGACCGCGGGTGAGAAGGCCGGCTTGTCGGTGGATCTCGAGCTGTACGACGGGGACGAGCAGGAGGCCTGATGCTGCTCTCGGGACATCTGGCCAAGGTCCAGGGGCTCAAGGGCGAGTTCCTGTTCCACGCCCTCATGGACGAACCGGAGCGCCTGGAAGGCATGACCGGCCTGGTGCTGGCCCCACCCCACCAGAACCTGGAGCAGGGCGAACCAGCCCCGCCCGCCCGGGGCATCAGCCTGCGCAGCTTCCGCTGGCACCAGGACCGGCCCTGCCTCGCCTTCGCCGGCCTGCCGGACCGGACGGCGGCGGAACCCTTCAAGGGCTGGGCCCTGTGGATGCCCGAGGCCGAGGCCACCTTGGACGAGGGCGAGAGCTTCCGGCACCAGTGGATCGGCTGCGAGGTCTTCATCGCCGGGCGCAAGGTCGGCGAAGTCCTGCGCCTCGACCCCGGCCCCGCGGGCTACGACATGGTGGTGATGCGGGACCTGCGGCCCGGCCGCACGGGTCAGCGCGACATCCCCTACATCAAGGCCTGGTGGACGCTCGACCTGCCGAACCGTCGGCTGGAACTGGATCCGCCTGAGGGCCTGCTCGACGTGAACCAGGTCGGGGACTGATCCATGGGCTCGGGGCTGGAGCGCTTCAAGCAGACCTTCGGCATGCGCCTCTTCGGCTGGCTGAAGATCCCCCTGCTGGCCTCGGTGCGGCCCAGCGTCATCGAGCTGTCCGAGACCCGCTGCGTGATCAAGGTGCCCCTGCGCCGCTGGTCGAAGAACCACCTTGGCTCCATGTACTTCGGGGCCCTGGCCATCGGGGCCGACTGCGCCGGGGGCCTGCTGGCCATGGATCAGATCAAGCGCTCCGGCGCCAAGGTGAACCTGGTCTTCAAGGCCTTCCAGGCCCAGTTCCTCAAGCGCCCCGAATCCGACGTCTACTTCATCTGCGAAGAGGGGCAGGCCATCCGCGACCAGGTCAGGCGGGCCCTCGAATCCGAGGACCGCATCACCGAGCCCATGCACATCCAGGCCGCCGTGAAGCTTCCGGACGGCACCTACGAGCCCGTGGCGGACTTCACGCTGGAGCTGAGCCTGAAGCGCCGTTTCTAGGCGACCCGCACCTGCAGCAGGAACTTCTGGATGCCCGCCAGGAGCATCTCGATGGCGATGGCCGTCAGCACCAGGCCCATGAGCCGCTCGAAGGCCATGGTGACCTGCTCCCCCAGGAAGTCGGCGATCTTCTCCGCGAAGCCCAGCACCACGGCCGAGATGGCCATGGCCACGGACAGGGCGCCCAGCCACTCCCACAGGCGATTCGGCTCGCGGCTCACCAGCAGCAGCACCGTGGCGATGGCGGAGGGGCCCGCGATGAATGGGATGGCCAGGGGCACCAGGAAGGGCTCCCCGTGGAGCGGGTGGTCGGCGCCGCGGCCCTCGGGATGGGGGAACACCATCTTCAGGGCGATGAGGAAGAGGATCACCCCGCCCGCGATGCCCAGCGACGTGTCCGTGAGGTGCATGAGCTTGAGCACCCGCTGTCCGAAGAGCGCGAAGAACACCAGGATGGCGAAGGCGAACAGCACCTCGCGGACGATGATCCGCTGGCGCCGGGCGGGATCCACCTGGCGCAGCAGCCCCACGAAGAGCGGGATGTTGCCCAGGGGATCCGTGACCAGGACCAGGAGCACGATGGCGGAGATGAAGGAAGACGAGTCCATAGGCCTTCAGCATAGCCTCAGGCTCTGCTCAGTCCTTCCCCCCGCCGGATCTCAGGGCGCGGGAGGGACGCGGCCCGACACCTTGAGGGCCCACCAGCGGAGCCCCACCAGGAGGAAGCGCCAGTCCTTGAAGAACTCGGGGGGCTTCCCCTCCACGGCGTGGCCCAGGAACTGGAAGAACCAGCCCACCCCGAACAGGACAAGCCCGGCCTTCCAGAGCCACGGAACCAGGGGCGCCGCGAGCAGGAGGAGGATCGACAGCGTCACCAGGGGAATGCCGACCGTGTGGCAGGCGCGGTTGACGGGATGCTGGTGGCTCTCCCCATAGGCCTGGATCCAGTCGGACATGGGTCTGGATCCAAGCATGGGAGCCCCCTGTGGATGGGAAGGGCGGATTACTTCAGGTCGATCTCGAAGGCCATGCGGGCGTAGACGCCCCGGGGGTCGTTCAGGGCCGAGACCCGCTCCAGCTGCAGCTTGAAGGCTTCGGCCAGCGCATCCACGGGCCCGGGCTTGGTCAGCTTCCGCGATTTCCCCTGGCCGAGGCTCCTGAGCAGGTCCTTCAGGGCATCGGGCTCGCGCTCGGGCCCGGCCACGTAGAAATCGTTCTCGACCTTGGCCATCTTCGCGGCGTGCTTCAGGGCCGCGCCCAGGCCGCCGATCTCATCCACCAGGCCCAGCTTGACGGCCTCGCGGCCGGACCACACGCGGCCCTGGGCGATCTCATGGACGGCCTCCTTCTTCATCTTCCGGCTGTCGGCCACCTTCGCCACGAACTGCTCGTAGATGTGATCCACCAGACCCTGGATCCGGTTCAGTTCCAGATCGCTCTTGGGACGGGTCAGGGTCATGGGGTTGGCCAGCTTGGCGGTCTGCACGCTGTCCCAGGTGATGCCGTGGCCGTTGGCGAGCTTCTTCACGTTGGGCAGCAGGCCGAAGACGCCGATGGAGCCGGTGATGGTGGTGGGCTCGGCGAAGATGCGATCGCCATAGGTGCTGATCCAGTAGCCGCCGGAGGCCGCCAGGTGGCCCATGGAGATCACCAGGGGCTTCACCTTCTTGGTGAGCACGACTTCCCGCTGGATGAGCTCCGAGGCCGAGGCGCTGCCGCCGGGGCTGTTCACGCGCAGCACCACGGCCTTGACCCGCTCATCCAGGCGCAGGCGCCGCAGCTCGCGGCTGAGCCGCTCGCCACCGATCTGGGTGGATTTGCCTTCGCCATCCACGATCTCCCCTTCTGCCACCAGCACGGCGATGCGGGCCTTGCCGGTCTTCGCCTCACCCGGTATCCCGGCGTAGGTGGCCAGGGTGATCTGGGGGAAATCCTTGTCCTTGGCCTGCTTCCCGGCCAGCTTCTTGAGCTCGTCGAGCACCTCGTCGTAGGGCGCGATGCGGTCCACCAGGCCGAGCTTCTTGGCATCCTCGGCTTCGAGCAGTCCACGCTCGTCAGCGATGGCCTGGAGGTCGGCGGGCTGCTTCTTGCGGTCCTTGGCGACGGTGTCCTTCCACTCGCCCCAGATGTCGTCCAGCAGCATCTGGATCTGCTCCCGGTTGGGATCGCTCATGCGGTCGGTGATGAAGGGCTCCACCGCGCTCTTGTACTTGCCCACGCGGGTGACCTGCACCTCCACGCCGTACTTCTTGAAGGCCTCACCGAAGAACATGGGCTCGCTGGCCAGGCCGTTCACCTCCATCTCGCCGAAGGGGTTGATGATTACCGTCGTGGCGCCCGCGGCCAGGTAGTAGTCCCGCTTGCCCCAGCCCAGGTTGTAGGCCAGCACCGGCTTCTTCGCCTTGAACCGCTGGATGGCCTCCCGCAGTTCCCGCAGTTGGGCGGGGCCCGCGCTCTGGAGGTTCCCCGTGAGGAACAGGGCGGTAATGCGAGAATCCGAGGCTGCCCGGTCGAGGGCCTCGATGATCACGGGCAGCACCTGACTGTGGGCGCCGCCGCCGCCCATGGCCTCGGTGATGGCCTCACTGGGTTCGGTGTCCCGTTCGCCATCCGACAAGCTCGTGTCCAGGTCGAAGACCAGCACGGCCTTGCCCGGCACGGTCGGCTTGCCCGAGGACCCGATGACCGCCAGCAGGCCGAAGAACAGCACGAACGCCAAGCCCCCGGCCACCATCAGGGCCAGGAGGGTGGCGAAGAAACTCTTGAGGAAGTCCTTCATGGCGGCTCCGGAGAAGACCCTTCAGGATGGCAGAAACGGCTCGAACCTAGCGCAGCCGGGCCACCAGGGCCAGGAAGGCGTCCAGGGTCCTGGGCACGGACGCGGCGGTGCGGGCATCGGTGGGCGCGCCCTCCGCATCCAGCTGCTGGTCCGCATGCGGCACCGTGATCGCCTCGGGCAGCGCCAGTGCCCCCATGTTGGCCAGGGTGGCGCGCCAGGCCATCAGCCCGCGGGCGCCGCCGAAGGCCCCGGGGCTCGCCGCGCAGAGCAGCACCGGCAGACCCGCCCAGGGGCTGGGCTTCATGGTGCTGAGCCAGTCCACGGCGTTCTTCAGGTGGCCCGGAATCCCCGCGTTGTACTCCGGCGACACGATGAGCAGGCCCTGCGTCTTCGCCAGGGCGGCATGCAGGGCCTGGGCGGCAGCGGCGGGGGGCTCGCCATCCTCGTAGAGCGGCAGGCGCAGGGCTTCACCGGAAAAGGTCGAGACCTCATGGCCCCGCGCTTCCAGCGTCCGGGCCAGGTACCCCAGCAGCCTTGCGTTGAGCGAAGCGGGCCGGAGGCTTCCCCCCATCAGCACCAGTCGCATGGTTCCTCCCGAGATGTGATCTGGATCAATCCTGACTTAATTGGTAAGCTTTTTCATCCCCTGGAGGATGGCATGTCCAACTACCCCGAACACATGGTCGCCCCGATGCGAGATGAGCTTACCCAGGTCGGCTTCCAGCAGCTCCTGACCCCCACCCAGGTGGACGAGGCCCTGCAGAAGCCCGGCACCACCCTGCTGGTCGTGAACAGCGTCTGCGGCTGCGCGGCGGCCGGGGCCCGCCCGGGCGTGACCGAGGCGCTCCGGTCCCAGGGCCTGCGGTTCGACCATCTGGTCACGGTCTTCGCGGGCATGGAGAAGGAGGCCACGGCCCAGGCGCGGGAATACTTCGAGGGTGCCATGCCCACCAGCCCCCAGGCCGCCATCCTCAAGGACGGGCAGCTGGTGCACCTCATGCAGCGCCAGGATTTCCTGGGCCACAGCCCCGAGGAGATCGCCGCCACCCTGAGCGCCGCCTACCGCCGGACCGTGGCCGCGAGCTGATCTGGTAGCGTTTGGGGATCTGCGGGTCCCCATGCGTCCATCCCTCATCCTCCTCCTGCTCGTCCTGCCCCTGCGGGCCCAGACCCCGCCGGCGCCCTCGGCCTTCGTGGAGGAGCTCGAGCCCTCGACCCTGGCCCTGCCCATCCGCGTGGATCTCGTCCCGCTGCTGAAGCAGGTGGAGGCCCAGGTGCCGCTGTCCCCTCCCGGCATCGAGACCTGGGCGGAGATCAAGGGCCGACCCAGGACCTATTTCCGGTTCAACCTGATCCGCGAACCCCTGACCGTGAGGGTGAAGGACGCCCAGGTCGCGGTGCGGGTGGTGGCGAACTTCGGCATGGACGTGGGTCTGCGGACCATCGGCAACCACTTCACCGTGATGGGCTCCTGTGGCCGTGATCCCGAGCCGCCACGGCGGGTCCTGCTGGACCTGAGGACCGATATCGGCGTCCTTCCCGGCTGGGGGGTGGACCTGCGGCAGACGGCCTTCGAGGTCACGCCGCTGAACACCTGCGAAGTCACCTTCCTCGGCTTCGACATCACCGACCAGGTCACGGCGGGCATGAAAGAGAACCTAAGGGCGGGGGCCGACCTGCTCGGCAGGCTGGTCCGCGAGAACGCCCTGGCCCGGCAGAAGGCCCAGGAGGCCTGGACGCAGTTCAGCCAGCCCATCGAGCTGGGAAAGGACCTCTACCTCCTGTTCCAGCCCCGCCGCGTCCGCCTCGCCCCTTTGGCCACCCAGGGGCGGACCCTGATCATCACGCCGGAGATCGAGGCACAGCCCCGGCTGGTGCTCGGTGCGAAACCCCAGGCGGAGGCGACGCCCCTGCCCGACCTCGAGGTGAACGCGAGCCCGAAGCCCGGCTTCCGCCTCCGGGTGGAGGCGGACCTCGCCTACACCCACGCCAGCCAGCAGTTCGCCGCCCAGGTGGTGGGCAAGACCTTCGACACGGACAAGGGGCGTTTCGAGATCACCTCCGCCCGCGTCTGGGGCGAGCAGGGCAAGGCCATGCTGGAGGTCGGGCTGAAGGGCCGCATCACGGGAAAGGTCACGCTGTCCGGGAAGCCCCTGTCCGATCCAGCCACCAGCTCGCTGCGCCTCACCGACCTGGACTTCACCCTGGACAGCCAGAGCTGGCTGGCCCGGCTGGGCGACTGGATCTACCACTCGGACCTGCGCCGGGTGCTGACGGACAAGGCCCACTTCCTCATGGACCAGCAGTTCCAGGGCCTGCGCGAGGCCGTCCAGGCCGGCCTCAACCGGCAGCTGGCCCCGAACCTCCAGCTCAGCGGCACCCTGAGGGCCTTCCGGGTGGCCGCCGTGACCACTGGCAGCGAGGGGTTCAGGTCCCAGGCCTACCTCGAAGGCGAGGTCCAGGTGGACATGAAGTAGGCTGAGAAGCGGAGATTCCGGATGCCCAAGCCCCTGTCCCACTTCAGGATCGTGGACCTGTCCTGCGTGCTGGCCGGCCCCTTCGCCACGCAGCTGCTGGCGGATTTCGGGGCGGAGGTGCAGAAGCTGGAGCCCCCCGAAGGCGATCCCACCCGGGGCTGGGGCCCGCCCTTCGAGGACGGCGAGACCGGGGAGAGCGCGTACTTCCGCTGCGCCAATCGGGGGAAGACCAGCCGCACCATCGACCTCCACACCGAGGAGGGCAAGGAGCAGCTCTTCGACCTCCTGAAGGAGGCCGACGTCCTGGTGGAGAACTTCCGCGCCGATTCCGCGGATCGCCTGGGCCTGGGCTGGAAGCGGCTGCACGCGAAATTCCCGAAGCTCATCCTGGCCTCGGTGCGCGGCTTCGCCTCGGATGTCGCGGCATCCCGCCGCGCCGGCTACGACTTCATCATCCAGGCCGAGAGCGGCTGGATGGCCATCACGGGCGAACCCGACGGCCGCCCCATGAAGGTGGGCGTGGCTCTGGTGGACGTGCTGGCGGGCCTCTACTGCGCCAACGGCATCCAGGCCGCCCTCCTCCACCGCGAGCGCACGGGCGAGGCCCTCCACATCGAAGTGCCGCTCATGGAGGCCGCCCTGGCGGGTCTGGTGAACGTGGCCGCGGGCTCGCTCATGACCGGGGAACCGCCCCGCCGCTGGGGCAACGCCCATCCCCAGATCGTGCCCTACCAGTCCTTCCGCTGCCAGGACGGCGACGTGGCCATCGGCGTGGGCAGCGACCGCCAGTTCGAGGTGCTGGCCATGTGGCTGGGCCTGGATCTGGAAGCCCGTCCCGAGTGGAAGAAGAACCGCGGCCGGGTCAGGGATCGGGAGGAGCTCGTCCCCCTCATCGAGGCCCGCACCCTGCAGAGCACCGTGGAGGAGGTGCTCGCCCTGTGCGAGTCCAACGCCATCCCCGCCAGCCGCGTGCGCAGCGTGGACGAGGTGCTGTACCGCCAGGGCGGCACCCTGCACAACCTGCTCCAGCCCCTCTTCGAGGTGGAGACCAACACCATGATTCCCACCCTGGCCTCGCCGCTGCTGCTGAACGGCGAGCGGGCCTGTGCACCCCTGCCGCCGCCCCGCTGGAAGCCATGAGACGCGCCCCGCGCCTCGTCCCCATCGGGGCCCGCCAGCCCAACCAGAAGGCCGAGGCCCGCCTGCGGCAGGCCTGGCACTTCGTGGTCGGCCCCGCCCTCGCGGACCGGACCCGCCCCCTGCGGGTGGAACGGGACGTCCTGGTCATGGGCTGCTGGGAACTGACCCGCATCGCGGCCCTCCGCGAAGCCGCCGAGGCCGTCTGGCCCCAGGTCCGCGACCGCATCCACCGTGCCCTGGGCCTGAGCCTCAAGGGCCTGCAGATCATTCCCTGCGACCCGCCCGCGGAGGCCCCGGACCGCCACGAGGATCCCGACCCCCTGCGCCGCGCCCTCCGCCTCCTCCACACCCGCCGTCTCGAACGGATCCGCCTCGGACTCGAGTCCGAATAGCCAGGCTGGACGCCCCCGCCCGTTTCCAGTAGAGTCAAACCTTCGTCGGGGCGTGGCTCAGCCTGGTAGAGCGCTCGGTTCGGGACCGAGAGGTCGGAGGTTCGAATCCTCTCGCCCCGACCAGAAAAACGGGGGCCATCCGGCCCCCATTTTTCTGGTCGGAAGCAGGCGAGGGGATTCGGACCTCCGAGTGGGCTTGCGGAGACAGCGCGGGGCGCTGTCGGAGCAAGACCGCGGCTGGCGCAGCCAGACGCAGTTCGAATCCTCCCTCTGATGAGTCGGCGCCAAATACGGGGAACGGCCCGGACCTCCGAGTGGGCTTGTGGAGGCGCGACTTGATGTCGCGCCGGAGCAAGACCGGCGGCTGGCGCAGCCAGACGCGGTTCGAATCCTCCCCCTGATGGGTCAATACGAAGTACGGGGAACGGCCCGATCCACCCCGGAATGATGCTCAAGCCGAGGGGTGCCCGGTTCGGCGGGCGACATTTAGTCGCCCGCACTCACCACCCCTCAGGCCTTCGCCCGAGTGGGATCGCGGAGACAGCGCGGGGGAGGCTCCGCCTCCCTGAGCCAGTGGCGAAGGGGAGCACCGCGCAGGGCACGGTGCGTTAGGCGGAGTGTCGGAGCAAGACCGCGGTTGGCCCAGCCAGACGCAGTTCGAATCCAAGGCCCTCATGGGTCACCGGGGAAGACGGAGAACACTCCCCACACATGCGGCCCCACATCACCCCACCGCAACCTCCCATTCCTTCAAACCCAACATCCACCGTGGTCAGACCACGATCCCACCGAAGGGCCTGCCACACCTCGCCTTTCGTGATCCGTGCCCTCGCGCCTCCCAAGCTACAATGACCAGTTCCGTTCGCCGGACGGGGAGCCTTCACGATGACCGACGTCTGCACCGTCATGACCACCTGCGGGAGCGAGGAAACCGCCCTCACCATCGCCGCCGCCCTGGTGGACCAGGCCTATGCCGCGTGCGTGAACATCGTCCCCAGCATCAAGAGCTACTACTACTTCAAGGGGGAGACCCACCTCGATGAGGAGGTCATGCTGATCATCAAGACCACCCGGGAGCTCTTCCCGCAGGTCTCCGAGGTGATCACCGACCTGCACACCTACGAGGTCCCCGAGATCCTCATGTTCCCCATCGAGGAGGGCTCCGAGCCCTTCCTTGACTGGATCCGCCAGAGCGTGAACCGGCTGGCCTGACCTACCGCCACCAAGACTCCCCGGGAGCGACCCCATGGAACAGACCCTGTCCCTCGAATTCCTGCGGGTGGTCGAACAGGCCGCCATCGCCTGCGCCACCTCCATCGGCCATGGCCGGCGCAAGCACAGCGACAAGCTGGCGGTCGAAGCCATGCGGACCGCCATGGAAACCGTCCGTATGGATGCCACCATCGTCATCGGCGAAGGCGAGCGGGACGAGGCGCCCATGCTCTTCATCGGAGAGAAGGTCGGCATGGGTGCCGATCTGGACGGTGACCATCCCCAGGTGGACATCGCGGTGGATCCACTGGAAGGGACGAACCTCTGCGCCACCGGCGCCCCCAATGCCATCGCAGTCATGGCGGCCACGGAGAGGGGTGGCCTGCTGCATGCGCCCGACCTCTACATGGAGAAACTGGTCGTGGGCCCCTCGGCCAAGGGCAAGGTGAGCCTCGATGCCCCCGTCGGGGAGACCCTCAAGATCATCGCCAAGTCCCTGGACCGACAGGTCTCCGAGATCACCGTCAGCGTGCTGGATCGTGATCGCCACGCCCAGCTCATCGCCGACATCCGCACCGCCGGCGCCCGCATCCAGCTCATCGGCGACGGCGACCTCAGCGCCGCCATCAGCGCGGCCGTCAGCGGCACGGGCATCCACGCAGTCATGGGCACCGGGGGCGCTCCCGAGGGCGTGCTCTCCGCCGCGGCCCTGAAGTGCCTCAACGGCGAGATCCAGGGCCGCCTCAAGGTGGACACCAACACCGCCAGCCGCGAGAAGGCCGAGGCCATGGGCGTGGATTTCGGCAGGATCTACTTCACCGACGACCTCTGTCCCGGCAAGCAGATCGTCTTCGCCGCCTGCGGCGTCACCCACGGCAACCTGCTCAAGGGCGTGCTGCACTTCGGCCACGGCCTGCGCACCTCCAGCCTCATCCTCACCTACGGGGCCCGCCAGGTTCGCTTCATCGATACGGTCCACATCAAGGAAGGCGAGAACGTCACCGTCCGGTTCTAGGTGGCCCTTGCCTGAGTCGTTCCGCACCCGCCTCATGCGCTGGGGCTTCAACCTGTGGCCCTGCTACCGGGGCACGGGCGGACGCGTCACCTTCATCGCCGCGGACTGGCAGGAGGTCCGGATTCGCCTGCCCCTGTCCTGGCGCACCCGGAACTACGTGGGCACCATCTTCGGCGGCAGCCTCTACGGGGCCGTGGATCCCTTCTACATGCTCATGCTCATGAAGAACCTGGGACCGGACTACCAGGTCTGGGACAAGGCCGCGACCATCCGGTTCCGCAAGCCCGGCCGCGGCACCCTGACGGCCACCTTCTGCATCGAAGCCTCCGAGTTGGAGGAGATCCGGCGCCTGCTGCAGGAACAGCCCAAGGTGGACCGGACTTACACGATCCGCCTGGTGGACCAGGCAGGCTCGGTCCATGCGGAAGTTGACAAGGTGATCCACATATCGCTGCGCCGGCCTTCCTGATAGGCTTTTACCCTCATCTTACGAGGTTAACCATGCCCTCCCCCCTCCGCGCCTCCCTCGGCCTGTGTCTGGGCCTTGCGGCTCTCTCGCTCGCCGCCCAGTCCAAACCCGGGGTCGATCCCGTGAACCTCGACACCACCGTCCGGCCCTGCGAGGACTTCTACACCTTCGCCAACGGCGGCTGGCTCAAGACCCACACCATCCCGTCGGACAAGCCCCGGTTCGGCGCCTTCGAGGAAGTGAGCGAGCGCAATCGGGCCATCCTCAAGCAGATCTTGGAAGAGACCAGCGCCAAGACCACCTGGGCCAAAGGCAGCGTCCAGCAGAAGGTGGGCGACTTCTACGCCGCCGGCATGGACGAGGCCGCCATCGAGAAGCGTGGCCTCGCCCCCCTGAAGCCCGTCCTGACCAGCATCGAGGGACTGAAGGATGCCAAGCAGCTGCCAGCCCTGCTGGCCAAGCTGCACGCCCAGGGCCTGCCCGGCGGTTTCAGCTTCTTCGTCCGGCAGGATGCCAAGGCGTCCACCCAGTATCTCGGCTACCTCAGCCAGGGGGGCACGGGCCTGCCCGACCGCGACTACTACCTGAAGGATGACGCCCGCAGCAAGGACATCCGCGCCAAGTACGAGCAGCACATCACCAGGATGTTCCAGCTGGCGGGCGACGCTCCCGCCCTGGCCGCCGTCCGCGCCAAGGTGGTGCTGGATCTCGAGACCCGCATGGCCCAGGTCCAGTGGACCCGCGTCGAGCAGCGCAATCCCCAGAAGACCTACAACAAGCGCAACCTCGAGCAGATGGCCAAGGAAGCGCCGGGCTTCGACTGGAAGAGCTACTTCCAGGCCCGCGGCGTGAAGATGACGGAGTTGAACCTCAGCCAGCCCTCCTACTTCGAGGCTTTCGGAAAAATCGCCAGCTCCGTGCCCGCACCCCAGTGGCGCACGTATCTCCGCTGGCACGCCCTGAACAGCTCCGCCAGCCTCCTGCCCAAGGCCTTCGGCGAGGAATCCTTCGCCTTCCAGGGCAAGGTCCTGAACGGCACCCCTGAACAGGAGCCGCGAGCCAAGCGCATCGAGGCGGCCACCGACCGCTCTCTCGGCGATGCCCTCGGCCAGTTGTACGTGAAAGTCGCCTTCCCTCCCGAATCCAAGAAGCGGGTGCTCGACATGATCGAGAACATCCGGGTGGCCCTGCGCGAGCGGATCACCAACCTCGACTGGATGGGAACCGACACCAAGCAGCAGGCCATGAAGAAGCTGGACGCCATCGCCGTGAAGATCGGCTACCCCGACAAGTGGAAGACCTACGGCTTCGAGGTGAAGCGGGATGACTTCTTCGGCAACACGCGCCGGGCGGCCATGTTCCGCATCCAGGAGAACCTGGCCAAGCTGGGCAAGCCCATCGACCGCAAGGAGTGGAGCTGGACCCCCCCCACCGTCAACGCGTCGTACAACCCTTCCATGAACGACATCACCTTCCCCGCGGGCATCCTCCAGCCCCCCTTCTTCGACCCCAAGGCCGACGACGCCGTGAACTACGGCTCCCTCGGCTTCGTCATCGGCCATGAGATCACCCACGGCTTCGACGACAGCGGCAGCCAGTTCGACGCCGAGGGCAACCTCAAGAACTGGTGGACCGATGCGGACAAGAAGGCCTACGAATCCCGCACCGACCTGGTGGTGAAGCAGTACGACGCCTACGAACCCCTCAAGGGCGAGCACGTGAACGGCAAGCTGACCCTGGGCGAGAACATCGCCGACATCGGCGGCCTCAAGATCGCCTTCGCCGCCTACCAGAACAGCCTCAAGGGCAAGCCCGTGCCCGCCCCCATCGAGGGTTTCACCGGGCCCCAGCGCTTCTTCCTGGGCGCCGCCACCGTGTGGCGCAACCACATCCGCGAGGCCGCCCTCTCGGTGCGCCTCAAGACCGACCCCCACAGCCCTGGCCGCGAGCGGGTCAATGGCCCCCTGTCCAACCTGCCCGAGTTCTACGACGCCTTCGGCTGCGGCGACGGCCAACCGATGAAGCGTGACGCGAAGGTGCGCCCCGCCATCTGGTAGTCCGAACCTGACGAACCGTCAAACCGGGCCCAGGTGTGTCCCCCCGCCCCTGGCCCGGTGCCTATGCTGAATGCCCCGGAGCCCCCATGCGTCTATCCTGCCTCGCCCTCCCCCTGGTGGCCTCGTTGGCCCTGAACGCCCAGCTCCCCTACAAGGGCTTCAATCCCGCCAATCTCGACCCTTCGGTGAAACCCACCCAGGATTTCTTCCAGTTCGCCGTGGGCTCCTGGGCGAAGCGGACCACCATCCCCGCCGAATACGACCGGTATGGCGTCGACCAGGAAATCGACACCCGCACCCACCAGATCCTGCGGGAGATCATGGAATCGGCCGCCGCAGCCAAGGCTGCGCGCGGTTCCGAAACCCAGAAGGTCGGCGATTTCTTCGCCAGCGGCATGGATGAAAAGACCATCGAAGCCAAAGGAATCGCCCCGCTGAAGTCCCTCTTCGCGCGCATCGACGGCGTAAAGGATGCCGCGGGCCTCGCGGCCGTCCTCGCGGACCTGCACCGGGTGGGCGCGTTCGCGGCCTTCTCCTTCAGCGTCGAGCAGGATGACAAGGAGAGCAGCCGCTACTCCATGGTGCTGGGCCAGGGCGGCCTGGGCCTGCCGGACCGGGACTACTACCTGAAGGACGATCCGAAATCCAGGGAACTCCTTGCGGCCTACCGTGCCCACGTGGCCAAGACGCTCAGCCTGGCGGGCCTGGATCCCAAGGACGCCGACCGCATCCTGACCCTGGAGACGCGCCTGGCCAAGGCCAGCATGACCCGCGTCGAGCAGCGGGATCCCAACGCCATCTACCACGCCATGACCCCCGCCCAGCTTGACTCGGCGGCACCCGGCTTCCCAAGCGCCCTCTACCTGAAGGCCCTGGGCGTGCCGACGCCGGACCGGTTCGTGGTCCGCCAGCCGGCCTTCCTGGCCGAGCTGGGCCGCATGATCCAGGAGCTGCCCGCCGACCAGTGGCGCGTCTACCTGCGCTGGACCCTGCTCCGCAGTTCGGCTTCGGCCCTGCCGAAAGCCTTCGAGGAGGAGGCCTTCGCCTTCTACGGCACCAGGCTCCAGGGCACCACGGCCCAGCACCCCCGCTGGAAGCGCGTGATGTTCGCCGCGGATCGCGGGCTGGGTGAGGCCCTGGGCAAGCTCTACGTGCAACGCGCCTTCCCCGCCAGCAGCAAGGCCAAGGTGCTGGAGATGGTCGAGAACCTGCGCACGGCGCTCAAGGCCCGCATCGAGGGACTCGAGTGGATGAGCGCCCCCACCAAGGTGAAGGCCAAGGAGAAGCTGGCGGCCATCCGCGTGAAGATCGGCTACCCCGACGTGTGGCGCGACTACGCGAAACTGGACATCCAGCCTCAGCCCTACGTCCTGAATGTCCTGGAGACCCGCCGCTTCGAATTCCAGCGCCGGCTGGCCAACCTCGGCAGGCCCATCGACCGGAACGAATGGGACATGACGCCCCAGACCAACAACGCCTACTACAGCCCCACCATGAACGAGATCGTGTTCCCCGCGGGCATCCTGCAGCCGCCCTACTTCGATGCCACGGCGGACGACGCCGTGAACTACGGCAACATCGGCGCCACCATCGGCCACGAAATGACGCACGGCTTCGACGACGAAGGCCGCCAATACGACGCCGACGGCAACCTGAAGAGCTGGTGGACCGCCGAGGATGAGAAGGCCTACAACCTGCGCGCTGAGCTCGTGGCCAAACAGTTCGATGCCTATGAGCCCCTGCCCGGCCTGCACCTGAATGGCCACCTCACCCTGGGCGAGAACATCGCCGATCTGGGCGGCCTCAAGATCGCGTGGGATGCCTGGAAGCTGAGCCAGAAAGGCAAGCCGGCCGTGGGCAGGATCGAGGGCTTCACGCCCGAGCAGCGTTTCTTCCTGGGCTACGCCGAAACCTGGCGCACCCTCACCCGCGAAGAGGCCACGCGCCTGCGCGCCAACACCGATCCCCACAGCCCCGCCAAGTTCCGGGTGAACGGGCCCCTGTCCAACCTGCCGGAGTTCTTCGACGCCTTCGGCTGCAAAGACGGTGACCCCATGAAGCGGCCCGAAAAGGACCGCCCGGCCATCTGGTAACCTGCCCCCCATGAAGACGCCCGGAGCCCTCCTCCTGCTCGCCTCCCTGGGCCTCTGCGCCCAGGAGAACCCCGGCGGCAACCGCATGGGGATCGGCCTGGCGGCCGTCGCCCCCCTGAACGACCTCGAATCGAATTTCAACACGGGCTTCCAGGCCGGCCTCCAGATCCACTTCAACCGCGAGAGTCGCCACCTGGGCCGCATCCGCATCGACTACCTCCAGATGGATTCGAAGGGCGCCGTCCAGACAGGCCTGACCACCACCTGGGATGGCTCTGCCTGGGTCACCGGCCCCCAGTTCGCCCGCAGCCGCATGGAAGCCTACTCCGTGGCCTACGAGTGGATGCCCCATCTCGAGGACCACAGCCGCAGCGGCCTCTTCGGCATCTTCGGCATGGGCGGCACCCTGTGGAACGAAACGCTCCGGCCCACCAGCACCGCCTACGGCGGCACCTACACCGAGACCGACTGGGGCTTCACCCTCAGCGCCGGCGGTGGCTGGCGGTTCAACCCCCACGCCGCGCTGGAGGCGCGTCTCGTCAACAGTGATCTGGTGTTCCACCGCCATCCCAACTACGGTTCGCGCCGGTCCTACCTGACCTTCGGCGCGAGCCTCCGCTTCTGACCCCCCGAACCGGAAGGATCTCCATGCGCCTGCGCCCCCTCGTCCTGCTCACCACCCTTCTCGCCGCTGGCGCGGCCCTGGAGGCCTGCACCAACCTGCTCGTCACCAAGGGCGCGAGCAAGGACGGCTCCACGATGATCACCTACTCCGCCGACAGCCACACCCTCTACGGCGAGCTCTACTTCAAGGCGGGTGGACGGCACCAGGCCGGCACCTTCCGCGACATCGTGGAGTGGGATACCGGCAAGCCCCTGGGCCGCATTCCCGAGGCGGCGCTCACCTACACCCGGGTGGGCAACATGAATGAGCATCAGCTCGTGATCGCCGAGACCACCTTCGGAGGCCGCAAGGAACTGCACGTCCCCAGCGGCATCGTGGACTACGGCAGCCTCATCTACATCGGCCTGGAGCGGGCGAAGACGGCGCGCGAGGCCATCCAGGTCATGACCAGCCTGGCCGAAACCTACGGCTATGCCTCCGAGGGCGAGAGCTTCTCCATCGCCGACCCCAACGAAGTGTGGATTCTCGAGATGATCGGCAAGGGCAAGGGCCAGACCGGCGCCCTCTGGGTGGCCTACAAGCTGCCCGACGGGACCATCAGCGCCCACGCTAACCAGGCCCGCATCCGCCAGTTCCCCCAGAACGATCCCGCCACCGCCCTGTTCAGCAGGGACCTGATCCCCTTCGCCCGGGAGAAGGGCTGGTTCAAGGGCGAGGACAAGAACTTCAGCTTCGTGGATGCCTACGCCCCCCTCAGCTTCGGCGCCCTGCGCGCCTGCGAGGCCCGGGTGTGGAGCATCTTCAACCGCGCCGCCAAGAGCCAGAAGATCCCCATGGACTTCGTGAAGGCCGAGAAGGGCGCCAAGCCCATGCCGCTCTTCATCAAGCCCGATGAGAAGCTGGCCGTGCAGGACGCCATGGCCCTGATGCGCGACCACTACGAGGGCACCGACTTCGACATGACCAAGGACATCGGTGCCGGGCCCTACAAGCTGCCCTACCGCTGGCGGCCCATGGGCTTCAAGATCGACGGCCAGGACTACGTCCATGAGCGGGCCATCAGCACCCAGCAGACCGGTTTCTCCTTCGTGACGCAGAGCCGCTCCTGGATGCCCGATCCCGTCGGCGGCGTCATCTGGTTCGGCGTGGACGACACCTACACCACCGTCTACGTGCCCATCTCCTGCGGCATCCAGGCGCCCCCCAAGGCCTTCGCCGAGGGCACCGGCAACTTCAGCGAGTTCAACTGGGACAGCGCCTTCTGGACCTTCAACTTCGTCTCGAACTACACCTACACCCGCTGGAGCGACATGATCGTGGACGTCCAGAAGGTGCAGCGTGAATACGAGGGCCGCTACCTGGCGGACCAGGCCGAGGTTGACCGCACCGCCCTCGACCTCTTCAAGAAGGATCCGGCCCAGGCCAAGGACTACCTCACCCAGTACGCCGCCAAGCAGACTGCCCAGTTGCATGCCCGCTGGCGGAAGCTGGGCGAGTTCCTCATCTGGAAGTACCTGGATGGCAACGTGCGCAACGAGAAGGGCGAGGTCACCCACCCCAAGGCCCCCGAGGACTGGCTGCGCTGCATCGTCAAGGAGCACGGCGACGTCATCAAGGTGAAGAAGGTGGAGGGGCTCGCTCCGGACGAGGACTAGCGCAGGGCTGAAAACCTGCGGTTTTCAGATAGAAAAGGAACGGCCAAAGGCCATTCCCTACGCAGGCCCCGCATCGCGGGGCCTGCGCCGTTCTGAGCGCTTGTGACTGGCACGAACGATCAGCCATGGGATCATGGGCGGTTCCCACGAGGCCCCCATGCATCGCCCCGATCCGCATTCCTACTACGATGCCGCCCAGCCCAAGGCCCGCCGGCTGCGGCTGAAGCTGGCGGTGGATTTCAAGGCCAAGCGCATCGACGGCGAGGTGGTCCTGGAATTCGGGAAGACCTTCGGCGGCCCGCTCGATCTCGACACCAAGGGCCTGGACATCCGCACGGTGCAGGTGCCGGGCCACGGTCCCGTCGCCTGGGAGCTGGGCGAGGCGGACGCCATCCTGGGCCAGCGCCTGCGCATCGAGGTGCCCCAGGACTCCCAGGAAGTGGCCATCACCTATGCCACCGGCGCCGACGCCATGGCCCTGCAGTGGCTGGAGCCCGAACAGACCGAGGGCAAGGTCGCGCCCTACCTCTTCAGCCAGTGCCAGCAGATCCATGCCCGCACCATGGTGCCCTGCCAGGACACGCCGGTCGCCCGCATCGCCTACCAAGCGGAAGTGACGGTGCCCGAAGGCCTCACCGCCGTGATGTCCGCTGGACCAGCCGGGGATGAGTCGCTCGGGAATGGCCGCCACCTCTACCGCTTCAACATGCCCCAGCCCATTCCGTCGTACCTGATGGCCCTGGCGGTGGGACGGCTGGAATCCCGCGAACTCAGCCCCCGCGCCCGCGTGTGGGCCGAGCCGGAAACCGTCGCCTCGGCCGCCTGGGAATTCGCGGGCGTGGAGGACATGATCCTGAAGGCCGAGGCGCTGTTCGGGGCCTACCCCTGGGACCGTTACGACATGCTGGTGCTGCCGCCCTCCTTCCCCTATGGCGGGATGGAGAACCCCCGCATGACCTTCCTCACCCCGACCCTCCTGGCGGGCGACCGCAGCCTGGTGGACGTGGTGGCTCATGAGCTGGCCCACAGCTGGACCGGCAACCTCGTCACCAACGCCAGCATGGAACACTTCTGGCTGAACGAAGGTTTCACGGTGTGGGCGGAGCGGCGCATCCTCCGCACCCTGCACGGCGACGACGCCGCCGCACTGGGCTGGGCCATGGGCCAAAAGGCCCTGGAGGACAGCCTGGCCCGCTTCAAGAACGAACCCCACCTCACGGTTCTGCGCATGCACCTGGAAGGCATCGATCCGGACGATGCCTTCTCCAGCATCCCCTACGAGAAGGGCGCCCGGCTGGTGGCGGCCCTGGAGCAGGAGGTGGGCGAAGAGCGGTTCCTCCGCTTCATCCGCGACTACATGGACGCCTTCCGCTTCACGTCCATCACCACGGAGCAGTTCTGCGCCTTCGCGGAGGCCAAGCTGCCCGGCGCCCTGGAAGCCGTGAATGCCCGGGCCTACCTGGACCAGCCCGGCCTGCCCGACACCGCACCGGAGTTCCGCAGCGCCCAGCTGGACGGCCTCACGAAGCTGGCAGAGAGCTGGGCGGCAGGGGGACGGCCCAGCGCCCAGCAGATCGCTGGCTGGAAGCCCGCCGAGTTGCAGGTCTATCTCCAGAAGCTGCCCCGCCAGCTGACCCAGGCCGACTGTGCCTGGCTCGACGAGCACTTCCAGCTCATGGGCCGCGGGAATCACGAGATCCTCGTGGAGTGGCTCACCCTGGCCGCCGCCGCGGACTACGAGCCGGCCTTCGCCCGCATCCGGGAGGTGCTCCTGCGGGTGGGCCGCATGAAGTATCTGCGCCCCCTGTACGGTGCCCTGGGTGGATCACCCCGCACCCGTGCCCTGGCCCGCGAGATCTTCGCCGCCGCCAGCCCCGGCTACCACGGGCTTTCGCGCCGCGTGGTCCAATCCGTCCTCGAAGCCTATTCCGCCTAGCGCCCCCCAGGAGCACCCATGTCCCACGGATCCGAACCCCAGGAGATCAAGGGTCTGCCCGCGAACGCGCGGCGGGCGCTGGAGCCCGGCGAGGCCTACGTGCCCCTGGTGCCCCAGGATGGCCTGCCCGAGACCACGCCCCGCGCCATCGTCCTGGGTCTGATCTTCTGCGCCATCTTCAGCATGGCCGCCGCCTACCTGGCCCTGAAACTGGGCCAGGGCATCGAGGCCGCCATCCCCATCGCCATCCTGGCCGTGGGCCTCAGCCGCTTCTTCCCCCGCAAGAGCACGATCCTGGAGAATGTCATCATCCAGTCCATCGGCGCCAACAGCAGCCACGTGGTGAGCGGCGCGGCCTTCACCATCCCGGCCCTCTACGTGCTGGCCAACACGCCGGGCAGCGGCGTGCCCAATCCCACCCTCTGGCAGGTCTGCCTGGTGAGCTTCCTGGGCGGCTGCATCGGCATCCTCTTCATCCTCCCCCTGCGCCACCACTTCATGGTCGAGAACCACGGCATCTTCCCCTGGCCCGAGGCCACCGCCACCGCGGAGATCCTGGTGACGGGCGAGAAGGCCGGCAACCAGGCCAAGGAATTGGCCGTGGCCGCGGGCATCGGCATGCTGTATGACTCCCTCACCAGCGTCTTCCGGGTCATGGGTGAGAACCTCACGCTCAAGACCGTCTGGATCGGCACCGCCCTGCGCGAACGCTTCTTCGCCTTCAACTTCCTCAACAACGCCGCCACCCTGGGCATCGGCTACATCATCGGCCTGCGCTACAGCGCCGTCATGGCCGCCGGCTCCATCTTCAGCATGTTCGTGCTGGTGCCCCTCTTCCACGCCATCGGCCAGCACGTGCCGCTCATCATCGCGCCGGGCACCAAGCTCATCGCCGACATGAGCCCGGAGCAGGTCTTCTTCTCCTACATCCGCATCATCGGCGTGGGCGCCATCGCCGGCGCCGGCGTCATGGGCGTCCTCGCCTCCATGCCCAACATGATCCGCTCCATCATCAGCAACATGAAGGCCCTGCTGGCCGGCGAGAAGCCCGGCGCCGAGGCCGTCGCCGTCGCGCGCACCGACCGCTCCCTGCCGGGCGGCATGATCGCCACGGGCCTGGTGGCCTGCGCCCTGGGCATCCTGCTCTTCCTCTCCTTCGGCCTGGGCATCAAGGATTCCCTGGTGCCCGCCCTGGTGGCCACGGCCGTCATCATGGTCATCGCCTTCTTCTTCGCCCCGGTGGCGGCCCGCGCCATCGCCACCATCGGCACCAACCCCATCAGCGGCATGACCATGCTGACCCTGGTCATCACCGGCGGCCTGATGCTGAAGCTCCACTTCACCGGCGGCTACGGCATGTTCCTCACCATGATGGTGGGCGGCATCGTCTGCACGGCCCTGGCGGCCTCCGGCGCCTTCAGCACCGACCTCAAGATCGGCCACTGGATCGGCGCCACGCCCGCCCGGCAGATCGCCTGGAAGTTCGTGGGCACCTTCGTGGCGGCCCTCTTCACGGGCCTGGCCATGTGGCTGCTGGCCAACCAGAAGCTGCCGGACGGCGCCTACGCCATCGGCACCAACGCCCTGCCCGCCCCCCAGGCCAGCGCCATGAAGGCCATCCTCGAAGGCATCTTCGGCACCGTGTCCATGCCCCTGCGCTGGTACGCCTTCGGCCTCGGCGTCATGCTCTCCATCGTGCTGCGCATGGTGGAGCTGCCCGCCCTGGGCTTCGCCCTGGGCATGTACCTGCCCATCGAGCTGAACACGCCCCTCTTCCTGGGCGGCCTCCTGTCCTACTGGGTGAACCGGCCCAAGGCCGGCACCAGCGAGGCCGACGCCAAGGCCCGGGAGAACCGCGGCGTGCTCATCGCCAGCGGCCTCATGGCCGGTGGCGCGATCATGGGCGTCATCGCCTCGGCCATCAAGGCCAAGGACGCCTGGCGGGACGGCTTCCCCGTCCTCAGCGCCCATGCCGCCGAGGGGGCCCTGGGCGAGTGGATCGGCCTCGGCGCCCTCATCGCCCTCTGCCTCTACGTCGTCGTCTACAGCCGGCGCGCCAAGGGCGAGGCCTGATTCTCAAGCTTCCAGTCAACGCTTTGCCCGCTCTCCCGGTATGGATAGGTGAGGGAGGAATCGTGACGTGTTTCCGGGATCCAAGGCCGCGCTGATGGACGAGGGGTTCGCCTCCCTCCCGGAAGCCCCGGCGGAGGATCCGCTGGCGCCGCTCATCCAGCGCATCCTCGGCGGCGAGGTGGACGCCTTCGAGGACCTGATGGCCCGCACCGAGGCCCGCGTCCTGGCCCTGGCCTGGCGGATGCTCGGAGACCGGCACCTGGCCGAGGATGCCGCCCAGGAGACCTACCTCCGGGTGTTCCGGTCCCTGCACACCTTCCGCCTAGGCGAGCGCTTCGAGGCCTGGCTGGTGCGCATCGCGGTGAACGTCTGCCGTGACCTGGCCCGCAAGCGGGGTCCCCTGCCCGTGCCCCTCGACGCCATGGACACCCTGCCCGGTGATCCCGCGGCCGCGGATGCGGAAGAGACCGCCCTGTTGTACCAGCGCCGCGCCCTGGTGCACCGAGCCCTTGAAAGCCTGCCCCAAGCCGAGCGCGCCGCCCTGGTGCTACGGGACCTGGAGGGCCTCTCCACGGAGGAAGCCGCCCGCATCCTCGGCGTCCGTCCCGTCACCATCCGTTCCCAGGCCGCCTCAGCCCGCGCCAAGGTCCAGGCCTTCTGTGCCCGCCTGTTGCATCCCCACGGAGGCCGTCCATGACACTCCATGTTCTCGATCAGCTTCCCCTCTGGGTCGAAGGCGACCTGGACGCCACGGACAGGACCGCCGTGGATCACCACCTCGCCCAGTGCCCGGACTGCCGGTCCGCCGCCGAGGATCTGCGCGCCAGCCAGATCCAGCTGCGGGAGGCGATGGCCTCGCCCTTCGACGCCGCCGATCGGGAGCGCCTGCGCCACCAGCTGATGGCGCAGGTCCGCGCGGAAACGGCTGCCAAGCCGCCCCGCCGCCTCATTCCCCGCTCCGCCCTGCTGGCCGCCTGCGCCGCCTCGCTGCTGCTCACCGTTTTCCTGTGGCGCCAGGGCCCTACCATTGCGGTTCCACAGCCCACGGCAGCTCCCAGGGCCCCCCGACAGCCTCCGCAGCCACCTTCGACGATGGCCGTCCGGCAGGATCCGCCTACGCCCCATACCCGAGGGCCCGCCGCCTCCCCACGGGAAGCTTCGCCCGCGGCCGGCCCGGCCCGCATCGAATTCCAGACCGCCGATCCCACCATCCGCATCATCTGGCTGGCCCAGAGCAAGCCCCTGCCCGACACAACCCCATCCACGGAGGAGAAATCATGACCATCATCCGCACCCTCGCCCTCGCCACCCTGCTGGCCTCGGCCCTGGTGGCCCAGGCGCCCCCCGCCACGCCCACTGCGCAACCCCATCCGACCGAGCCAGATCCCGCCATCTTGAAGGCCATGCGGAGCAAGGTATTCGTGATCCAGCACCGGGATCCTTTCCGGTTGCAGATGAGCCTCGAACCTCTGGGCAGTGGCACCAGGGGGGCCAGGATGAGCTGGTCCAAGGATGAGGGCTTCAGCACCATCACCGTTCGGGATTTCCCGGAAAACCTCGCCGCCATCGAGGAGGCGATCAAGCGCCTGGACACACCCCCCGCCATCCAGAAGGCCACGGACATGGAGCTGACCCTCCACGTGCTCTTCGCGTCGAAGGGATCGGTGCAGGATGGGAATCTGCCGCCGGAACTCCTGGACGTGGTGAAGCAGCTGAAGAGCACCTTGACCTACCGCGGCTACGCGCTGGCCGCCAGCTTCGTCCAGCGGGTGCAGGTCCTGGACAATGCGAGAAGCGACACCTCCGGACTGGGCTATGTCCTGCCGGGCGCGCTGGGCAACGCTGAGGGCAAGGATGCTCCCCGCATGAAGGTGGAGTGGCGTGCCCAGGGGCTCCGGCTCGGGGGCCAGGGCGAGGGGCCCTCCACGCTGGAGGTGGGAACCTTCCGGTTCGATCTGGAGGAGGAGGCCACCACCAAATCGGGCACCCTCGCGAAGTTCAACACGCCCATCTCCCTGCGGGAAGACGAGCGGGTGGTCGTGGGGACCTCCGTGGTGAAGGATCACGGCGTCGTCGTGGTGCTCACGGTCCACCGGGTCAAGCGCTAGGTTCCGGCGCGGACCAGCCTACCCGCGCAACTCCGTCAGCAGCCCAGGTTGCACCCCTGGCGTCCCCGTCACCAGGCTGCCACTCGCGAACCAGGTCTGCCCGCCTTCCCAATCGGTGATGATCCCGCCGGCCTCCTGCACCAGCAGGGCGCCGGCGGCGATGTCCCAGGGCTTGAGTCCCAGCTCGAAGTAGCCGTCGAAGATGCCGCAGGCCACGTGGGCGAGATCCAGGGCGGCGCTGCCGGCGCGGCGGATGCCCTTGGCGCGGGGGAAGACGCGGCCGAGCGCGGCGTTGAACATCGGCCAGCGGTCACCCAGCTGAAACGCGAAGCCCGTGGCCAGGAAGGCGCCGTCGAGACCCGCCTGCTGGGAGACCCGCATGGGCCTGCCGTTCCAGGTGGCGCCTTGGTCCCGCACCGCCAGGAAGCAGTCCCCGCGGAGGGGATCCAGCACGCAGCCCACCACGGGGCCGACCGCGTCCCACAGGGCCACCGACACGCACCAGTGGGGGAAGCCCTGGACGAAGTTCAGGGTTCCGTCCAGGGGATCGACGATCCAGCGGATCTCGGCGCTGCCATGACTCCCGCCTTCTTCGCCAAGGAAACCGTACTCGGGGAAGCGGTGAGCTAGCTCGGTGCGGATGGCGGCCTCGGCGGCGCGGTCGGCCTCGCTCACCACGTCGTTCTTGGTCTTCTCCGTGATGGTGGCGGGATCGAGCTTCCGGAAGAAGCCCAGCAGCACCTCCCCGCCGGCCTGGGCCGCAGCCACGCAGGCCTCCCGTTGTGCGTCGTACATGGTCACCGTCCTTGCCTCGATTCTCCCACGGCGGCCTCGGCGCGCTGCTTCAAGGTGCGGATCAGGACCGGGAACACGAGGATGTGGAAGGGCAGCGAGGCGTACCAGTACAGCAGGCCCAGCAGGCCATGCGGTTCGAAGAAGGCTGTCTGCTCCAGCCGCGAGCCCGGGCCTTCGGGCTTGACCATGAACTGCAGCCAGGCGTTACCGCTGATCCGCATCTCGGCCCGCAGGCGGAGGAGGTGGTCCGGCTCCAGGGCCTCCACCCGCCAGAAATCGACTGGGTCGCCCGCCCGGAGCCGGGTCGGATGGCGCCGTCCCCTTCGCATGCCCATGCCTCCGAGGGCGCGGTCCAGGAAGCCCCGGATCTGCCAGAGCCAGTTTCCCGCAGGCCAGCCGCTCTCGCCGCCCAGGGCGCAGAAGGTGTCGAACACCACTTGGGGTGGCGCCTTCACGTGGCGATGATGCCGCTCCAGCAGCATGCCCTCGTGGGAGCCCAGCTCCCGTCCTTCCGGCTCGCCGGAGAGGCTGGAGGCCCAGGTGGTCTCCACGGCATCCTCGTCCAGGCGCTGCAGGGCCAGGGCCAGGGCCTCGCGGTAGCTGAGGGGCTGCACCCGGAACACCTCCAGGGCCCGGGCGTCCCGCACCACCACCTCGGTGCCCATGCCTTCGACCAGGGGTCCCGCGAGCTGCAGGGGGATGGGCGTCACCAGGTCCACCCAGAGCACCGACAGCACCGGCAGCGGCACGTTCATGGGCAGGATGAGGCGGCGCAGTCCGCGGGCCTCGGCATAGCCCAGCATCATGCTCCGGTAGTCGAGCACGTCCTGGCCGCCGATCTCGAAGATGCCGTTCACCTCCGGGTGTTCCAGGGCCTCGATCAGGTAGGCCAGCACGTCGCGGACGCCGATGGGCTGACAGCGGGTGTTCACCCAGCGCGGCGTGATCATGATTGGCAGGCGCTCGGTCAGGTGGCGGATCATCTCGAAGCTGGCGCTGCCGCTGCCGACGATGACGGCCGCCCGGAATTCCAGCACGGGCACGCCGAGGGAACCCAGCGCGGTCCCCACCTCATGGCGGCTGGCCAGATGATCGCTCCGGTGCCCGGTGGCGTCCCCCAGGCCGCCCAGGTAGATGATCCGGCGCACACCGGCCTTCGCGGCGGCCTCCGCGAAGGTCTGGGCCTGCCGCAGATCCCGGCCCCGGAAATCCGGGCTGTCCTCCCCCATGGCGTGCACCAGGTAGTAGGCCTGCGCCACGCCTGCGAGAGCGGCTTCCAGGGACGCAGGGTCGGAGACATCTCCCCGCGCGAATTCCACCCCCGGCCAGGGCCGGCCCGCCAGCCGCTGGGGATTTCGGGACAGGCAGCGCACCCGGTGGCCCGCCGCCAGCAGCCGCGGGATCAGCCGGCCCCCGATGTAGCCCGTGGCGCCCGTCACCAGGACGAGGGGCCGGCCGGGATCCTCGAGGAGGGCTCCAGGGGCCTGGACGCCGTTCACGCGGGCACCAGATCTGCGAAGACGAAACCATCCCGCTCCACCACCTCGCCGCGGCGGATCGCCACCGGATGCTGGAACATGGGGCCGTCCCAGGCGAAGGTGTGGAACTCGCCCCGCTCGCCGCAGGGATCCACGCCTGCTGGCAATGCCGCCAGCAGGTCCCCATCGAAGTCGCGGCCCGCAAAGGCCGCACCGAGGACCTTCGGATCCACGCAGGCGAGCGTGGCCTTCAGCCCCGCCCCGATCATGTCCCGGGCCAGGCGGGCCGTATCCGGCTCCCAGATGGGGAAGAGGGGCTCCAGCCCGGTACCAGCCAGCTTCTGGATGCGGTAGTCCCGCACATCCTCCAGAAAGAGGTCGCCGAAGGCCATGGCCTCGATGCCCTGAGTCACGGCTCGGACGCAGACCTGCGCCATGCGGGCCTCGTAGGCCTCATTGGAGCAGGGCCAGGGCAGGGGCACTTTCCAGAGCGGCAGGCCCGTGGCTTCGGCCTGGGTCTCCAGCAGAACCTCCCGCACCCCGTGCATGGCCACCCGGTCGAAGGCCTCATTGGTGGTGGTGAGCAGCCCCACGACCTCCACCTTGCCCTGCAGACGCAGCACATGCAGGGCCCAGGCGGCATCCTTGCCACTGGACCAGCTGAGGATGGCCTTGCGACGGGTCATGGGGTCTCCAGGCTTAGAGTGCCTAACAAAACCCCCACGGGGCCGCGCGAGGGTCGCCGGGCGAGCGAGGCGAGGAACGCGAGTCAAAGCGTAGCGGGTACTACGCGCGACGAGCGTGACGCGGCATCGCGACGCCCGCCGGCCCTCGCCCGGAGGGATGAAGCCAGGCAGGTGCCCCGCGGCGTCAGGTCCCTTGAACAACGAACCACGTTGCCCTGCGGGCCCTTCCTTGCGGTGCATCCTGCCTGGCTTCATCGCGGTCTCGTCGGGGTGTTGTTAGGCACTCTTAGTATGGGCCCTCGTAAATCCTGACGGATTTGGTAAACTTTATCGGGAGACCGCCATGCCCAAGGTCATCAACATCGAACCCACGCCCAATCCCGACGCCCTGAAGTTCCTGGTGCATCCGGCCATCCTGAAGGCGGGTTCCCGATCATTCAAGGATTTCGGAGCCGCGGTGGGTGATCCCCTGGGTTCCTGCCTGTTCGGTCTGGGCAAGGTCACCTCCGTGTTCTACATGGACCGCTTCGTCACCGTGAACAAGGAGCCCTCGGCAGAGTGGAGCGACCTCATCGATCCCATCTGCGAGGCCATCGAGGATCTGCGCCTGCCGGACAACGACACGGGCGAGGCCGGGGGCCAGGTGACGGGCGGTGATTCCGCGGCCGTCCTGGAGCGCATCAACCACCTGCTCGACACCCGCATCCGCCCCGGGCTGGCCGGCGACGGCGGTGGCCTGGAGGTGATCTCCTTCGACGGCCAGACCCTCCAGATCAGCTATCACGGTGCCTGCGGCTCCTGCCCCTCTTCCACCAGCGGCACCCTGCACTACATCGAGGGGCTGCTCCAGGAGGAAATCAGTCCCAGCCTCCGTGTGGTCAGCTGGTAGGACGGAAGTCCCAGGTTCCACCTTCTCCCCAGGTAGGGGTTGCGCCCGGCAAAAAGGCGGGCACCCTAAAGGCACTTCCGGAGATCCGCGTGGTGGTGGCCAAACCCGTCAAGCGTCGCACCGGCACCGCGGATCACCTTGCCTCGCTGTCCGAGCTGCTGCACGACAGTCGGACCGACTCGGCCCGGCTCTTCGAACACGGGCTGGCGCTGCTGGTGCAGGCCCTCGGGGTGGACCGGGCCCTCCTCACCCGCATCACCGGGCTCGGCCACGAGGTGTTCTGGTGGTCGGTGGCCCCCCGCGCCAACATGGACCGCATCTTCGAGGCCCCGGAAAAGGGCTTCTGTCCCTTCGTGATCGCCCATCCGGACCGCACGCTCACGATCCCCGATGCGGCCAGGGAACCCCGCTGGCGCAAGTCGCCCGGCCATCTGGAACTCGGCATCCGCGCCTATGCCGGCGTGGCCCTGAAGGTGGGGGACCAGGCGGTGGGCACCCTCTGCGTGCAGCACCACGCCCCCCGGCCGTTCACCCGCGCCGAGCTGGCCCTGCTGCGCACCATGGGGCATCTCATCGCGCGGACGCTGGAATCCGAGAACCTCAAGCGGGAGCTGCAGGCCGCCCTCGACGCTCTGGAACTGAGCAGTGCCATCGTGGAGGACAGCGCCCTGCTCAGCGCACGCTCGGGCCTCCCCAACCGCCGCTACCTGGACATCTGGCTGCGCTCCACGCTCTTCATGGCCCGGCGGCGGCGGGAACCCATGGCCCTCGCCCTGTGGTCCCAGCCCATGCTTCCGGGCACCAAGGGCCGGCTGGCCACGGTGATGAACCACCTCCGTGGCGAGGATCTCCTGGTGGAACTGTCCACGGACCAGTACCTGCTGCTCCTGCCGCACACCAGCGATTCGGGCGCGGAAGTACTGCTGTCCCGCCTTCGCGCCACCGTCGGAAACCATCCGACCGGAGCCACGCTATGGCTTCCGGACGGCAAGGACATGACCATGAAGTCGGCTTTGCGTCGCGTGGCGAAAGCCTTTACGGACGCCAATCGAGAGGGTTCCGCCCTCCTCTGGAACCACGGCTGAGTCCTGCGCCCAGGTCTGCCGGTTGGCCCCGTCCGCGGGTCCATGGGATGATGAAAGGCTCTGGTACAGCCGGTGAGAGTCCGGATCTTTGGAGGTGGATGTTGGACACTCCGACCCTGGTGAAGACGGCCCTCAACGCGTTGGATGGCCGCGAAGGCCCCAGCCGCGAGGATCTCTGCCACTGGTATGAGCTGATGCACCTCGGCCGTCTGCTGGACGACAAGGCCCCGAACTACCTGAAGCAGGCCATCGGCTGGTCGTACCACGCGCCCTGCGCCGGTCATGACGGCATCCAGCTGGCCGCCGGCCTGTCATTCCGGCCCGGCCGCGACTTCCTCTTCCCCTACTACCGCGACATGCTCACTTGCCTGGCGGCGGGCCTCACCCCCGAGGAGATCATCCTCAACGGCATCTCCAAGGCCACGGACGTCGCGGGGGGCGGGCGCCACATGAGCAACCACTTCGCGAAGCCCTCCATCGGCATCCAGAACGTGTCCAGCCTCACGGGGAACCACACCCAGCACGCCGTGGGCCTGGCCCGCGCGGTGAAAACCTATGGCCGCGACAGCATCGTCTTCAGCAGCCAGGGGGAATCCTCCCTGTCCGAAGGCTACTGCTTCGAGAGCATCAACGGCGCCGACCGCGAGCAGCTGCCCGTGGTGTTCGTCGTCCAGGACAACGGCTACGGCATCTCGGTGCCCAAGCGGGACCAGAGCGCCAACGAGCACATCTGCGACAACTTCAGCGGCTTCCCGAACCTCCGGATCATCAAGTGCGACGGGCTCGACTTCCCGGATTCCATGCGGGCCATGGAGGAGGCCCTGGCCTACGTCCGTACCGGCAAGGGACCGGCCATGGTCTACGCCACCTGCGTGCGCATCGGCAGCCACTCCAACTCGGACCGGCATGAGCTCTACCGCGACGACGCCGAACGCGCCGAGGCCAAGGCCAAGGATCCCCTGCCCCGCTTCCGGGCCTACTGCCTGGAGCACGGGCTCAGCGAGGATGAGCTGAAGGCCATCGAGATCGACAACCAGGCCCGCTACCTGGCCGCCCATGACAAGGCCATGGCCGCGCCCAATCCGGACCCCGCCAGCATCCACGACTTCGTCATCCCCGAAGGCTGGGTATCGGAGCAGTACCCGGATGGCACGCATCGCGAAACGGGCGAGACCCTGAGCCTCATCGCGGCCCTGAACCAGACCCTCAAGGAGGAGTTCCGGCACAATCCCGACACCTTCATCTGGGGCCAGGACATGGCCAACAAGGAGAAGGGCGGCATCTTCAACGTGTCGAAGGGGCTGCAGCAGGAATTCGGCGAGAAGCGCGTGTTCAACGGCCCCATCGCCGAGGACTACATCGTGGGCACGGCCAACGGCTTCGTCCGTCTCGACGACAAGATCCGCGTGGTGGTGGAGGGTGCCGAGTTCGCCGACTACATCTGGCCCGCCGCTGAGCAGATCGTGGAGACCAGCCACGACTACTGGCGGAGCAACGGCCAGTTCTCGCCCAACATCACCATCCGCATCGCCTCCGGCGGCTACATCGGCGGCGGTCTCTACCACTCGCAGAACGTGGAGGGCTGGCTCACCACCCTGCCCGGCATCCGTGTGGTGGTGCCCGCCTTCGCCGACGACGCCGCGGGCCTGCTGCGCACGGCCCTGCGCAGCCGCGGCACCACCCTGTACCTCGAGCCGAAGTTCCTCTACAACGCGAAGATGGCCCACGCCACCATCCCCCTGGACTTCGCCGTACCTTTCGGCAAGGCCCGCGTCCGCCGCGAGGGCACCGACCTCACCATCCTCACCTATGGCACGCCGGTGCACTTCGCCCTGGAAGCCGCGACCAAGCTGGAGAAGGAGGGGAAGTCCGCAGAGGTCATCGACCTCCGCAGCCTGAGTCCCCTGGACACCGGAGCCATCATCGCCTCCGTGAAGAAAACCCATCGCGTGCTCATCGCCCACGAGGACAAGGTCTTCGGCGGCTTCGGCGGCGAGCTGGCGGCCATCGTGGCTTCCGAGTGCTTCCCCTGGCTGGATGCCCCCGTGGAGCGGGTGGGCTCGGAGTTCACCCCCGTGGGCTTCAACCGCATCCTCGAGCGCGCCACCCTGCCCAACACCGACAAGGTGCTGGCCGCCGCCAGGAAAGTCCTGGCTTTCTAGGAGGTCTCCATGCAGTTCGGTCCCTGGGATGTCCAGATCGTCAGCGGCGGCACCTTCCGGCTGGATGGCGGCGCCATGTTCGGCACGGTGCCCAAGGTGGTGTGGAACAAGATCTACCCCGCCGACGAAGAGAACCAGATCCTCATGGCCACCAACTGCCTGCTGATCCGCGGCGAGGTGGGTGGCAGGAAGCACGTCATCCTCGTGGACAACGGGAACGGCGACAAGGAGACCGACGACTTCATGGCCCGCTTCAAGTTCCAGGGCCGGGGCGTGCTGGACGCCAGCCTCGCCGGGCACGGCGTGAAGCCCGAGGACATCACCCTCTGCATCCTCACCCACCTGCACTTCGACCACGCGGGGGGCAGCACGCGCTTCGATGCCGACGGCAGGATCGTCCCCAGCTTTCCCAACGCCCGCTACGTGGTGCAGGCCCAGGATCTCGCCGATGCCAGGCACCCGCACCTGCGCGTGAAGGCCAGCTACCTGCCCCAGAACTGGGAACCCATGGAGGCCGCGGGCATCCTGGATACGGTGGAAGGCACCACCGAGATCCTGCCCGGCATCTCCGTGCGTCCCGCCCCCGGCCACATCGAAGGCCTGCAGAACGTGGTGGTCGAAGGCGGCGGTCAGCGCCTCCTGTACCTGGCCGACCTCATCCCCACGGCCCGCCACATCCAACCTGCCTGGGTCATGGGCTACGACCTGGACGTGGTCACCTGCGTGGACGAGCGCCAGAAAGTGCTCGCGGAAGTCACGGGGGACGGCACGGTCTGCGTCTTCGAGCACGACCCCGACATCCCCGCGGGCACCGTGAGCCGGGACGCCAAGGGGAAGTACCTGGTGGCGCCGGTCAGCCTGTAGCCCCGGGGTGACGCTCTCCTGGCCGGGACCGGCTAGGATGATCCATAACATGCCGCGGGTGCGCCCAATCCTCCAGCTCCGGACCAGGATCACCCTCCTGGTCTCCTTGATTCTGGGCCTGGCCCTGCTCCTCACCGGCATCCTGGTGCACTGGCGGATGGAGCAGCAGACCCGGGAGGCCCTGGGCGAAAAGGTCGTGCTGCTGTCGCGGATCATGGCCGAGTCTGAAGTGGTGCGGGAGGGGCTGGTGGGAAGGCGCCCTCCAGGTCAGGTCCAGGACCTGGCCGAACAGATCCGGATCGAATCGGGCGTGGACTATGTCGTCGTCATCGACATGAACGGCCTCCGGCTCTCCCACCCCAACCGGTCGCTCATCGGGGCGCACTTCGCCGGTGGTGACGATGCGGATGTCTATCGGGGGCGATCCTACCTCTCCGTGGCCAAGGGCACGCTCGGCGTCTCCCTGCGGGCCTTCACCCCCGTCCGGGATGGGGACCGGCAGGTGGGCGCCGTGGCCGTGGGGCTGCTCCAGTCCGGCGTGGACCGCGCCGTCGTCAGCATCCGCAAGCGCATCGCCCTGGGCGGGGTCATCGGCTTCGCCGCCGGGATCCTGGGTGCCCTGTACCTGGCCGGCCGCATCAAGCGGATCCTGATGGGCATGGAGCCCCAGGAGATCTCGACCGTGCTCCAGCAGCGCAACGCCATGCTCCATTCAGTCCGCGAGGGCATCATCGGGGTGAACCGGGATCTGGTCGTCACCATCGTCAACGAGGAGGCCCTGCGGCTCTTCGCGCTGGCCGGGAGCCACGGCGAGCTGGTGGGCCGCAACGTCGAGGAGGTGCTGCCCAGTTCGAGGCTCCGCACCATCATCGAGACCGGCCAGGCCGAGTACGACCAGGAGGGCGACATCCTGGGCCTGCCCATCCTGACGAACCGCGTCCCGGTGCTGGTGGATGGGCGCATTGCCGGGGCCGTGGCCACCTTCCGCGACAAGACCCAGGTGAACCGCCTGGCCGAGCAGCTGACCGGGGTCCGCTTCTATGCCGATGCCCTCCGGGCTCAGACCCACGAGTTCATGAACAAGCTCCACGTGATCCTCGGACTGGTCCGGCTGGAGGAATACGACCGCCTCAAGACCTTCATCACCGGCGTGGCAGGCCGCCTCGACGACGAGGTGGGCTTCGTGGTCCAGCGGATCAAGGACCCCGTCGTCGCCGGCTTCCTGCTGGCGCGCTTCGCCTCGGCGCGGGAGCAGAACATCCACATGCAGCTGGATGCGGAGGCTTCGCTATCTCCGGGCGCCGACGACGGGTTCTCCCACGACCTGGTCACCATCCTGGGCAACCTCCTCGAGAACGCGGTCGAGGCCATCGGGGACGGGCCCCGCCGCGAGATCCGCGTGGTCCTCCGCCCCGAGGGATCCTGGCTGCACCTGGCCGTCGAGGACACAGGGCCTGGACTGCCGGAATCCATCCGGGCCCGCGGTTTCTCCCGGGGGGCCTCCACCAAGGGCGAGCACCGGGGCTTCGGGCTCTGGCAGGTGGCCCGCACCCTCGAGGCCCGCGGCGGGCGCCTGCTGGCGGAGAATCAAACCGAGGGCGGTGCCCGCTTCTCAGCCACCATCCCGCTGCCCGGGGAGGAACCATGATCCGCGTGCTGCTGGTCGAAGACGATCCCATGGTGGCCGAGCTCAACCGGCTGTACCTGGGGCGGGTGCCGGGCTTCGAGATGGTGGCCTCCGCCCGGAGCGCCTCCGAGGCCCTGGACCTGCTCCGGACCCACACCGTGGACCTGCTGCTGCTGGACATCTTCATGCCCGGGCAGAGCGGCCTCGAGCTCATGGAGGAGATCCGCAGGCAGGCCCTGGATGTGGATGTGATCTTCGTGACCGCGGCCAGGGATGCGGCGACCATCGACCGGGCCCTGAAGCTGGGCGCGGTGGACTACCTCATCAAGCCCTTCGAGTTCGAGCGGCTCAAGCAGGCCTTCGAGCGCTATGGCGAGACCCGACGCCTGATCCGGGAGGGGCAGACCCTCGACCAGACCGAACTCGACAAGCGCCTGGCCCGCCGTCCCGCCGAGCGGCCGGCGACGCAAGGGCTCCCCAAGGGCCTGGACCGGAACACCCTGGACAAGGTGCTGCAGGCCATCGCCGCCTGGCAGGGGGATCCCTCCTGGTTCACCAGCGAGGAGATCGGCCAGCAGGTGGGCATCTCCCGGGTGTCCGTCCGGAAGTACTTCGAGTTCCTCTGCACCCTGAAGGTGCTCCGCATGGAACCCGGCTATGGCACCGGCGGCCGGCCGGTCCACCGCTTCCAGCTCCAGCGGGCCTACCTGCGCGAGGCCCACCGGTTCCTGTGACCGGCGTTACAAGGCCGCTTACAAAAGTTCCAATTCCTGGAATCAACTTCCAGAACGACCGACTTCCACCAGGACCGCCGAGGATAGGGAAAACCCCCCGGAGGTCCCATGATCAAGCGCGCTGCAACGAAACTGTACAACTGGGTCGCGGTCGCCATCGTCCTCGGCGCCCTGCTCGGCCACTTCTTCCCCATCATCGCGGTGAAGATGCAGCCCCTGGCCGACGGCTTCATCGCCCTCATCAAGATGCTCATCCCGCCCGTGATCCTCTGCAGCGTGGTGCTGGGCATCGCGGGCTCCGGCAGCATCAAGAAGGCCGGCCGCGTGGGCGGCAAGGCCATCCTCTATTTTGAGATCGTCAGCACCCTGGCGCTGGTGATCGGACTGGTCATGGCCAACGTCTTCGGGCCCGGCCGGAGCTTCCATGCCGATCCATCGAAGCTGGATCCCAAGCTGGTGGCCGGGTACGTGGCGCAGGCGCAGCACATGACGGTTTCGGAGCACCTGTTGAAGATGATCCCCAAGACGATGTTCAGCGCCTTCACGGACGGCGACATCCTGCAGGTGCTGCTGATCTCCGTGCTGCTCGGCTTCTCCGTGGCCGCCATGAACGACAAGTACAAGGCGCCCCTCATCGGCTTCCTGGAGAACGTCAGCAAGATGTTCTTCGGCGTCATGCACCAGATCCTCTACCTCGCCCCCATCGGCGCCGGCGCCGCCATCGCCTACACCATCGGCAAGTTCGGCCTGAAGTCGCTGGTGCCCATGGCCCAGCTCATCTTCCTCTTCTATGCGACCTGCGCCATCTTCATCTTCGTGGTTCTGGGCATCATCGCCCGGTTGGCGGGCTTCAACATCTTCAAGGTGGTGGGCTACATCAAGGACGAGCTCCTGCTGGTCATGGCCACCAGCTCGTCAGAGTCGGCGCTGATCCCGCTCATGGAGAAGATGGAGAAGCTGGGCCTGTCGAAGTCCATCGTGGGCCTGGTCATCCCCACCGGCTACTCGTTCAACCTGGACGGCACCAACATCTACATGACCCTGGCCTCGCTCTTCATCGCCCAGGCCCTGGGCATCGAGCTCACCCTGGGCCAGCAGATGGGCATCCTAGTGGTGGCCATGATCACCAGCAAGGGCGCCGCGGGCGTCACCGGGTCCGGCTTCATCACCCTGGCCGCCACCCTGGCGGTGGTGCCGGGCATCCCCGTGGCCGGCATGGCCCTGATCCTCGGCATCGACAAGTTCATGTCCGAGGCCCGCGCCATCACCAACCACATCGGCAACTGCATCGCCGCCGTGGTCATGGCCAGCTGGGAGAAGGAGCTGGACTGGGAGACCTTCCACGCCACCCTCGGCAAGTCGAAGTCCCCCGCACCCTTGGCGGAAGTGCCTGCCCTGGCCGGCGAAGTCGAATAGCGTTCTCTGATCCAGGAGGAAAGCGGGAGCCGGGGCTCCCGCTTTTTCTTGGGCCGGCGGGCGGTCTGCCGGAGACCGGGGCCG
This sequence comes from Geothrix sp., assembly GCF_030219325.1. Classification (NCBI taxonomy): domain Bacteria; kingdom Pseudomonadati; phylum Acidobacteriota; class Holophagae; order Holophagales; family Holophagaceae; genus Geothrix; species Geothrix sp. The sequence goes on along the minus strand of NZ_CP126625.1, from coordinate 1,176,926 downwards.
CAGGGCCCGGGATCCAGCCGCGCCGTTGCCGGGGTCGCCACGCGTTAGACTGGAGCCCTCTAGCCCGGGAGCAGCATGGCCTTCACCCCAGGATCCAGGCGCGGCGCCATGGCCGACATCAACATGACGCCGCTCATCGACGTGATGCTGGTGCTCCTGATCATCTTCATGATCGCGGCACCCATGATGACCACGGGCGTGGACGTGAAGCTTCCGGAGAGCCGCACCGGACGCAACCTGGAGAGCGAGGCGCTCACCGTTTCCATCACCTTCGACGGGCGCCTGCAGTTCGGCCAGGCCTTCATGCCCCTGCCCGTCCTGGCCAACCAGCTGAAAGCCAAGGCCCAGAGTGACGGCAAGCGGCCCGTGCTGGTCCGCGCCGACCACAACGTGCCCTACGGCCGCGTCATCCAGGTGGTGGACGCCATCCGCGAGGCCGGTTTCACTCAGGTGGGCTTCGTCACCGCCGCTGCCCCCGCGGCGCCCCCCATCGACCTGAGATGAGCCAGGATCTGCAGGCCTACCTCCGCAGCCGCGCCCACCTCGGTGAGCTGCGCTGGGGCCCCGGTCTGGCCCTGAGCCTGGCCCTGCACCTGACCCTGGGGGTGGCCTTCTTCTGGCCCCGGGGGGGCGGCGCGGAGAAGCCCGAGGAAGTGAAGGTCACCTGGGTGAACCTGCCCTCGGCCTTGGCCGGCGCCTCCGGCGGCTCCGAGGCCATGGAGGTGGGCAAGTCCGGAGAGCGCCTGCGCCGGGTGGAGGAGGTGGCCCCGGTCCGCCAGACTGCCCCCTCGGCCACCGCCCCCGATCCCTTCGCCGCCAAGACCACCACGGCCGCCGCCCGGGGCGACAACAAGGACGCCGCCAGCCAGGGCACGGGCACCACGGCCGCCAAGGGCAAGACCGCCACGCCGACCCCCGTGGCCGGGGCCGTGGGCACCGGTAACGGGGCGGCCTTCGGCGCGGGCAGTGGCATCCCCGGACTGAACCCCACCTCCGGCGTGCAGGGCGGCGTGGGCTTGGTGGGGGGCGTGGACGGGGACTTTCCCTACACCTGGTACCTGCAGCAGGTGCAGACCCGCATCACCAGCAACTGGAACCGCGTCTCCAGCACCCAGGGCCGGGTGCAGATCTACTTCCGCGTCGCCCGGGACGGCAGCCTCGACCGCGTGCGCGTGGAGATCCCCAGCGGCAACGCGGCCATGGACGAGAGCGCCCGCATGGCCGTGCTGCGCTCCGCGCCCCTCCAGCGGCTGCCGGAGGGGTACGAGGGGCAGTATCTCGGCGTGCGGTTCTGGTTCACGTACCTGGGGAACTGAGGGCGCCTAGGGCCTTCCCCCTCCGGGATCCGGGTCGATGACGATCAGCTTCAGCGAGGTCATCGATCTCGGCGTGAAGATGAGCTTGTACCTGCCCGGAGGGAGGCACTGCGATTTGCCTTTCGGCCCCTGGATTTCCCAGTCGCCGAGCACCACGATGGTGACCGTCGCAGCTTCGGTCGGGTCCATTTCGAACTGTCTTTGCCTGTAGAGCGTCGCTGAGCACATGGCATCTCCTGGAATGGGGGCCGGGGTGGTGGGGAGGGCCTTGAGGATCAGTGCTGCGAAGGGAGGACCGAAGTCGGGTCAGGGCAAGGGGACGCCGGCCCGCTCACCACCGCCGGGGTCCGGGTCGATGATGAGCAGGGAGAGGTTCGCCGAGCCGGGCGGGAAAAGAAGGGTGTACTCGCCATCTGGCATCGGCGTGGTGATCTCCCTGCCGGTGTGGTCGAAGGTGATCACATGCCACTTCTTCAGGGCCTTGAGATGGATGCTCCGAGGGTTCTCCTGGTTCTCGTCGACCTGATCGAAGCACCATCCCTTCGCACCTCCGGGGTCGATCCGGTCGTTCATCGTGTCATGCCTGAAGGGCTTGCTGTTCATGACGCCTCCTTGGGTGGATGACGGGTTCAGGGGTTCGGGTTTCGTTTCAAAGGTGCGCGCGTTCTCGCTTTGCCAGACCAGGCAGCGAGGAGAGCCTTCAGCTCGTCCTGGTGCTCGGGGTCTTCACTTCTCGGCAGGGCCAGGGCCTGCGACAGGTTTTCCATCGCGGCCTTGTCCCGTCCTTGCTGGTGGTCCACCCAGGCCCTGGCACGCCAGACATGCGGGATATCCCTGCCGGCCAGGCGCCGGGCCTCCTCGATGAGCCGCTCGGCGCCGGTGGCATCCGACTGGCGGGCCCTGCATTCGGCGAAGGTGGCCAGGGCCTCGGCCTGATTCTGGGGCGTGCCCTTCTTCCGCAGGCAATCCAGCGCCTCCAGCAGGCGCTGGGAGGCCGCGACCGGTTTTCCCCTGGTTCGCAGGACATCCCCCAGGCGATAGAGCGCCCGCCCCTGGAGAAGGACCATGTCGTGCTCCCGGGCGCCCTTCAGGGTGGCCTCGAAGCGGCTGGCGGCCTGGTCCAGCCGACCCTGCATGTAGGCGGCGATGCCCAGCAGGAGGGTGGCTCTGTACTCGCCTTCCACATCTCCAAGCTCCTTTCGCAGCAGCAGCACCTCCTGGATGGCCTTTTCCGCCTGAGCCACCCGGCCCTCATCGAGGTCCATCACCGCCAGGTTGTTCAGGACGACCGCTCGGTGCTTCGGGTTCAAGCTGACCTGGGCATCTTCGTAGGCGGCCTGGTACAGGGCCCGGGCCTGGGGTGCACCGTCGGGCCGGTATTTGGCCAGGTTGGCGAGGTCCACCCGGATGGAGGCGCGAAGGCCCCGGTTTCCCGTGGCCGTGACCTTCTCCTCGGCGGACCGGAGCACCTGCTGGGCCTGGCCCCATCGCTCCCGGGTGGTCCAGTGGACCCCCAGGTGATCCAGGACCAGGGCCTGGAGATCGGTGTCCCCGGTGGCCTCCCCCAGCTTGAGCGCCTGTTCCAGGAGCGGCACCTCCTCATCCGACCGCTTGTCGTTCCGGCGGGCCAGCAGGGCGAGGCCGATCAGGGACTCGGCCTCGGCATATCGATCGGCCATCTCCCGGGCGGTGGTATGGGCCCACATGAAGGTGGGCAGGGCCTTGGAATCCCCCCGCTCGTAGAGCACCTGGCCATACCGCATGACGGCCGGGGCGTAGCGCGGGGCGAGGTGCGCGGCCCGCTCCAGCAGCGGAAGGGCCCGGATCGCGTCCCCCCGCTTCAGCAGGTCGAGCCCCTGGCCATAAGCCTCAAGCGCCTCCTTGGAAGGCAGGGGCGGAAATTCCGGGGGCCGGCCCAGCGGCGTCACGGAACGGCTGAGTTCCTGGACCAGCGCCGGCACCGACCATTCCGGCTCGTACTCCATGCCTCGGGACAGCACTTCACGGCTGGCCCGCCGCCTGCCGTGGCGGTCCAGCAGCCTCACCCGCAGGGCTTTCTGGCCCGTCTCGGGCAGGGTGGAGAGTTCTCCAAACAGAATGAGGTCCGCTCCCGTACGCTCCAGCAGGCGGGGGAGAAACTCCGACGGCTCGCCCTTCAGCCGGGGGCGTTCATCGTCCTTGCCCAGATCCTGCACCACCCGCACCTGCGGGAAGGAGCGGAGGACGTGCTCCAGCAGGTCGGTGGTGACGATCTCGGCCTCTGGGTCGAGGGCCGGTTCAGGGGTGAGGTTCCGGATCGGCACCACCACCAGCCGCGCCTGGCGGGTGGCGGAGAACTCCGGGATGGCCCCGCGCGCGTAGGACCAGAAGCCAAGCCCCGCCACCAGGAGGGTGCTGGCCGCAGTGAGGGTGACCCACCACACGGGCGAAGCGGGCGCCGAGAGGCGGTCCAGCGTCTGCACCACCTCCTGGGCCGCAGGGCGGATGTCGGGATCGGGAGACAGCAGGCGGTCCACTAGGTTCCAGAGCGCCCGTGGTCCCGGGGCCTGGAAACCCGAACCCGAGCGCCGCTTCAGCACGCTCCGCGCCCAGGGATTGCCCCTGCCGTGATCAGGCTGGTTCTTCTCCCCCGTGAGGGCCATGGCCGTGATGACGCCCAGGGCGTACAGGTCAGCGCTGGCCGATCCGGTCTCCCCCATCAGCAGCTCCGGCGCCATGAAACCCCGGGTGCCCATGATCATGCCGGGCTGGGTCAGCGACGTGACGGGTTCGCCGCAGTAGTCCGTGGAGGCGTCCTCGCCCGCGGGAGATGACCACCCCGGTTCCGTATCCTCCGAGGAGGCCTGCCCAAGGGACTTGGCCAACCCGAAATCGAGGATCTTGGCCGCCCCGTCCCAGGTGACCAGGATGTTCGACGGTTTCAGGTCCCGGTGCACCACGCCCTTCGCGTGGGCCGCGGCCAGGGCGATGGCCACTTCCCGCACCAGCCGGATCACCCGCTGGACCGGCAGCGGCCCCCGTTCGATCAAGGCCGACAGCGGTTCCCCATCCACCCACTCCATGGCCATCACCAAAGTGCTGCGATGGTCCAGCCAGTCGTACACATGGCAGATGCCCGGATGGTCGAGCTTGGCGAGAATCTGGGCTTCGCGCTGGAAGCGGACGAGCGCCGCCTTCTCGCTGGCATGCTCGGCGCGGATGACCTTCAGCGCGACGCGACGTTCGAGTGTCGTGTCCCAGGCGCGAAAGACCTGGCCCATGCCCCCTTCCGCGACAAAGTCCTCCACCCGGTAGCGGCCGACCACGTCACCGGGCAGGAGGGGAATGAGGAGCTGGGGATCCATGGGGCGGCGGCGCGGGGCGGCGTCACTGCAACGGGACGACCCGCACAGGCAAGAGGCCTTCCTTTCCGGATGTTGGGATAGTCGGAAAGAATATTAACCCCCTTGTCCAGGGTCTTGTGCCCGGACGGGCGGGAGGCCGGTGGCGCACCGATCCGATCACCCGGGCTACACTCCCAAAATGCCCTTGCTCCTGCCCCTGTCCCTGCTCCTCTGCCTGGCCCAGGCCCCCACGCCCTGCACCCTGAGCCTGGAGCCTGGAGAAGTTCGGCCCGGCGAATCGGTGCTGCTGACCTGGGCCTGTCCGCAGGCGCCGCAGATCCGCCTGGAGCCAGGCGGCATGGTGCTGCCCGGGAAGTTCCAGGTGACCTTGCGACCGGCCTATACCACCACCTACCGCGTGTTCGATGCCCGGCCTGGCGGGGCCGAGTTGGGCAAGGCGGAGGTGCGCGTCACGCCCGGCATGGCTCTGGGGGATCCGGCCCGGATCTGCGCCTTCGATGCCAGTGCCAAGGCCGTGCTGCCCGGCGAACCCGTCGTCCTGAAGTGGGAGTGCGCCGGCAGCGCTAAGGTGCGCCTGGAGCCCGGCGGTCTCGAACTGGACGGCAAGAGCGAGGTCACCGTCACCCCCCTGGAGAGCACGCGGTACACCATCACGGCCAACAACGCCGCCGGGGGCCAGAGCCGCACCGTGGAGGTCTCCGTGCTGGGGCGCCTGACGGCGGCCCTTCCTCCGGCCACGGCCACGGTCTGCACCTTCGAGGCAAGCCGCACGGTGGTGAAACCCGGCGAGCAGGTGGACCTGCGCTGGCTGTGCCAGGGTAATGCCAAGGTCCGGCTGGAGCCCGGCGGCTTGGAGCTGGACGGCCAGTCCAGCATCGCCGTGGTGCCCGACAAGACCACGGTCTACACCCTGAGCGTGAGCAACCTCATGGGCGGCTCGTCCCGCAGTGTGGAGGTGCGGGTGGAGGCCCCCCGGCGCATGCTCACGGAGAAGGATCTGGAGAGCCCCGAGGAGGCCATCAAGCCCCTGGACCGCATGGACCTGAATGAGGCCCTCCACCGTGGCGAGGCACTCAGGAGCGCAGCCCCGGAAGGCTCCTGGACCATGCGGCTGGTGGTGTCAGGCCGCTCGGAGGGCCTCAAGCTGGTGGCCCGGGCAGCGGGATCCAGGGCGGCGGACCTCCTGATCCTGCCCTTCGTCCGCAAGGATGGGCTCCGCTTCTGGCAGGCCTGCTTCGGCACCTACCCGAGCCGGACCAAGGCCTTGAAAGCCTGGCAGAGCGCCCCGGAGCCCCTGCGGAAGACCTTCCAGGACGCCCTGCCGCAGCGGATGGCGGTGGCGATCGACCAGGTACCTACTCGCCGCGAGTGACTTCCAGCGTGAAGGCCTCGCCGGTCATGTTGGAATCCAGCGTGTCCACGATGAAGTAGATCGTGCGGGGCTCCGGACCGGGGTTTTTGTAGGTGGCCTGGGGTTCCCCGGTGGCGATCCGGTTCTGCAGCAGTCCGACCTCCTCGCGACCCCAGGCGTTCACGCCCAGAACGCGGAACCAGCCCTTGCGCCCCTCCACCACGTGCGCCTTCACGGACGCGCCACCAGGCACCTCGATGGCGTAGGCCCGCCACCCGCTGATGTCGGGGATCCGGTCCTTCACGCGGACGCTGCCGCCTGGCAGTTGCACGGCGGGAAGGGAGGGCCCCCGGCGGGCGGCATGGCGGGCCTGGCCGAAGGCGCTGCGCTCGGCGCCGGCATCGGGGACGCGAGGGGCCATGGGCCCCCGTGGGGCCGGTGCCAGATCCTTGGCCTCCACCTCGGGCAGCGGCGTCTGGGGGACCTGCAGCACCAGCATCGGAACGGTCAGGAGCATGGGGTTCATGGGACACCTCCCTTCCTGAGATGCCGCGAGGGGTCGTGAAGGTTCGTCCCTGGACCGGTCAGAGCTTCCCGAGCAGGTCTTCTGCCACGCGCCCGGCAGCCCCGGGCTCGCCCAGGTGCCCGCGCACGTCCCCCAGCTCGGCGCGCACGCGCCGAGCCGTCTCGGGCTCCAGCAACCGCGTCAGCTCCACCCCGAGGCGCTCCGGATTGACCTCGTCCTGCAGCAGTTCCACCGCCACTTCCCGCCCGGCCACCACGTTGGCCAACCCGAAGTGGGGCACCTTCACGATGTGCCGGGCGATCTGGTAAGTGAGCGCGTTCAGCCGGTAGACGATGGCGAAGGGCGTGCCCAGCAGGGCCGTCTCCAGGGTCGCGGTCCCCGAGGCCACCAGGGCCGCATCGGCGTAGGCCCGGGCGGCGTAGGTCCGGTCCTGGACCAGGGTGACGGGGGCGCCGCCGAGGTGGGCCCTCACGAAGGTGGGGTCCAGCGTCGGCGCCACGGGCAGCACCCACTGGACCTCGGGCCGCTCCTGCCGCCATCGCCGGGCCAGCTCGGCCATGGGGGGCAGCAGCCGCTGGATCTCCCCCGTGCGGCTGCCGGGCAGCAGGGCCACCAGGGGTCTGGCCCGATCCAGCCCCGTCTCCCCGAAGAAGGTGCCGCGGTCGCACTCCGGCTTCACCACCTCCACCAGGGGATGCCCCACGAACCGGGCGTCCACGGGGTAGCCGCGGAACAGCTCCGGCTCGAAGTCGAAAAGGCAGTAGAGGGTATCGAGGGTCGTTCCCAGATCCGGAATGCGGCCCTTCTTCCAGGCCCACACCTGGGGACACACGTACTGGTGGAGCTTCACGCCGGGCTGCTGCCTCCGCAGGGCCTTGGCCAGCCGCAGGTTGAAGCCGGGATAGTCGATGAGCAGGGCCGCGGAGACCGATTCCTCCCGCGCGGCGGCGAGGATCTCCTTGAAGAGCCGGTTCAGCCGGGGCAGGTGCCGGATGACCTCGATGAAGCCCACCACGGCGAGGTCCTTCACGTCGGCCAGCTTTCGGTCCAGGAAGGGCGTCATGCGGGGGCCGCCCACGCCGATGATCCTCAGCCCGGGCTCGCGGAGCTTCAACTCGCGCAGCAGTTCCGCGCCGTGCAGGTCGCCGGAGTCCTCGCCGGCGATGACGAGCAGGGTCCGGGTCAAGCGCGCTCCCCATCCCGGTTCAGGTGCCGGCCGAAGACGAGGCTGTCGTCGGGCACCACGGGTCGTCCCAGCATCGTGGTGGGCATTTCCGCAGGGAAGATGACCGGCGGGTACGCCACCCCCAACGCCTCGGCCTGGGTGCGGAAGGCCTCCGGGTCCGTCGCGGCGATGGCCATGTCCCACCGGTAGCCCAAAGCCTGGAGTGGATGAAGGTCTGTCCGCGGCTCGCATACGGCGCACCAGAGCCGGTCGGCCAGCGGCTCGGCGTCCAGGATGGCGGGATGCCAGCAGAAGCCGACGGCCTCGGCGCGGGCCTGGTGCAGGAGGTCCAGCACCGTGGCTTCCGAGCCCGCTTCCAGATGCAGTGCCAGCTTGATCCCCCGCCCCGAGGTGGCCTCCAGCAGGGTCTCCAGGTGCCCAAGGATCCGGAAGCCGGCCTCGCGCGTCTCCGGATGCCGCACGGGAATCACCAGGAAATCCGCGCCGAGCCCGTGCCGCAGCACCTCCAGGGCCTCCTCCACCGGCGCTTCGCCGGGTAGGTGGACGGCATGGATGGCCACCCCCCGCCGCGCAACCTGGGGCCACTGCCCGTGCAGGACGCCGTCCCACTGGAGCGTGACCGGACCCAGGGCCAGCCAGGGCGCTGGATCAAAACTCGACGGAATCAGGGGCACGAACCGCATGGGTTTATCATGGAGCAACGGAGGCACCATGGGCCGCATTTTCACCCTGGACGAAGCGCGGGTCCTGATGCCGCAAGTGAAGGCCACGACGGAACCTGTCTACACACTGGCCGCCAGTCTGGCTGAGGAACTGAGCCAGGCCGAGGATGCCAAGGACGAGACGCGGGCCGAGGCCCTGCGGGAGCGGCTGCAGGTCCTGGTGCAGAGCTGGCAGCAGAGCATGAACGACCTGGAGGCGGAGGTGAAGGGGCTCTGGCTGGTGGACTTCGACTCCGGCGACGGCTACTGGTGCTGGGCGTACCCCGAGGAGGACCTGGGCCACTGGCACAGCTACGAAGGAGGCTTCTGCTCCCGCGTGCCCGCAGACCAGCGCCCGGGGGTGCAGGCCTAGTGAAAAGCAGCAAGCGCATCGAGCCGGGAGACCCGCCCGCGGACTTTCGCGCCGCCGTGCTGGCCATCGTGAAGAAGATCCCCAAGGGCCGGCTGGCCTCGTACGGGCAGATCGCCGCCCTGGCGGGCTTCCCCCAGCGCCCTCGGCAGGTGGGCATGGTGCTGTCGGGCCTGCCGGAGGGCACCAGGCTGCCCTGGCACCGCGTGGTCAACACCCGGGGCTACGTGCCCAGCCGGGGCCGCTGGTGGGGCGCCTTCGAGCAGATCGGGCGCCTGCGCGACGAGGGCATCGAGGTGGACGACCTGGGCAACCTGGACCTGGAAGCCCACCGCTGGAAGCCACGCGGCTGAAGGGCTTCCCTCAGGTAGACTGGAAGCCGGAGGGCCCCATGAAGGTGCGTGTGTCGGTGCAGTTGAAGCCCGGGATCCTGGATCCCCAGGGCAAGGCGGTGGAACAGGGCCTGCATGGGTTCGGCTTTGCCGTGGACCACGTCCGCATCGGCCGCCTCATCGAGATGGACGTGCCGGGCACGGACCCCGCCGAGGTGAAGGCCAGGGCCCTGGCCATGTGCGAAAAGCTCCTGGTCAATCCTGTGATGGAGAAGGCCTCCATCGAGGTGCTGTGATGCGGGTGGCCGTGCCGGTCTTCCCCGGCTCCAATTGCGATCACGACGCCCTGCATGCCTGTGGCACGGTGATGGGCTGGGAGACGATCCCGGTCTGGCACCAGGAGACGCGCCTGCCCGAGAACACCGAACTGGTCTTCGTGCCCGGCGGCTTCAGCTACGGCGACTACCTGCGCTGCGGCGCCATCGCGGCCCTGGCGCCCATCATGGCTGACGTGAAACGCCACGCCGACAACGGTGGCCTGCTGCTGGGGGTGTGCAACGGCTTCCAGATCCTCTGCGAGGCCCAGCTGCTGCCCGGCGCCCTGCTGCGCAACGAGTCGCTGCGCTTCATCCATGCCGACGTCCACCTGCGCGTGGAGCGGGCCGACCTGCCCTTCACCCGGGCCATGAAGCCCGGCGAGGTGTTCCAGGTGCCCATCGCCCATGCCGAAGGCAACTTCACCCTGGATCCCGCAGACCTGGCGGACCTGGAGGCCCGGGGCGGCGTGGCCCTGCGCTACTGCTCCTCGAAGGGCGAAATCGGCGAGGCCCACGTGCCCAACGGCGCCATGAACGGCATCGCGGGCATCGTCAACGTCCGGGGCAACGTGCTGGGGATGATGCCCCACCCCGAGCGGGCCGTGGACCCCAAGCTCGGCCCCACAGGCGGCCTCGGCATGTTCAGGAGCCTCGCGGCAGCCTTCGCCCGGGCCTGACGGGGATCACAAATGACGGCGCTGTGAAAATCGCCCGTCCTCAGGATGATTTTCCTGTCATCCTCCCGTAATGCCTCGGTAGGCATCTCTTTTTATTCCTGAGCCATGAGCGACCCAGAAGCCAAAAACCTCCTGACCTATACCAGTGGACCGCTCCGCTTGGCCGTGCTCAAGCGCGATCCTGTGCCGTCCAAGATCCTGCCCGCCCGGGACGCCTGGACGCTGCTGCAGCCCACCCACGCCGTGCGCGTGTGCACCGGCGAGGACCGCGAGGAGGGGGTGATCCGCTCCGGCGACCTGGCCCTGCTGCTGCCGGGTTTCGGCCACACGCTGAAGCGCCATCACGCGAACACGCCCTTCGGCTTCACGGCGCTGTTCATGGAAGGACCCTTCCCCGAGCCCCTGCTGTCCTCCCTGCAGCATCCGCCCCGCAAGTGGCAGGAATCCAGCTTCGCCGTGCTGCGCAGCCTCAGCCTCAAGCAGCTCTTCAGCATCTTCACGCAGGAGCTGACGAATCCCGATGGCGTGCAGCTGATGACGCGCGAGCTGTTCCTCATCCTGCTGGGCGCCGAGCTGTCGCGCCTGACGGAGAAGGAGGACCGGGGCCGCTTCCCTTACCGCCTGAACCGCTCCACCCTGCAGCTGGTGCTGGACCACATGGAAGTCCACCTGGGCGCCAAGAACAGCGTGCCTGAGCTGGCCACCATGGCCCGCTGCACGCCGGACCACTTCATCCGCCTCTTCCGCGAGGCCACCAGCACCACGCCCCACCAGTACCTCATCGAGCGGCGCCTGCAGCGCGCCGTCACCCTGCTGGCCAACGGCGAGCGGCCCAGCGACGTGGCGAAGATCCTCGGCTTCTACGACGCCAGCGCCTTCACCCGCGCCTTCAAGCGCCGCTTCGGCGTGCCCCCCAGCGAGTACGCCCAGGAAGCCTACGACCGGCAGTTCCCGAAGAAGTAGGACTTCGTCCTCACTCCAAAATACGGGCGCCTTCCGGCGCCCTTTTTTTGGAGTTAGAGAAATGCTTATTTAGCAGCCTTTTCGGTGACGGCCTTGGCCTTGGCGGCGCCCTTCTCGGCCCCCTTCTTGGTCTTGCCCTTGGCCTTGTCGGTGCCGGTCTTGGCGGCGCCCTCACCCTTGGCGGTGGCGGCCTTCACCTTGTCGCTGGCGCCGGGAATGGCGCCCGCCTTGGCGTCGGCCTTGGCATCCGCCTTGGCCTTGGCGTCCGTGACCTTCTGGTCGGCCTTGGCCTTGGCGTCCTCAGCCTTGGCATCGGCCTTGGCCTTGCCCGCATCCACGGCAGCGTCCGCCTTGGCCTTCAGCTCTTCCTTGGTGGGAATCTGGGCCGAGAGCACCAGAGACGCGCCGAGCAGGATCGGAAGCAGCACCTTCATAGGAACCTCCACGAATGGTCATTTGACTGAGGACTGAGGACTTCCTACGGCTTGCAGACCTTGCAGGCCTTGTAGCCGGCCTTGTCGGCTTCGGCAGCGGAGGCGAAGGACGTCTTGTTGGCCTCCTTGATCTTCGCGGCGGCCTTGCAGTCGGCGCGGTGGTAGGTCTTGGAGTCCTTGTTGGCCAGGATGGCGCTGGCGGGCTTCGCCGCGGGAGCGGGAGCGGCCGGCTTGGCGGCGGGGGCGGCGGGCTTGGCCGCTGGCGCCGGCGCGGGCTTGGTCTGGGCCAGGGCCGCCACGGAGGCGGCCGCGAAGAGGAGGGCAAGCAGGGCTCGGTTCATGAATGCTCCTGTGGGGAATGGCCCAGGGTGCGGGGGGCCGGGGTGGATGTCAACGGGGTACGGCGGCGGTCGCCGGGAACCTCGGCGCCCGCCGCGCCCGGGTGGTCTGCTCGAAGGCGAAGGCCAGCCTGAACAGAATCCCTTCCTGCCAGGGGCCGCCCACGAAGGACAGCCCCACGGGCAGCCCGAAGGCGAAGCCGGCCGGCACGGTGAGGTGGGGACAGCCGGCCACCGCCGCGGGGCTCGAGAAGCTGAGGCTGGAGCTGTCGCCGTTGACGTGATCGATGAGCCAGGCCGGTCCGCCCGTGGGGCCCACAAGCGCCTGCAGCTGATGCTTCTCCAGCAGGCCCGTGATGTCCCGGCGGGCCTGGGCGCAGGTGTCGAGGGCCTTCAGATACGCCGCATCCGTCAGCGGCCCCTTGGCCTGCGCCTGCTGCAGCAGTTCCTGGCCGAAGAAGGGCATCTCCTCCTGGCGCCGCTGCTCGTTGAAGGCCATCAGGGTGGTCAGGTCCTCCACGGCGCCGCCCCGGCCCCCGAGGTAGGCGTTCAGGTCCGCCTTGAACTCGTAGAGCAGCACCTCGAATTCCGCATCGTCGTAGGCCGCGGACTTCAGCTCCACGTCCACGAGCGTGGCCCCCTGGGCCTTCAGGGTCTCCAGGGCGGGCAGGATCACCGCATCCACGTGGGCGTGGACGCCCAGGAGGTTCTTCACCACGCCGAGACGGGCGCCCTTGAGGCCGCCCTTCGCGAGGAAGCGGGTGTAGTCCACATCCCGCCGGGCATCCGCCTCGCGGGTGGCGGCATCCCTGGAATCCGTGCCTGCCATCGCGCCCAGCAGGAGGGCCGCGTCGCGCACCGTGCGCGTCATGGGCCCGGCCGTGTCCTGGGTGTGGGAGATGGGGATGATCCCGCTGCGGCTCAGCAGGCCTACCGTGGGTTTGAGGCCCACCAGGCCGTTGGCGTTGGCAGGACTCACCACGGAGCCGTCCGTTTCCGTGCCCACGGCCGCGGCGCAGAGGCTGGCCGCGGTGGCAGCACCCGAGCCGGAGCTGGAGCCGCTGGGACTGCGGTCCAGGGCGTAGGGATTCCGCGTCTGGCCGCCGCGCCCGCTCCAGCCGCTGCTACTGCGGGTGGAGCGCAGGTTGGCCCACTCGCTGAGGTTCGTCTTCCCCAGGACCACCGCGCCTGCTTCACGCAGCTTCGCCACGATGAAGGCGTCCTCCCTGGGCGCAGGCGCCTCCGCCAGGGCCAGGGAGCCGGCCGTGGTCTTCATGCGGTCGGCGGTGTCGATGTTGTCCTTGATGAGCACCGGAATGCCATGCAGCGGCCCGCGCGGCTTCCCCGCCTTGCGCTCCGCATCCAGGGCCTGGGCGATGGCCAGAGCCTCCGGGTTCAGTTCGATGACCGAGTTCAGCTTCGGGCCGGACTGGTCCAGGGCCCGGATGCGCGCCTGGTAGCGGCGCACCAGGTCCACCGAAGTCCAGCGCCCCCCGGCCAATCCGGCCTGCAGGTACTCGATGCTGGCCTCCTCCAGCACCAGGCCCGCGGCGGCCGGAGCCTTCCTGCCCGCCCCCATGAGCGCGCCGGCACTCATGGCCAGGCCCGCGCCCAGGAAGGTGCGGCGATCGAAGGCTGGGGAATCCGGATGGCGGGTCATGGGCTGTCCTTGGAAGGCTGGATGGATCATAGCAACGACCGTCCGCCGATTCCCGGCGCGGGCTCGCCGATCTGGAGCGGCATCCTGAGGAGGAGCTGCGCAGCCTTTCCGAGGAGGTCCCCATGGTCGCGTTCCTGCTCTGGCTCATTCTGCTGATCTTCTGCTGGCCGCTGGCCATCCTGGCGCTGATCCTCTATCCGCTGATCTGGCTCCTGCTCCTGCCCTTCCGCATCCTGGGCTTCGCCGTGGAGGGCGCCTTCGGGATCGTGCGGGGCCTGTTCCTGCTGCCGGGGCGGATCCTCCGGTCCTGAGCGAGGGTTGAGCCAGATCACACTCTTTGTTGATTCGTCGATCTACAATGACCGGGTCCCGTGGAGGCCCCGTGTTCACCGGTTTCGAGCAGGCTCGGCAGTACATCCAGGCGCATTCGGTCCGCATGATCGACCTGATCTTCAGCGACCTCTGGGGCCGCTGGCACCACGTCAGCATCCCGGCTTCGCAGTTCAACGAGCAGCTCATGCGGGACGGCGTGGGCTTCGACGGCTCCAGCGTGGGGCTGAAGTCCGTGAAGTCCGGCGACATGGTGCTGATCCCCGACCTGGCCACCGGCTACATGGACCCCTTCTGGGACCTGCCCACCCTCAGCTTCATCTGCTCGGCCTTCGAGGCCGACACCAAGGCGCCCTTCTCCGTCGATCCCCGCAACATCGCCATCCGCGCCGAGGCCTATCTCCGGGAGACGGGCATCGCCGACCAGAGCATCTGGGGGCCCGAGTACGAGTTCTACGTCTTCGACAAGGTGAGCTACGAGAACGGCGTGAACACGGCTTCGTACCGCGTCGACAGCCGTGAGGCCGACTGGCACAGCCACGAGGGCGGCCACGGGCACTTCATCCCCCTGCATGGCGGCTACCACGCCATGGCGCCCAAGGACCAGCTCTACAACCTGCGCGCCGAGATCTGCATGGAAATGGAGCGCATGGGCGTGGAGGTGAAGTACCACCACCACGAGGTGGGCGGCCCCGGCCAGTGCGAGATCGAGACGCCCCTCTTCCCCCTGCTGAAGGCGGGCGACGCCACCCAGATCGTGAAGTACGTGGTGAAGATGGTGGCCCATCGAAAAGACCAGACGGCCACCTTCATGCCCAAGCCCCTCTACGGGGAGGCCGGCAGCGGCATGCACTTCCACCAGATGCTCATGAAGGCCGGGAAGAACCTCTTCTACGACGAAAACGGCTACGGCAAAATGAGCCAGGAGGCCCTCTGGTACATCGGCGGCATCCTGGCCCACGGCCCGGCCCTGCTGGCCATCACCAACCCCAGCACCAACAGCTACCGCCGCCTGGTGCCGGGCTTCGAGGCCCCCATCAGCGCCTTCTTCTCCCTGGGCAACCGCTCGGCGGCCATTCGGGTGCCCAAGTACGCGGACCAGCCGGAGACCGCGCGCTTCGAATTCCGTCCGCCCGACGCCACCTGCAATGTCTACCTGGCCCTGGCGGCGCAGCTGCTGGCGGGCATCGACGGCATCCAGAAGAAGATGGATCCCACGGCCCTGGGCTTCGGCCCCATCGACCAGAACATCTTCAGCTGGAACGAGGAGCAGCGCCGGAAGATCAAGAGCCTGCCCACCAGCCTCACCGAAGCCTGCGACGCGCTGGAGGGCGACATGGACTTCCTGCTGGCCGGGGGCACCTTCGAGCGCCTGCAGCTGGAGGACTACCTGAAGCACCTCCGCGCCCAGGAGGCCGCCGTGCGCAACCGTCCCCACCCCTACGAGATGGCCCTGTACTTCGAGGCCTGATGGATCGAGGCGGAGTGGCGCCAACCAGCAGAGGGCCCGATATTTCCTCCGGGCATGGCCCGCACCCGAGGGTTCCCCGGGCCGCGCAGGAGGACGCCATGGAACTCGATCTGGACGCCAAGGAAATGGAACTCCTCACCCGGACCCTGGAGCACCGCCTCGAGGACCTCCAGCGGGAGATCCACCACACGGATCGCGCGGCCTTCAAGGCAATCCTCAAATCGGATGAGGCGACGCTGCGCGCCCTCCTGGGGAAGCTCAAGACCCCCATCGCCATGGGGATGTGAACCGTCAGCGCTCCACCCAGCGTTCGCCGACCATCTGCGCCAGCCGCTGGTCCCAGGTCCGCTGGGCCGCCCGGTCCCGCATGTGCTGGGTCTCGGCGTCGTAGGTCTTCTCCAGGTCCACGTACTTCCGCAGGACCTGATCGAAGAGGTCTCTGATCTCCACTTGAGGGCGCGGGCCGAACCGGCGTTCCGTGGCCGCCTTCTTGAATTCCAGGGCGCACAGAAGGCCCAGCGTGTAGTGCCCCTGCTCGTGGTTCAGGAGCTCGGCACTTCGGGCGCCCCGGAGGGCGTGGGGTCGCACCCAGGAGCGATCCCCCAGCTGGTTCCAGACCCTGACCGTGATCCGGAAGCCATCGCCCTCCCGGACCGGCGCCTCGTAGCGGTAGTGCACAGTCCAGTAGGTGTAGGCGTCAAAGGGTTTGTCCGCTTCGGGAACGCCCCGGAAATCGGTCCAGCTGAGCCGCCGGTTCTCGATCTGCCGGTGTTCGTCGGCCGCCATGAGCGGGGCGGCGATCAGGAGGCAGAGGGCCGCGAACCGCGAAAGCGGCCTCATAGCCATCGCCTCACGCGCCGGGTGTAGGCCTCATATTCGTCCCCGAACAAGGCGAGCAGGCGGGCCTCCTCCCGGACGATGACCAGACGGTCCAGCAGGAGGACCAGCACCAGGGCCATACCCAGCACCCAGGCCGAATCCAGCAGGATGCCGAAGCAGACCATCAGGGTCGCGAGGCCGAGGTAGAGCGGGTTCCGCGTCCAGCGGAAGGGGCCCGAGGTCAGGAGCGCCGAGGCCACGCCATTGGGCTCCGGCGTGGTGCCCATGCGCCGGAAGGTCAGCAGGCCCCAGCCACCGTGGAGGATCACCAGCCCCAGCATCAGCCCGCCCAGGCCCAGCCTGACGGTCAGCGGCAGGCCGAGGCCCAGGGGGTGGACAAATCGGAGTCCCGCACCCAGGAGCAGGCAGCCGAGGAAGAGCAGGGGCGGCTGGGGGGACTTCCCGGGGGTGGGCAAGGCGTCCTCAGGATCAGCCCAGGGCCGCTTCCAGGGCGTTGGCGTACAGCCCCTTCAGCTCCGCGGCATCCGCGTCCAGCAGGGGCTGGCCGTCCACGGCGACGGTGAGGCGAGCGCCGCCGGCGGTGCCGATCTTGGCGCAGGGCACGCGGTGCGTGGCGCAAAGCGTCGCCAGGCTGCCTTCGCCCTCGCCACTGACGCTGACCACGATGCGGCCCACGGACTCGCCGAAGAGCAGGCTGTCCAGGCGCAGGGCGCCCTTGGTCAGCATCAGCTGGCAGCCCATCTCGCCTCCGAAGGCGCTTTCGAGCACCGTCGTCAGGAGGCCGCCCTCGCTGGTGTCATGGGCGCTGCGGATCAGCCCGAGGCGGATGCCTTCGCGCACGCAGGCCTGCAGGCGCAGCTCCTCGTCCAGGCGCAGCTCGGGGCAGGCGCCCTCGGTGCGGCCCGTGCGCAGCTTCAGGTACTCGCTGCCGCCCAGTTCCTCGCGGGTCTCGCCCAGCAGGAAGATGCCATCGTGGGCCGCGCGGAAGCTGGAACCGCAGATGCGGTTGCCCACTTTCGATAGGGCCGTGGCATCGGGTGCGTCGATGGCCACCGGGCCCGCGCAATCCTCGACCAGGCCCACCGCCGCGATCATGGGCGTGGGGAAGATGCTCTGACCTTCCGTGTCGTTGTAGAGGCTCACGTTGCCGCTGACGATGGGCACGTCGAGGGCTAGGCAGGCTTGGCGGATGCCCAGGCAGCCCTGCTCGAAGGTCCACATGTTCTCGGGCTTCTCGGGGTTGCCGTAGTTGAGGCAGTCCGTGAGGCCGATGGGCTCGGCGCCCACGCAGGCGAGGTTGCGGCAGGCTTCGGCCACGGCGTGGGCCGCACCCCAGAAGGGGTCCAGGTAGCAGAAGCGGCTGTTGCAGTCGCTGCTCATGGCCACGGCCTTGTTCGTATCCTGGCCGGCCTCGTCCTTCACGCGGATGATGCCCGCGTCGCCGCGGCCCATGCCCAGCAGCGTGTTGCTTCGGACGGTGCCGTCGTACTGTTCGAAGATCCAGCGCTTGCTGGCCACCGTGGGCTGCTGGAGGATCTGGCGCAGGGTGCGCTCCACCTCGGTGGGCTTGAGGTCGGCGGGCAGCGGCGCGGCGTTCACCGCATCGAGGTAGCCGGGGCGCTGGCGGGGCCGATCATACTTCGGCGCCGCGTCCACCAGGGGCTGGATGGGCAGGTTGATGACGGACGCGCCGTGCCAGCTGCCGATGAAGCGGCCGCTGTCCGTGACCTCCCCCACCACGCAGGCATCGAGTCCCCACTTGTGGAGCACGGCGATGATGTTCGGTTCGCAGCCGGGCCGGGCCACCAGCAACATGCGCTCCTGGCTTTCGCTGAGCATCAGCTCGAAGGGCGTCATGCCCTCCTCGCGCTGGGGCACCTGGTCCAGGCGGATCTCCAGGCCGGTCCCGGCGCGGCTGGCCATCTCGAAGCTGCTGGAGGTGAGGCCCGCGGCGCCCATGTCCTGGATGCCGATGACCCAATCGGTCTTGAAGATCTCGAGGCAGGCTTCCAGCAGCAGCTTCTCGGTGAAGGGGTCGCCCACCTGCACCGTGGGCCGCTTCTCCTCGCTGCCCTCGCCGAATTCCGCCGAGGCCATGCTGGCCCCGTGGATGCCGTCGCGGCCCGTCTTGGAGCCGATATACATGACCTTGTTGCCCACACCGGAGGCGAAGCCCTTGAAGACCTTGTCGCTGCGCAGCACGCCCAGGGTGAAGGCGTTCACGAGGATGTTGCCGTTGTAGCTGGCGTCGAAGGCCGCATCGCCGCCCAGCATGGGGATGCCCATGCAGTTGCCGTAGCCGGCGATGCCCGCGGCCACGCCCTTGACCAGGCCCTTCATGCGCGGGGCGTTGATGTCCCCGAAGCGCAGGGAGTTCAGGTTGGCCAGGGGCCGGGCGCCCATGGTGAAGACATCGCGCAGGATGCCCCCCACGCCCGTGGCGGCGCCCTGGTAGGGCTCGATGAAGCTGGGGTGGTTGTGGCTCTCCATCTTGAAGGCCACGGCCCAACCGTCGCCGATGTCCACCACGCCCGCGTTCTCGCCGGGGCCCTCGATGACCCGCGGGCCCTCGGTGGGCAGGTTCTTCAGGTGGATGCGGCTCGATTTGTAAGAGCAGTGTTCGCTCCACATGGCGCTGAACACGCCCAGCTCGGAGTAGGTCGGCAGGCGGCCGTCCAGGAGGCGCAGGATGACCTGCCATTCGTCCTTGGACAGCCCCAACTCCAGGGCCAGGGATTCGGTGACAGCCGGTTCGTGGGCAGCGGACATGGAGGCTCCGGAAGCCTTGATTCTACCGGTTCCCGCCCCTCCGAACGAGGCTTGACAAGCGTCAGGCGGGTTCGGCGTCCATGGGCGCCATGGGGGATTCCCCGCCCTCGTAGGTGCGGCGCAGGACGCCCTGGACGAGGCGCTGGAAGAAGGTGCCGCGCTCGGGGTTGAACACGATGGACACCGCGGCCTTGAGCTCCGTGCCCAGTTCGAGCAGGGCGCCACCCTCGATGCCGGTCCCCAGGAGCAGGAAGGGCACCCGTCCCTGGATGCTCTCGACCATCGGCTTGAGGCGACGACGCTCATCCAGGCTGAGGCTGGGCAGGTGGTAGAGCACCAGGGCCGGCCTCAGGTTCAGGGCATCCTTCAGGGCCGCCATGGTGGGGGGTACCCGCTTGAGCGCCTGGAGCCCGCCCAGGAGTCCCTGCAGCGACTCCTCCAGGGCCGCGTCCCCGGAGACCAGGACCAGCCCGGTGGGCCGGCCGAGCACCACCTTTGGGACCCCGGAAGGGGTGGCGGTCTCCACGCCGCGCTGCGCGATCCGTTCGAGATCCTCCTCCCGCTTCTCGAAGACCCAGCGGGACAGGGGGTGCAGGACCTGCTCATCCAGCTGTGGGCGGTACTCCACGCCGAAGGTGCGGCCCTGGACATGGCGCAGCTTCACTTTGCTGTTGATGCGGATCTGGTCCGTCACCTGGATGGTCACAGCCATTTCCTGTCCCGGCTCCAACTCCCCATCCATGAAATCCCGACTGCTGTAGATCCTGGCACCTGTGGTGCTGACGTTCACGAGGGTCCCCACGATCAGGTCGTACTTGGGCGTGCTGAAGGTGACGGGGATCCGGCCCACGCGGTCGACGCGGTACGAGCCACGGTGATCTTCGTCCTGGAGCACATCCGGCAACCGCAAACGCAGCGTGCGTCGGCCGTCGTACATGCCGAAGCCCTTCATCTCGGTGGGGGCCTCCAGAAAGCTGACCCCGTGGGGGAACCGCATCTTCAGCCCGGCGTTGCGCAGACCAAAGGTGGCGTCCTCCTGGCCCATGGTCGCCACGACGTGGAACTCGGAGCCATCGACCTTGACGAAGGACGATTCGAACCGGAGGTAGGGCGTCACCAGGATCAGCAGCTCACGGCGACCGCACGCGCGCTGGAAGATCTCCAGGATGGTCTCCGGATTCCGGATCAGGTTGCCTGCCAAGGCTCCTCCACAAGTGTTCTTGCTTCCATCATGTATTCCGTTCCGTACACTGGAAAGCTCTGCTTTCGGATCCCATGACCCCTCCTCACACCCTCCTTGCCTACAGCGCCCCCCGGAGTGGCTTCGGGGACGAGTGGATGACCTTCCTGCCCATTGGTCTCGGCTACCTGCAGGCCATGCTCAAATCCCGGTCGTTCCCCTGCCGGGTGGCCAACCTGAGCGGCAAGGGCCGGAAGGAGGTCCTGGCCTACTTCCGGGCCCAGAACCCGGCGGTGCTGGGCATCTCCATGTTCACCTTCAACCGCAAGCGCTCCTATGAGTTGCTGACCTGGGCGCGGGAGGCTTGCCCGGAGGCGATCCTCCTGGCGGGAGGTCCCCACCCCACCCACCTGTCCCAGGAAGTCTTCGAGGACTGCCCCGCCCTGGATGCCATCGTGCAGGGGGAGGGCGAGACGGTGCTTCTGGGCATCGTGGAGCGCCTGCAGGCCGCCCCAGGATCGGACCTGTGGCAGCGCACCCCGGGCCTGATCCTGCGGGGGGGCCGCACCCTGCCTCAGCCCCCCCTGGAGGACCTCGACACCGTCGGCGTGCCCGCCGAGCACCTGGAGGCCGACTTCCTCGACGACGTGGGGCAGCTGGCCTACCTGAGCAGCAGCCGGGGCTGCCCCGCCACCTGCAACTTCTGCAACACGCCGGAGTTCTGGGGCACCTCCATCCGCTTCCGCGGGGCCGATTCGGTGCTGCGCGAGATGCGCCTGCTGCGCGAACGGCACGGCCTCACCTACTTCAGCTTCCGGGACGACACCTTCACCGCGAATCGCGACCGGGTGCTGAAGCTGATGGAAGGAATCCAGGGCAGCGGTCTCCACCCCCTTTGGAACTGCCAGAGCCGGGTGAACCTGGTGGACGAGGATCGCCTGGTGGCCATGAAGCGGGCCGGCTGCGAGTTCATGCAGTTCGGCGTGGAGCACGGCAGCGAGCGGGTGCTGGTCCTGCTGGACAAGGGCACCAACCTGCGCCACGCGCGCCGCGCCCTGGACCTGGTGCGCAAGGTGGGCATGAACCTGGGCATCTACCTGATCACGGGCATCCCCGGCGAGACCTGGGCGGACGTGGAGGAGAGTGCCGCCTTCATCCACGACACCCGGCCCAGCGACTGCCAGATCAGTCCCCTCGCCCTGTACCCCGGCACGCGGATGTTCGATCAGTACCGCGCCGAGGGCCGCATCCAGAAGGATTTCTACCGGGCCAGCGGCGACGCGGAGATCTTCGCCCGGGTGGACGGCCACACGGAAAAGGCCCTGCGCCACCTGGACCAGGCCGCCCAGCGGGCCAAGGCCAGGTCCCGCTTCTCCCCGGCCGAGTTCGCGGAGCAGAAGCGCTGGCTGGGTTTCTGCGCCGTCACCAACCTGCTCTGCGGCGAGGCCGCCGAGGAGGAGGGCCACTGGACCGAAGCCGAGGCGGAGTACGCCGAGATCATCGCGAAGGAACCCGCCAACCCCTGGGGGTTCATGAAGCGGGCCCTCCTGCGGGAGAAGCTGGGCCAAACCGTCAAGGCCCGGACCGACCTGGCCGAGGTGCTGGCCCTGGCCCCGGGCAACCCCGAAGCCACCGGGCTGGCGGCGCTGTGGGGCATGAAGCAGAGCAGGACCCGCCCGAAGAGACCGGCCCACGGCCCCACGGCCGAGATGAAGGGCGCCGAGGCCTACCTCAGCCGGCCGAAGGTGTAGCTTCGCGCTTCAGCGCCCGCCGCCATTCCAGCAGCCCCATGACGCAGAGCACCTGGTACACGAGGTACAGGCCGCTGGTGACATACAGCCCCTTGTAGATCAGCAGGCCCACGGAGATGCAGTTGGCCACGATCCACACGGGCCAGTTCTCGATCCACTTGCGGGTCATCATGAACTGCGCCACCAGGCTGAGGGCCGTGATGAGGGAATCCAGCACGGGCACGGTGCTGTTGGTGTAGCGCCGGAGCAGCCAGGACAGCACGGCCGTGATGGCCGCCACGGCCAGGAGCAGCAGGGCCCCGATGACCGGCCTCACGCGGCTCACGGTCAGGGCGCCGTGGTCCCGGCCGCCGTGCAGCCAGCTCCACCAGCCGTACACGGAGATCACGATGTAGAAGCCCTGCAAGCCCACGTCCGCGTAGAGCCCCGTGCGGTAGAACAGCGCGATGAACACGAGGTTGTTCGCGATGCCCAGCGGCCAGTTCCAGATGTTCTGCCGCACCAGCAGGGCCACGCAGGCCGCACCCGTGAGGAAGCCGAAGACCTCCATCCAGCCGGGCATCAGTCGTCGTGCCGGATGTGCGGGCTGCGCTCCAGGATCATGAGCACCAGTCGCTCCAGCTCGTCCACCATGAGGAAGCGCAGCGTCGGGTCCTTCCGCCCAAGGGCAGGCTCACCGCCGCCCCGCAGCACGAAGAAGGGGCCGGAGCGCTCGATGCGGGACACCTGCTTCCAGAGCAGCCGGCCCGCGCCCACTCGCCGCGCGATGGGCGCGGGCAGCGCGTTGTGCTCCACCGACAGGCCCAGGTCGTCCACCAGCACCTGAGAGCCCTCGACCATCAGCACGCCCAGCAGGGTCCCCAGCAACAGCACGCTGCCGGCCACCACCGCGCCGAAGGCCGCCGTGACGGCCACCCAGAAGGACCAGGTCGGCTCGCCCGCCGCCTCGGCCACCTTCAGCGAGGCCCGCAGGACCGGGAGCCGTTCCATGATCTGGGCCAGGGCCCGGACGCCCACCAGCCAGGAGCCCGCGAAGAGGAGCATGGCCATGGCCCGCTGGGCGAAGGAGGGGCGGAAGACGAGGGGCGATCCGGCTGACATCAGGAACCTAGGCCTGCATCTCAGCCACGATGGCCTCGGCCGCGGCCGCGGGATCCGCCGCATGGGTGATGGGCCGCCCCACCACGAGCCAGGTGGCGCCCTGCTTCAGGGCCTGGGCGGGGGTCATGACCCGGGCCTGATCCTGGGTGGCGGCCCCCGAAGGACGGATGCCGGGGGTCAGCCGATGGAAGGCCTCACCACAGGCCTCCCGGATGGCGGTGGCCTCCCAGGCGGAGCAGACCACGCCCGCACAACCGGCCTGGTGGGCGAGCCTGGCGTAGGCCAGCGCGAGGTCCTCGGGCTGGCCGGCATGGCCCAGGGCCGCCAGGGCCTCGCGGTCCAGGCTGGTCAGCACGGTCACGGCCAGCAGCTCCGTGCGGCCACCGGCGGCCCGGTGGGCGCGGATGGCCTCCACCGCCGCCTCCAGCATGGCCGGCCCGCCCTGGGCGTGGACGTTCACCAGGCGCGGATCGAGCTTCAGCACGGCCTCCAGGGCGCGCCGCACCGTGGTGGGGATGTCGTGCAGCTTCAGATCGAGGAAGACCGGCACCCGGGCCTGCAGCTCCTTCACGAAGGCCGGGCCCTCGGCGCAGAAGAGTTCCAGTCCCACTTTCAACATCCCCACCCGGCCCGACAGCCGCTCGGCCATGGCCACCGCCTCCTTCGCCGTGGGGACGTCCAGGGCCACCACGAGGCGTTCGCGGGGCGTGAGGATCAAGGCAGAGGCGGACAAGGGGACTCCCGTATGATGCGGAGGACCAGTTTGCCACCAAGCGAGGCGCCATGCCGCTCCCACCATCGTCCACCCCGCCTGCCATCACCGCGTCTGCGCCCAGTGGTGCCGAGGCCCTGGCGGCCCTGCTGGAGGCCTTCGACTGGGGCCGCCCCCTGCCCCCGCCGCCGAAGCTGAAGGGCCAGGCGGCCCTGCGGTACCAGTGGTTGAGGCGTGCGGCGACCTTCGATCCCGGAGGGGGCATGCCCGCCGCTCCCTTCGCCGCCGGGCGAGAGCGGCTGGAAACGGAGGCCCTCCGGCGCCTGCCGACGGTACCGAAGGAACGGCTTGCGGCCGCCCTGAAGGCGCTGTCCCTCCAG
The DNA here is from genome assembly GCF_030219325.1 of Geothrix sp. Classification (NCBI taxonomy): domain Bacteria; kingdom Pseudomonadati; phylum Acidobacteriota; class Holophagae; order Holophagales; family Holophagaceae; genus Geothrix; species Geothrix sp. The sequence continues at coordinate 1,152,877 of NZ_CP126625.1, read as the reverse complement.
GAAACCGGGAGCGCACTGGCTCTCTGGCGGTGGGGCCAGGTTCAGGTCAGGACCGGGGTCTTCGACCCGGGGATCCGCCGGGCCTGGGAGGATCGCCTTCGAACTGCCGGCCCGGCCCTGACCCGCGGCTACGCCCTCCGCCACGCCCTGTGCTGGGCCCTGGCCGAACAGGACGAGGCCCGGTTTGCGAGCCTCCGGTCCGCGACGGGCCCTGCTTCCGAAGCCATCCTGAAAACCTTCCAGGGGCTCTTCGGGCGCCTCGGTGGCCCTTCACCCACGCTGCGCCTCTGGACCCTGCCGGGCCTGGCCTACCGCGACCTGGGCCTGGACCAGCTGGGTGCCCGCATCTGGATCTGCCCCCTCGATGAGGGACCTCCTCCAGCCCTGCCGCCCGGCACCGCCTGGATCATCCCCAGCGCCTCGGGCGGCCTGGATGAGCGGGATGCCTCCCTCTCGGAGCTGCTGCTAGCCGAGGGCCGGGCCCTGGAGCAACGGCTGCAGGCCGCGGGCAGCACCGCGCACTTCGCCGCCAGCCGCCCCGCCTTCGAGCGGCTCGGCCTGGTCTGGTTCCCCATCCTCATCGAACTGGATGGGAAGGGCGGCATCCGGTCCATCCGCATGGGGGATGCCGCGCCGGAACGGCCCTAGGCCTGAAGCCTGCCCGATCAGCCGATCCCGCAGCCCTGCAGCCAGCCGGCCACGGCGCCGCACGCCATCTGCGCCCAGTAGTGGAAGCCGCGCCGCACGGGCTTCGGGGTGTAGCTCGCGTGGAGGCGGTCCTTGAGCATCGGGTAGTTGCCATCGGGATCCAGCACCGCCGCGGCCACGGGCGAGTCGAACTCGTAGGTGATCCAGCGGTCCTGCCCGTCCCAGACGAGCCGCTGTTCCTCCCGGTTCTCCAGGCGAACCCACAGGGTGATGGGGACGCGGAGGCCGCCTTTCCGCTCCAGCGTGATGGATCCGACCCGGCCCGGAGCCGCTGGCTGGGGCGAGGCGAAGACCGGCACCTTGTCCGAGAAGAGCCAGCCCCCCTGGGTGACCTCCCGGGTCTTCACCCCCCGGATGGCGTAGTCGAGGACCTCGGTCCCCTCCACGAAATCCCGCCAGAAGCCCCCCAGGTCCCGGCCGGAGACGCGTTCCGCGATGCGCCTGAAGTCGTGGCGGGTCGGGTGGCGGTAGGCCATCTCCTGGGCGTAGGCGCGCAGGACCTGCTCCATCACGGGGCGCCCCAGCATGGCTTCCAGCTGGTTGAGCAGCAGGGTGGGCTTCGCATAGGCCGTGACGAAGTAGCTCTCCATGTTCAGGGTCTTGAAGCCGAAGCGGGTGAGGGGATCGGCGCTCGGGAGATGCCAGTAGCCAACCCATTCCAGGAAGTCCGTTCCCACCTGGAAGCGCCGCCCGCCCAGGATCGAGTGGTAGCTCCGCTCCATGGCCTTGTGGGTGAACCAGCTGGTGAAGCCCTCGTCCAGCCAGGCCTCTTCGAACTCGTTGCTGGCCAGCAACCCGTAGAAGTACTGGTGCCCGTACTCGTGCATGGCCACCACCTCGGGCTCCCGCACCCCCAGTGGGTCGAAGGCCACCGAACTGGCCGTGAAGAGGGTCGGGTACTCCATGCCATCGGCGCCCCCCGCCTCCTTCGGCGTATCGATCACCGTCAGCGTGGGATAGGGGTACTTGAAAAACCACTCCTCGCTCCACCGCAGCGCACTTTCCACGGCGCGGCGCTGCCGCTGGAAGTTGCCCCGGTTGGGGCCATTGATGTAGTAGAAGACCTGCACGCCGCGGTACTCGAACATCGCCGGCTCGCGCCAAGCCGCGCTGGGGCGCACGGCCCAGGCGAAGTCGTGGACGTCCTCGGCGTGGAGCCGCCAGATGACATTCAAGGGGCGCTGTGGATCCTTTTCGATCTCCGTCACGTGGTTGGTCTGGGTCCCCGTATGGGCCAGCCCCAGCGCGTTGGGAAGCGACAGGACCACGTCGTAGGTGCCGAAGTCCGAGAAGAACTCCGTGTTGGCATGGTAGGCGTGGCAGTTCCAACGGTCGCCCTGGTAGACGCCGACCTTGGGGAACCACTGCCCCGACATGAGGAAGTCGTCCGCCCAGCCGCTGCGGGCGAAGACCTTCGGATAGCGGTTCTCCCAGGTGATGTCCACATGGATCGTCTCGCCCGGGGGAACGGCCCGGGGCAGCTTCAGCCACCGCACCGTCTCATCCTCGCCATCGTGGCCATCCAGATCCCGTCCCTCCATCCGCACGCTGGTCAGCCGGCAGTAGCCCCAGGAGGACGCCTCGGTCTGTTGTTCCAGCTGGTCCCTCCGGAGGTGGCCGCCGCTCTCCTTCACGAACTGGCTCTGGGGCCCCTTGAAGGCGTTGAGATAGAGGTGCAGAGGCAGCTCCTGAGTCGGCGCGGAGCCCGTATTGCGCCAGGAGATCGTCTCCCGGCCCTGCAGCGTCTTGTGCTCGAAGTCCAGCGTCGCCTCGATGCGGTAGTTCGCGATCCTGGGGGACCGGGCCTTGTCGAACCACTTCTCCGGCGTCCAGGTGCGCGGCCCCGCCGCCAGTCCAACGGCGGCAAACACCACCAGCAGAGCGATCAAGCGCCGTCCCATCGATACTCCCGAGCGTCCGTCGAGCATACCAAGTCCCGCCCGACATGCGCCCTTGCCGTTCCCCCAATCCCTGCTACACTCAAGTCCCTACCGCGGGGTGGAGCAGTCCGGTAGCTCGTTGGGCTCATAACCCAAAGGTCGCAGGTTCAAATCCTGCCCCCGCTACCAAACGAACGATGACCGGAGCCGAGTGCTCCGGTTCTCGCGTACGCCCGGAACAGCCTGCAGGATTTGAACCTGCGAGTGGGATCGCGGAGGCCCTCCGGGGGAGGGTCGGGAGCGAGACCGGGGACGCGCAGCGGACCCAGTTCAAATCCTGATCGTGTGAGTCGGCGAGACCGGCGGAGAACGGCAGGATTTGAACCTGCGAGTGGGATCGCGGAGGCCCTCCGGTGGAGGGCCGGGAGCGAGACCGGGGACCGCGCAGCGGACCCCGGTCAAATCCTGATCGTGTGCGTCGACGAGACCGGCGGAGAACGGCAGGATTTGAACCTGCGAGTGGGATCGCGGAGGCCCTCCGGGAGGGAGGTTCCGCCGCCCTGAGCCGACAGGCGAAGGGAGCACAGTGCGGGGCACTGTGCTCCCGGTGGAGGGCCGGGAGCGAGGCCGGGGACCGCGCAGCGGACCCCCTTCAAATCGTGATGGTGTGGGCCGACGAGATGGGCGGAGAGCAAGGAATTTGACCCTGCGAGTGGCAGCCACCCGATGAGCGCCCCGCGAAGACAGCTTGGAGGGCTTTCGCAGCGGAAGAAGGTGCGAATCGTTGACGGCGACGGTTGCCACATCTCCGGCAGGGAACCCATCGATCACAGTCTGTTCTTCGCGGGCGGCTCGAAACCACGCTGGCCCAACCCACTCTGGGGCTGGTGAGCGTGGGCCAATCGCTCTGCCTGTGGCATGATCAATTCTCAACCTACAGGTCCTTATTACTTCCACCACCTCGATCGGACGAAGGATTTCCCGATGGTCACGAGCACTCCATGCCCACCTCCTCCACGACGCGCCGGTGTCCAATTCCGGCACTTGGACCGGTAACGCCATGTGGAAAACGACTGAGGGCAGCACCGAACGACTCCTGCAGCTTTGTGGGGGTTACTTCTTCTTCTATGTCCTCACGGGCCTAGTCGTGAAGGCTTTCACCGGCTCCGCCCAGACCCCGTTGGGCACTCCCCGGATGAACGACATCGCCTTCCTGGGCTACAACACCCTGGGGGCCACCCTGACCTGTCTCGTCCCTGCCGTGGCCCTGGGGTGGTGGCGCCTCGCCTCCATCCGCCCTGTTCGAATCTGGGGCGTCACGGTTCCTTCGGAGATTTTCTACATCATTCCGAGTGGGATTTGCACTGCCATCGTCATCCCAACCACGACGCTCATGTACACCCTCCCCATTTCGGTGATGGTGGCCATGGTCATCATGCGGGCTTCGGTGATCGTCATCGGACGCGTGGTGGATGGCTTACAGATCGCCCAAGGGATCCTGGATAAGCATATTTACTGGGAAGAGAACGCCGCCGTGGCCTTTGCCGTTCTGGCAGCCTGCATCGAGCTCTTCGGGTCTCATTCCGGAGGTTTCGCCTTCCTGCGCAACCACGCAGCGGTGGTGGTCTTCACCAGCTACATCGCATCGTACGCCATCCGCATCTACATCATGAATTACTACAAGAATACGCGGCCAAAGGGCGCACCTTTGGACAACAAGGCGTTCTTTGCTGTAGAGCAGATCGCCGCCACCATAACGATGGTGTGTCTGGCCATGGGCGCGTTCTATGCCCAAAGAGCCTTCCCGACTCTGGCAGGAGTCCGGCAGATGACAGATTTCGTCGGCGCCGTTCAGTCACCTCATCCCAGCTGGTTGTGGGCGTCCCTCTCCGGTCTCGCCTTTGGTCTGGTCGCCTTCTTTTCCGTGTTCATCTTCATGTTCAAGGGACGCACGGCCACCTTCACGGGTCTCATGAATCGCCTCACCTCGCTCGTGGCCGGGACCACGGCCACTTTGTTGGGCCATTGGCTGTTCAAGAGCCGCCTCCCCAGCCTTCAGAATTGGATCTCGCTCGGATTCGTACTCGTGGCCGTGGTGTTTCTGACGCGGGCAGAACGCCGACGGTCACAGGAACTGAAGGCTGCTCAGGAAATCTGATCGCCAGGTACGACAGCCGTCTTCAGCCAGCTGCTTGCGGTAATGGATCGAGATCCACCGGAACCCTGCTGGCCCCTGGGTTGAGAGCACCATGGCCGAGTGTCAGTGGGTCTCTCGTTAAACTCGCTCTCCTCCGCATTCACTCACCTTTCACCCGCTTCCCAGACTGGCCTCGATTCAGCGGCGGGCCTCCGGCAAATGTGAGCGTCTCCGCCTCCGCGGCACGCAGGCCTTCGTCGTCGATGACGCCTGTGGTGTGAAGCTTTGCGAGCAGGTCATTCACGCGCTCTTCCCACGCGGGGGTGAGTGCGCCTCGCCGGCGGTACATTTCATAGCGCACCGGGTTGGGGATCACGGTGGCGAGCAGGGTGGCCTCCTTGAGGCTCAGGGTGCGTGCGTCCTTGCCGAACCAGTGCTGGGCGGCCTCGCCGATCCCATACACACCGTCACCCCACTCCGCCAGGTTGAGATAGATCTCGAGGATCCGGCGCTTGCCCACGGCCACCTCGAGCGCGACGGTCGCGAGCGCCTCGCGGACCTTGCGCGAGAGCGTGCGGTCGCGTGACAGGAAGAGGTTCTTCGCGAGCTGCTGGGTGAGGGTGGAAGCCCCGCGCAGGCGGCCCCCATTGGACAGGGCCTCCTGGACTTCGGACAGGTCGAACCCCTTGTGCCCGTAGAAGCCCGCGTCCTCGCTTTCGAGCACCGCGCGCACGAGGTGGTTCGGGAGCTCGCCCAGCGGCACGAACGAGTGATTTTCCGGGCCGATGGTCATCTGCCGCCTGCCGCCACGCGTGAGGAGGGCCTCGTAGACGAAGGGGCGCGTCAGATCGGGTCCGCCGTTGCCCAGGGCTGGCACGAGGTGGCTCGGGTCCACCTCTCCGTCGACCTGCCATTCGGCCGGCTGGCGAAGGGGACCGGCGACCTTGAGTGCCCCGGCCAGCAGGCCCGTGAGCCCCGGGGCTCCGCGCGGAGGCGCGAGCGTCGGGGGGAGAGATGCGGCAAGGACCGTCCAGTCCACCGCGGTCGCGCGGAGCGCGAGCTCGAAGTGAGGTTCGGGGCGGGCCGCGACCGAGAGCACGACCTTCAGCGCGGCACGCCCCGCATCGTCCAGGGCCACGGTGGCCTCCGCCAGGGCCGCAGTCCGTGTGCCGGCGTCCCACCGCAGGCGACCCGCGACGTGGAGCGAGAGCGGGCCCACGGGTTCGGGAGCGAGCCCCTCCGCGAACACCGTGAGGTTGCGTGTGGCGAGCGTGAGCTGGCCCTCGCCCCGCGAGAGCCTCTCAACGTGGGGGGCCTCGAAGAAGAGGTCGACCGCACCGGCTCGGATCTCGAAGGGTAGGTCCGCGCGCAGGCTTTCCGGGAGCGCCTCCGCGCCCAGCCCGTGAAGTCGGATCCGCAGCGCGCCAGGGCCGCCGCCCCAGGTGACCTCCAGCGCGCCCACCGCGCGCCCTGGTCCCTCGGTTGCGATCGAGGCATGGGTGCGCTCGCCCAGACGATCGAGGTGAATGCGCCCGCCCAGCGGACCAAAGACGAGGGATGGGACGAGGGGTCGGACGACGGGCGGCCGTCTGGACGGCGGGCCCTCGAAACGCACCTCCAGCCCGGAGAATGCGACCACCGGCGGCTCAGGCACATGGTGTCCCGGCCCCGGGCTGGTCGCTCGCGGCTTGTCTGGGCGGAGGGCGTGCGCGAGATCCGCGAGACGCTCCCCCTGTCCGCCCGCCTGGATGTGCACGCCTTGCAGGGTGACGGTCCCGGCCTCCAGGTGACCGCTGACGAGGCGCCACAGACGGGGTCGAACGGTGACCCGGTCGACCATGAGGAGCGGCGCCCCATCCCCGGCTGGGCCGAGCAGGATCGGTCCCATCACCAGTTGGAAGGCTGCGTCCACGCCGACCGCGCCCTCCAGATGCGCGTCTGGTAGCCGGCGGGCGAGCTCGGCGACGGCCCGTTCGCGGAGGGCGCGCCGGGCGGGTGCCGTGCGGAGCAGCGTCAGGGCGCCGAGGTAAAGGAAGATCCCCAGGGCCAGCGCCGCGCCGAACGCGATCCACCGCCGCTGGGCGCGGGCCCCGGGGCCCGCCGGTGGCAGTGGCCCGCGACGTTCAAACCGAAGTCGAGGCCATCGGATGGAAGGGGTGTAGGACACGAGATTCTGCGATTGAGAAACAAGGGGAGAGGGCAGACCAGGGGCGCGGAAGGATCCCTGTGCATGGTGACGCCGAACTTACCACGCAAGCACACCGACCGGCCAACAGCGCCACTACGCCCGCCCCGAAGCCGCCACACGTTCTGTTTCCTCAGGAGCGCAGCGTGCAGGCTCGGAGGGTTCACCCGAATTTGTGTCCGCAGGCGGCCCAGCCACGCCTATCCGAGGATGGCCTTGAGTTTCTTCTGGTCCTCGGAGCTGTAGTAGCTGCAGCACCCCTTCTTGGCTGCAGGTACCAGGCCCAGTTCAAGGATGGCCTTCTTGATCTTGGCGTCGGAGACGCCCAGATCCTTGGCCATGGCGCTGGCTGTGATGAGGGTCGGGGTATCGGTGGGCATGGGGCTTCCTCTGGGATCGAGTGGGACGGCCGGGGATCAGAGCGTCTGGGTGATGGATTCAGGGGTGATGGCCAGCGTGGCCCTGGCCCAGGCGAACTTGGCCTTCAGCACGTCGAAATCAGGCCCAGACGCGAGGAAGGCCGCCTGGCCCTTGATCAGGAAGCCGGTGCCGGGGCCGTGCTGGCCGGCGACCTTGGCGCTCCCCAGGGTGACCAGCACCTGGTTGTTGAACGCGACATTGGCCTCGGTCTGCTGCATGTAGCCGGCCGGGATCAGGAATCGCCCATCCTCCGTCACGCGGATGTAGCTGTTCCAGGTGTTGACCATGTGGGGGCCGTCCTGGCCCAGGGTGGCGATGGCGACCACGCCATCCTGCTTCAAGACTTCCAGCAATGTTTCGGGGATGACCATGACTGCCTCCTGGCATGAGGGGTGGATCGGATGGACTGCTTGGAGCGGAAGACCTTCAGATGATCGCCTGCAATCAAGCCTGAAGCCATTCCGGGCGGCGGGGGCGGAAATCCAGCGCCTGCCTGGCCTTCGCGTTGGTGGCACCGCAGAGCCTCGTGCCGAAATACAGCGCATCCGGTCCGGCGGCATCCAGCGCCTCCTGCTCGGTGCAGTGGGGCGGAGGCGGCGCGCCGACCCAGCGGGCGAACTCCGGCAGCCAGGCGCTGACCGGGGCCGGGTGGTCGTCGACGACGTTGTAGGTGCCCGGATCGGCCGTCAGGGCGGCCACCGAGGCGAGGGCCGCATCGTCCACGTGCACGAAGGACCAGACCCCCTGGCCCTGGCCGATGATGGGGAATTCCCCCCGGCGGACGCTGGCCCCGGTGGCGCCATCGGGGTGGTACCAGGTGTTCGGGCCGTAGAAGAAGCCGTACCGCAGGAGGACGCCTTCCATCTTTCCCGAGTGGTTCCGCAGCCGCGATTCGATCTCGGCGTACATCTGCGCGCCTGCGGCGATGCCCGGGCTGGCGTCGACCGCCAGAGGCGCGGATTCGTCGGCCAGCCCTGCTTCCGCGCGCAGGAAGAAGCCACTGGCCTGCTGGATGTAGCGCCGGACGCCGCAGGCCTGGGCGGCGCGGTGGAGGTTGCCACCGCCCTCGAGCCGCAGCTGGCGATCCCCGGGGAAAGCCGCGCCGTATTCCGCCGGATCCCTCGGCAGCGCCGTCAGCTCATCGATGACCACCTCGGCCTCCGCCTCCCGCAGCGCCTGTTCCAACGCGGGCGCATCAAAGGCGCTCACCCGGGCGACCTTGGCGCCCAGGGCGAGTAAGTTCTTCGCTCCGAGTTCCGAACGGGTCATGCCCGTCACCCCATGGCCCTGGCGGACCAGGGCGGCCACCAGGGGCAGGCCGATGGCCCCACTCGCTCCCGCGACGAATACGTTCATGCTGTTTTCTCCTGTGGATCAACCGTTCCGGTTGATGGGGTTTCGTTGGGTTCGGGTGTCCTTGCGCTGCTGGAACCAGGCTCCCGTGTCCTGGAGGAAGGCCTTCGGGGCCTTGTGTTCGAATTCGCAGACCAGGTCCGCCAGCGTCTTGGAGGCGAGGAAATCCTGGAGGACCCGCTCGGCATCGAGCATGAAGGCATGGATCCGGCAGGTCCCCACCGTGGCCCATTCGGGGGCCGTGGCGTCGAAGAGGGCGCAGTTGCTGCGGATCTCGGCGCAGGCGAACAGGGTCCGGTCCGGATCCACCGCCGCCAGTACCTCCATCACCCGGATCTCCGCCGCCGGGCGGGCCAGGGCGAAGCCGCCGGAGATGCCTTCGATGCTCGCCACGAGCTTCGCCTTCTTGAGGCGGGTGAAGACCTTCGCCAGGAAGCGCTCGGGGATCTTCTGATAGGTGGCCAGATCCCGCACGCTCACCGGCTCCGGCCGCGTCGCCAGGGTGAGGAGCGAGTGCAGGGCGTATTCCGCACCGGCGCCGTACATGGATGAATTCAAACTAGCACCTCATGGGGTGTAGTTTGATGTGATGACGGTCCAGCCGTCAAGCCCCCTGCTCTGCAGGCGACACGAATCAGTGTTCAAATCGAACCATGATCCATCTGAAGCGATCCCATTGCGGTCCGTGGCGTGGTGCGGTGCTCCTGATGCTGGGCACGGTTCAGGGCCTGGCTGCCGGCCAGCCACCCCAGAGCAGCTTCGCGACCTTCCCCCCCCTGCCGACCGGGGTCAGCTCCGTCACGGTGCTCGACAGCCAGGGCAGGTACGTGGGTCGCATTCCGCCCCAGAACCGGTACTGGGCCTCTCTCGAACGGATTCCCAGCTTCCTTCAGCAGGCGCTATTGGCGGTGGAGGATGCCAGGTTCTACGAGCACTCCGGCCTCGACTACCGGAGCATCGCGCGAGCGGCGATGAAGGATGTGCTCAAGGGACGAATGGCCGAGGGGGGCTCGACCATCACCCAGCAGCTGATCAAGAACAAATTCCTGACCTCAGCCCGAACCTTCGACCGGAAACTCGAGGAGGCCAAGCTGGCCCTGGAGTTCGAGAAGCAGTACACCAAGCAGCAGATCCTGGAGATGTACTTCAATGAGATCTATTTCGGAAATGGCGCCCAGGGCATCGTCCAGGCCGCCCGTCTCTACTTCGACAAGAGCCCGGAGGAACTGACCGAGGGCGAATGCATCCTCCTGGCGGGCGTACCCAAGAACCCGAGCCGGTACAACCCCTTCGGGAAACCGGTCGATGTGGCGGGACGGAGGGACGTCGTCCTCAAGCGCATGGAGGATCTCAAGCTCATTTCGACTCAGCGCAAACTGGCCCTCCAGGCCCACGGCGCGGCCACGCGCCCCCTGGGGCAGGCCCCGCAGTACCTGGCCCAGATCCGCGCGCAGCTGATCGGGCGCCTGGGGGCCGAAGCCGTCGAGCAGGGGGGTCTGGAGGTGATCGCCGCCATGGATCTGGACCTGCAGAAGGCGGCTGAAAAGACCCTGAAGGATGGCGTCAAGCGGCTCTCCCCTGGGCTGCAGGGCGCCCTGGTCTGTCTGGATCCGACTACAGGCGACGTCCTCGCCGCCGTGGGGGACGCTGAAGGAGTCCCTGGCGCCATCAACCGCGCCTTCGTCTCCAGGCGTCAGCCCGGCTCAGCCATCAAGCCCCTCATCTTTGCCGCGGCCATGGAAAAGGGCCTCACCGCCGCCAGCCTCTGGAGCGATGACCCCGTGGCCTACGACGCCGGGAATGGCCAGGTCTGGAAACCCCAGAACTACGGCCGGGAACAATTCGGGGAGCTCTCCCTCCGGCAGGCCTTGGCTCACTCCAACAACATCATCACCGTCAAGGTGCTGGAGGCCGTCGGTGTGCCGGCCTTCGTGGAATTTGCCGGAAGGATGGGCCTTTCGCTGCACGCCCAGAACGGCCTCTCGCTGGCTCTCGGAACGGACGAGGTCACCCTGAAGGATCTGGTGCAGGTGTACACGCCCCTGGCCACGGGAGGCATGAAGGCCGAGGCCAGGACCATCCTCCGGATCTACGACCGCAGACGCCAGGTCTGGATCGAGAACCCACCAGTCGTATCCCAGGTGCTGTCTCCGGCAGCGTCCTTCGTCACCACTCAGATGCTGAAGGACGTCCTGACCTACGGCACCGCCAAGTCCCTTCACCGCTTCAGCCAGGCCCATTCCTCCGCCGGGAAGACCGGAACCACTGACGACGGCGTGGACGCCTGGTTCGTGGGCTATACGCCGAACCTGCTGACGGGCATCTGGATCGGGTACGACCAGCCCCGGTCTGGCGGGAAAGGGTTCACGGGCGGGACCGTCGCCGCCCCAATCTGGGAACGGTTCATGAACAAGGTCGTGACCTCCCGGCCTGCCATGGATTTCGCCAGGCCGGAGACCGTCGTGACCCGCAGCATCGATCCCGCCACCGGACTCCTCGCCCGGGAGGAATGCCCTCAGAAACAGGACGAGTTTTTCATCTCCGGCACCGAACCAGCGGAAACCTGCACCCGACATGGAGCAGCGCCGCCCTTGCCGGTGGAGGCAACACCCTAGCTCGCCAGTTGCTTGAGACCTGCGAATCAATGGTGCGGAGTTGCGTCAGGCGTGGAGAGCCATCCTATTTCGAGGATGGACAAGGTTCACTTTCTGACTGGTCAATCTGGGAATGCCCGTTTCGGGTTACCTGGAAGCGTGCGCCGCCTTCCATGCTTTGGATTCGGGGATGAACAGGGACTGGCCGTACTTCTCCTTGCCAAACTCCGCGATGAGCTTCTGGCCCCGATCAGCGGCGGTGAGCCAATCCAGGAAGGTCATTGCATCCTTGAGGTTGGCCTTCGGGCACTTGGCCGGGTTCACAGGGATCAGAGACATGTGGTTCAGCAGCACCTCGTCCCCTTCCACCAGAATGACCAGCTTGATGCGGTCCTTCGCACCCAGGTAGCTTGCCCGGTCGATGACGGTGTAGGCACCCTGAGCATCGGTGTAGAGAAGCGTTGGAACGTTGCCCTCACTGCCCTTGGAGAAGGCTTTGTACCAGGCTCCTTGAGGCTTCACGCCCGCCTTGGACCAGAGTTCCTTTTCGGCCACATGAGTGCCTGAATTGTCGCCACGCGTGATGAACGGTGAAGATTTCTCAGCGAGGGTTTGAAGGGCCACGACAGCGCTCTTGGAACCCCTGATACCGGCAGGATCCGAAGCCGGCCCCACAATGACGAAATCGTTGTACATGAGCGGCACCCGCTGGAGTCCGTAGCCTTCGGCCACGAACTTCTCCTCAAGAGCCTTGGCATGCACCAGGGCCAGGTCCACGTTGCCCTGTCTGGCCAGGTCCAAGGCCGCGCCAGTCCCTGCCCCCACATGCCTGACGCGGATGCCGGTCTCCTTCTCAAAGGCGATCTCCAGAGCGTCCACAATCCCGGCATCAATGGGGCCGATCGTACTAGCCAGGTAGACGAAGCCCTTGCTCTCCTGGGCTGCCACCCGCAGAGGCAGAAGAACCAGAACGGAGACGAAGAATCGCAGCCAGCCCTTCAAGATCCACCTCCCAATCCTTGTTGCAACTCCCCCGAAAGAGGGGCACAGCACGCTTCCATTTCATCGGAATGCAATCATCCGGCCGTCGTCCCTTCCTTCAGGGCCCACGATGATCTTATACAAATATAACGACCAGGAGATCGCCTTCCCCAACAACCTCGGCCTCGGAGAACCTGGCCGGCCGAAGATTGAGGGATGGGACCCGGGCCGGGGCTGTGGCATTGTGGCTACAACTCCCTTGCAACCCAACGCCATTCCCTCATTCGGGGATGGCTCGGCATGAGGCCTCCTATGCAGCCCTCCCCTTCCCTGCCCCGGGTCACCCAGCCCAACCGCCAGGAGCTCTCGCCCATCTTTCTGCTCGAGCGGGCGGGCGAGGTGTTCGCGGAACGCCCCGCCGTCACGGATGGCGACCAGCGATACACCTGGCGGGAATTCCGCGACCGGGCTAGGCGCTTCGCCTCGGCGCTGCGGGCGGGCGGTCTCCAGAAGGGTGATCGCGTGGCCTTCCTCGCCTTCAACTCCGAGCCGCTGCTGCTGGCGCACTTCGCGGTCCCGCTGGCGGGGGGCATCCTGGTGGCGATCAACACCCGCCTGAACCCGGATGAGATCGCCTACATCGTGAGCCACAGTGGGGCCACCAAGGTCTTCGTGTCGCCCGAGCTGCTGCCGCAACTGGCCAGCGTGCCGCCGACGGTCCCCCGCATCGTACAGGGCCCCGAGTTCGAGACCCTGCTCCAGGGCGGCTCCGAGGCCCCGGTGGAACCCTGGCTGGCGAGCGAGGACGAGCCCATCACCATCAACTACACCTCCGGCACCACGGGCCGGCCCAAGGGTGTGGTCTACCACCACCGGGGCGCCTACCTGAACGCGCTGGCCATGGTGCTCGACCACCGGGTGCAGGCCGAGTCCCAGTACCTCTGGACCCTGCCGATGTTCCACTGCAATGGCTGGTGCTTCACCTGGGGCCTGGCGGCCGTGGGCGCGGAGAGCATCTGCATTCCCAAGATCGAGTCCGGGCCCACCTGGCGGCTCTTCGATGGCGGCGTCACCCACTTCTGCGCGGCCCCCACGGTCTGCACCATGCTCGTGACCGATCCCGCCGCCCACCGCCTCGAGCGGCCCGTGCGGCTCTTCACGGCGGGGGCGCCACCCTCACCGACGCTCATCGCCCGCATGGCGGAACTCAACTTCCAGCTGGATCACGTGTACGGCCTCACGGAAGTCTATGGCCCCTTCACCATCAACGTGCCGGCCCCCGGGCAGGAGACGCTGCCCCCGGCGAAGCAGGCGGAGCTGCGGGCCCGCCAGGGCATGCCGAACGTCTGTGCCGGGGAGGTGCGCATCGTCGATGGGGACATGCAGGACGTGCCCCGGGACGGCATGACCATGGGCGAGGTGGTCATGCGCGGCAATGTCGTGATGACGGGCTACTTCGAGGACGTGGAATCCACTGAAAGGGCCTTCCACGGCGGCTGGTTCCACTCCGGCGACCTGGGCGTCCAGCACCCGGACGGCGCCATCGAGCTGCGCGACCGGGCCAAGGACATCATCATCTCGGGCGGCGAGAACATCTCGACCATCGAGGTGGAGCAGGCCCTGGTCTCCCACCCCGCCGTGATGGAGTGCGCCGTCATCGCCGTGCCCGACCCTAAGTGGGGCGAGGTGCCCAAGGCCTTCGTGACGCTCAAGCCGGGCGCCTCGGTCACCACGGAAGAGCTGGTCGCGCACTGCCGCACCCGCCTGGCCAATTTCAAGCTGCCCCGGCACATCGAGTTCGGCGCCCTGCCCAAGACCTCGACCGGCAAGATCCAGAAATTCCTGCTGCGCGACAAGGAGTGGCAGGGCCGCAAGACCCGCATCAACTGAGTGCTAGGGTTGGCCCATGCTGATCGACGAGACGGTCCGGTTCCTGTCCCAGGTCCCCCCCTTCCAGTTCCTGGAGGAGCCCCTGCTGCGGGAACTGGTCCAGAGCCTGACGATGGCCTTCCATCCCAAGGGCGAGGTGATCCTGCACCAGGACGGACCCGTCAGCGAGCACCTGCAGATCATCAAGAAGGGGGCGGTCAAGATCACGCTGCGCCCCGAGGGTAACGGGGATGAGGTGGTGGTGGACTACCGCGAGCGGGGCGAGACCTTCGGCCTGGTCTCGCTCATGGGCGGGCAGCAGCGGACCACCATCCTGGCCATCCAGGACACCACCTGCTACCTGCTGCCGAAGGAGCGGTTCAACGAGCTGGTGCTGAGCCACCCGGCCATCACCGAATACCTGCTCCAGTTCCACCTCACCAAGTACGCCGACATGACCTCCCGGGAGATCCAGGGCAAGAGCCTGTTCCTGGAGAGCAGCGACCACCTGCTGTTCACGGCCCAGGTGGGGGAGATCTGCCAGCGGTTCACCACGGTCGTGGAGGCGGACACGAGCATCCGCCAGACGGCCCGCCGCATGGCGGAGGAGCGGCAGAGCGCGGCCCTGGTGGTCGGGCCCAACGGGGAGCCCATCGGCATCCTCACGGATTCGGATTTCCGCACCCGGGTGGTGGCCGAGGGGCAGCCCATCGACGGCCCGGTCTCGCGGGTGATGAGCCACCCGGTGGTTTCGGTGGACGAGCAGGATCCCTGCTTCGAGGTGGTGCTCAAGATGCTGCAGTGCGACATCGAGCACGTGGCCGTCACCCGGGGGGGCGCCATCCGGGGCGTGGTGACCAACCATGACTTCCTGGTGCTGCAGGGGCGGAGCCCCCTGGCCTTCTCCGAGGACATCGAGCACCAAACCACCCTGGAAGGCCTGGCACCCGTCTCGCGCAAGGCCATGTCCATCATCGGCGTGCTGCTGCGCGAGGGCGCCCGGGCCACCAACATCATCCGCATCATCTCGGAGCTGAACGACCGGGTGGTGCGCAAGGTGCTGGAACTGGCCGAGCGGGAGCTCGGGCCCCCGCCCGTGCCCTACTGCTGGCTCGCCCTGGGCAGCGAGGGGCGCAAGGAGCAGACCTTCCGGACCGACCAGGACAACGCCCTGATCTATGCGGATGTCTTCGACAGCCAGAAACCCAGGGTCGCAGAGTACTTCCGGCGCTTCGCGGTGTTCATGCGCAATGGCCTGGTCCAGTGCGGGTTCGAGGCCTGCCCGGCCAATTACATGGCCAGCAACCCGGACTGGTGCCAGCCCCTCGCCCAGTGGAAGCGGTACTTCAGCACCTGGATTTCCGAACCCACCCCCGAGGCCGTGCTCAAGTCGCTCATCTTCTTCGATTTCAGGCCGCTGCACGGCGACCGGTCCCTGGCCTGGGGCCTGCGGGAGCACTTCGGCCGGCTCATCCCGGACTACCCGACCTTCCTGGGCTTCCTGGCCAACATGCTCGTGCGCAACCGGCCGCCCCTGGGCTTCTTCGGGGGAGTGGCCGTGGAGCGGAACGGCGAGCACAAGGATGGCCTGAACCTGAAGATCAAGGCCGTGGCGCCCCTGGTGGACATCGCCCGGCTCTTCGCCCTGGAGAAGGGGATCCAGCAGGTCTCCACCGTGGACCGCCTGGAGGCGCTGCGGAGCGGCACCTCGCTCATCTCGGATCTGGTGGACGAGTTGGAGTATTCCTTCGAGTTCGTCACCCTGCTGAGGATCCACCACCAGTACCGGCAGGCGGAGGCCGGGCAGCCCATCGACAACTTCATCCGCTACGACGGCCTGAGCAGCCTCGAGCGGCAATCCCTCAAGAACGCCTTCCGCCTCATCCTCAAGGTCCAGGACCAGGTCATGGACCGGTACAAATCCTTCATCATCTGAGGCGCAGCATGGGTCTGATGGCATGGGGCCGGGGGAAGCTGGGCGGGTGGTCACCCGGCGGGGACCTGCCGGTTCCCGAGCTCCGGTTCACAGTGCTCGATACGGAACTGACCGGCCTCGACGCCCGCCGGGATGACATCATTGCCATCGGGGCCCTCCACATGCAGGGCGGGCGGATCGAGCTGGGGAACGCCTTCCAGGAGCTGGTGAAACCCACCGCCGTGCTCGATGGCCGCACCGTCGTGATCCACGGCATCACCCCCTCGGAGCTGGAGGCCCGGCCCGCCATCGGCGAGGTGCTGGCCTCCTTCCTGGACTACGCGGCGGGCACCGTCCTGGTGGGCCACTGCCTCGCCCTCGACCTGGCCTTCCTCAACCGGGATGCCAAGCGGTCGGGGCGGGCCCCCTTCCGCAATGCGGCGGTGGACACCCTGTCCCTGTTCGGCTGGCTCCGGCGGCGCTCCGTGGACCACCCCGCCTTCGCCCTCGAGCTTCCGGCCCCCAGCCTCTTCGACCTGGCCGAAGCCTTCGAGATTCCGGTGGAAGCAGCCCACTCGGCCATTGGAGATGCCTACGTTACCGCCCAGCTCTTCCAGCGCTTCCTGCCCCTGCTCCAGCAGGCGGGCGTCGCGAGCCTCTCGGGCCTGCGGAGGGTCGGGGATCCCCGCCGTCAGCTGGCCAGCCTGGCAGACCAGGAGGGCCACACGCACTTCTGAACCAGAAACGGCCGGGGAGGGGGATCCCGGCCGTCCTGGACACCTGGCCGAGCCAGGCTTCAGTGTTTGGTGGCGGTGGCGGCACCGAAGCCCGTCTGGGCCCGGACGTACTGATCCTCGAAGGCCTCGATCTCGGCCTTCGCGCGTTCGCTGCCATCCAGCTTGGAGAAGATGAAGGCCAGCAGGAAGGCGATGGGCATGGCGAAGAGGGCGGGCTGGGTGTAGGGGAAGAGGGCCGCCTTGTTGCCGATGACGTCCACCCACACCGACTTGGAGAACAGCACGAAGAGCACGGCGGACACGAGGCCGCCGTAGCCGCCCCAGAGGGCGCCGCGGGTGGTGAGCCCCTTCCAGTACATGGAGAGGATGAGCACCGGGAAGTTCGCCGCGGCCGCCACGCCGAAGGCCAGGCCCACCATGAACGCGATGTTCTGCTTCTCGAAGAGGATGCCCAGCACGATGGCCACGAAGCCCAGGCAGATGGTGGCGATCTTGGAGACCTTGATCTCGGTAGACTCCGACGCCTTGCCCTTCATGATGACCCGGGCGTAGAGGTCATGGGAGATGGCGGAGGCACCCGCCAGGGCCAGGCCCGAGACCACGGCCAGGATGGTGGCGAAGGCCACCGCCGCCAGGAAGCCCAGCAGCATGTTGCCGCCCACGGCCTTGGCCAGGTGCATGGCGACCATGTTGCCGCCGCCGATGAGCTTGCCGCCGATCTTCCCGCCCTCGAAGAAGGAGCCGTTCTGGCCCACGATGAGGATGCCGCAGAGGCCCATGAGGAAGATGACGTTAAAGAAGTAGGACACGAAACCCGAGGCGTACAGCACCGACTTGCGAGCCTCCTTGGCGTTGGTGACGGTGAAGAACCGCATGAGGATGTGGGGCAGGCCGGCGGTGCCGAACATGAGGCCGAGCCCCAGGGAGATGGCGGTCACGGGATCGGCGAGCAGGCTGCCCGGATACATGAGCTTGGGCCCGAGCTTGTGCACGGCGGTGGCTTGCTGGACCAGGTTGTGGTACGAGAAGCCGAACCTGCTCATGGCCAGGACCATGACCAGGGTGCCGCCCACGAGGAGCATGCAGGCCTTGATGATCTGCACCCAGGTGGTGGCCACCATGCCGCCGAAGATGACGTAGAACATCATCAGAATGCCCACGACGAAGATGGCGATCTTGTACTCTAGGCCGAAGAGCAGCTTGATGAGCTGTCCGGCGCCCACCATCTGGGCCAACAGGTAGAAGCAGACCACGGTCAGGGAGGAGATCGCGGCCATGGTGCGCACCTTGCCCTGGTCCAGGCGGTAGGCCGTGATGTCGGAGAAGGTGAAGCGGCCCAGGTTCCGTAAGCGCTCGGCCATGAGGAAGAGAATAATGGGCCACCCGGCGAAGAAGGCCAGCATGTAGATGTAGCCGTCGTAGCCCTGGCCGTAGACCATGGCGCTGAGGCCCAGGAGCGTGGCCGCCGACATGTAGTCGCCGGCGATGGCGAGGCCGTTCTGGAAGCCGGTGATGCCGCCACCCGCGGTGTAGAAGTCGGCGGTGGACTTGGTGCGGCTGGCGGCCCAGTAGGTGATCCCCATGGTCAGGGCCACGAAGAGGCAGAACATGATGATGGCGTGCCAGTTGGTGGCCTGCTTCTCCTGGATGCCATCCAGGGCCGGGCCCGCGTGGGCCATGACGGAGGTGGCGAGCAGGCCCAGGGCCAGGCCAATGCGGTTCAGGAGGCGCATCACTTGTTCTCCTTCCAGGCGTCCTTGATGAGGTCCGCGGTCAGTTCGTCGAATTCCCCGTTGGCCCTGCGCACGTACACCGCGGTGAGCACCCAGAAGAAGATGAACATGAAGAGTTCGAAGGCGACCCCGATGGTCACCATGGAGCCCTGGTAGATGGGCCGGCCGAGCAGGGCGGGCTTGAAGGCCACCAGCAGCACGAAGCCGTAGAACATCCCCAGCACGATGAAGGCCAGGGTCCAGGCGAACCGCCCCCGCTTGGCGACGAGTGTCTGGAACTTCGGATTGGTGCGCATGTGCTCGTACATCTCACTGCTCATGGCAGGACCCCTCCTATGGTTTGGAATATGGACCTGCTCCATCCCATGGGTGGGAATGGAGGCAGGCTGGCATGGATGTAGGATGAACTGGGGCCAAGGCTACTCGGAATGGAACCGCCGCATCCATCCAGCGGGCGAGAATGTGCTTAAAAGCACACCGGGATCCAACCTGGATGATGCGAAGAGCCGCAGCGGCATTATCGGCAAGGGAGGGGAAGTGGTGCATTCGAACCAAGATCCGATCATCCAGGCCCATCGGGCGCAGATCGCCGAGCTCGACCTGAGGGTCCTGGAGGCGCTCAACGCGCGGATCGGGCTGGTCAGGCGCCTCAAGGAGCACAAGGAAGCCCAGGGGATCAGCTTCTTCGATGCCGCCCAGGAGGATCGGCTCCTCGCCGCCCTGCGCCAGGCCAACCGCGGCCCGCTGCCGGACGAAGGGCTGGACGCGATCTTCCGGCTCATCCTGGCGTGGACCAGGCGCGCCGCATCCGGGGAAGCCCAGGCCGATTGAGGCACCACGCTTCAGGGCGTCAGGGAGGCCCCCCCGAGCCATGATCCGACGGCCTGCCGGGCCGCGGATTCCCCCGCCAGCCAGCCTGTGGAGAACGCGATCTGGAGGTTGTAGCCACCGGTGTTCGCGTCCAGGTCGAGCACCTCGCCCGCGAAGTGGAGGTTCCCCACCTTCCGCGAGGCCATGGTCCTGGGGTCGATGTCCTTGAGGGAGACGCCACCGGCGGTGACGATGGCCTCCTCCCAGCTCCCGTGGCCCGTCACCTCGAAGCGCAGCTCCTTGAGCAGGCCCAGCAGCTGCTTCCGCTTCGAGCCCTGGATCTGAGCCGCGGGTGCCGATGGGCCCAGGCCGAGGCGCTCGCAGAACACCGCCACGAGAGGCGTCGGCAGGAGCGACCGCAGCAGGGGGCCGCAGGTGCCACCCACATGGGCCTCGAGATCCCGCGCCAGCCTCGCCTCCAGCTTCGCCGGATCCAGGGCCGGTTTCAGATCGAGGGTCATTGCCACCATCCGACCGGCGGCCATGGCGTCCACGACCTTCCGGCTGAGCCGGAGGACGCTGGCGCCCGCCAGTCCTCTGGCCGTGAATTCCACTTCGCCAAATTCGCTGGCCTGCTTCTTCCCGTCGATCCAGAGGGTCAGGTTGACGTTCTTGAGGGTGAGTCCCTGGGCACCTTCATGGACCGGACGCGTCTCGATGCGCACCAGGGAGGGCCGCAGGGCTTCGATCCGGTGCCCGGTGGCCTCGGCGAAGCGGTAGCCGTCCCCCGTGGACCCCGTGGCGGGATAGGACTGCCCGCCGGTGGCGAGGATGCCACAGCGGGCCTCGATCTCCAGTGGCGTCCGGGACGACTTGCGCGCAACCCCAAGGCCGGTGAACACGCCCTCGTGGATCACCAGGCGCTCGACCCGGGCGTGGGGGAGGATCTCGACGCCCTGGGCCCCGGCCCAGGCCACCAGGGCGTCCGCCACGTCCCAGGCCAGATCGCTGGCGGGGAACACGCGGTCGCCGCGTTCCACCTTGGTCGCGACGCCCTGCGCCTCCAGCAGCGCGATCAGGTCGCGGTTGAAGAAGGCCTGGAAGGCCTGGCGCAGGAAGCGCGGCTCCGGCTGGATCTCCTTGAGCTGCTCCTCCAGCGCCTTCATGTTCGTGATGTTCGCCCGCCCTTTGCCCGTGATCCGCAGCTTGCGGGCCGGCTTCTCCATCTTCTCCAGCAGGAGGACGCGGGCGCCCAGCATGGCGGCCCGTCCCGCCGCCAGCAGACCCGCGGGTCCCGCGCCGACCACCACCACATCCCAGGCCCCTTCGCCGGGCTTCACCCCTGCCCCTGCGGCTCGCAGAGCACCAGCTCCATGCGGCACCGGGCGCAGTCGAAGCGGCATTCCAGGCGCGTGGGGCCGTTCTCCAGGAAGACGGGTCCCTGGGGTTCCGGCACGCGGACCCAGGGCTCGGGGTTCTCATGCACATGGCACCAGCCCATCTCGTACTTCACGCAGTGCCGCGTGGTCATCACCACCCGGCCGTCGAGGCTGGCCTGTAGCTCCGCCGCCGGTTCGAGGACCTGGGCGCCCGCCTGCTCGTAGAAGGCGCGGGCAGCCCGGTTGGCGATGTTCCAGGTGAAATCCAGGCCGCGCACGGGCAGCGGATTCAGCTTCGGCGCCCGCGCCCGGCGCCCCTCCCGGGTCCGCGGGGCCCGGCGCAGGGCCTCCAACGCAGTGGCTGCATCCCGGCGGAGGGCGTTGAGCGCGCTGACCGGCACGAAGCGCGGTTCGGCCACCTGCAGCCCCGCCAGTTCGAAGGGCGTGTTCCCCAGGCGGCCCAGGGCCTCCTGGATGGTCCTGGCCGCGGCCTCCGCGTCCCGGGGCGACGCGAAGTCCCCCGGGGCCTGGGCTTCCCCATGGAGACCGGCGGGGTCCTCCAGGCGCAGGCGCACGGCCCCCTCCGGGAAGTCCAGCGTGGCCTGCACCGGGATGCGGCGCTCCACCTTGGCGCTGCGCAGGGCCCTGAGCCAGTGCAGGTCCAGGTTGCGGTGCAGCCGCGTGCCGGGCCGGATGCGGGAGGGATCCTGCACGAAGAGCTGGCGGGGTTCCACGGCGTTGATCACGGTACCCGCCACCTCGACGCCATCCACGAAGGCCAGGCCATCGCCGGGATGCAGGTCCGTGGTCGCGTCCAGCACCAGCCGGTCGCCCTGGATGGAGCGCACCTCGCCGATGAACTCGCCCAGGTGCCGGCCTGAATCCAGGTTCCCCATGGGCCGGCGCTCTCCGTCGATGCGGTAGCTGGACAGCCCCCGCTGGAAGGTCTTGGTGGGATCCGGCGCGAAGGTCTGGCTCACGGAGCCGAGAGAGGCCCGGCCCAGCTCGGGCCGCCGCTGCAGCAGCTCGTCGAGCTTGCGGCGCACCTGGCTGACGATGTTCTTCACGTAGTCCGCATCCTTGAGGCGCCCCTCGATCTTGAAGCTCAGGATGCCGGCGTCGGCCAGCTCCTCCAGGTGGTCGGAAAGATCCAGATCCCGGATGTTCAGCAGATGCTTCTCCCGCACCACCACCCGGTTCGACGCATCCACCAGGTTCCAGGGCGCGCGGCAGGGCTGGGCGCATTCCCCGCGGTTGCCGCTGCGGTCGCAGATGGCGCCGCTCAGGTAGCACTGCCCGCTCTCGCCCACGCAGAGGGCCCCGAAGACGAAGGCCTCCAGCTCGATGTCCGCGGCCCCGTGGATGGCCCGGATGTCGTCCAGACTCAGCTCCCGGGCCAGGATGGCGCGACTGAAGCCCGCGCTGGCCAGGAAGGCCACGCGCTCCGGACTGTCGCAGGCCGCCTGGGTGCTGGCGTGCAGCGGCAGCGGTGGCAGGTCCATCTGCAGGAAGGCCATGTCCTGGATGATCAGGGCATCCACGCCGGCCTCGTACAGCTCCCAGGCCTGGCGCCGCGCCGCCTCCAGCTCGGCGTCGAACAGGATGGTGTTGAGGGTCGCGAACACCTTCGCGCCCCAGAGCCGCGCCTCCCGCGTGACCTGCTCGAAATCCTCCAGCCCATTCCCCGCCGCCTGCCGGGCGCCGAACTGGGGACCGCCCATGTACACCGCGTCCGCCCCGCAACGCAGCGCGAGGATGCCCTGTTCCGCATTCTTGGCGGGGGCGAGGAGTTCGAGAGCCATGGTCGTCAGGGTACCAGCCGCGGAATCACGGGGACAGTCGGCGGGGGGAAGTCGATGACGAAGCGCAGGCGCCGCAGGAAGGCCGGGTCGAGGGCCTGCTTGTGATTGGTCGCCAGGATGGCCAGGCCGCTGTAGGCCTCCATCTCCTGCAGCAGGTAGGCCACCTCGAGGTTGGCGTAGCGGTCGTGGCTGTCCTTGACCTCGCTGCGCCTGCCGAACAGGGCGTCGGCCTCATCGAAGAACAGAACGGCTTCACTGGCTTCGGCGGCGGCGAACAGCTGGCGCAGGTTCTTCTCCGTCTCCCCGATGTACTTGCTGACCACGGCGGACAGGTCGACGCGGAAGAGGTCCCGCTGCAGGGCGCCCGCGATGGCCTTGGCCGCGGTGCTCCGGCCCGTGCCGGGCCCGCCGGCGAACAGGACGGCGATGCCCTGCCCGCGGGGCATCCGTTCGGCGAAGCCCCGGGTCTCCTGGACCTTCTGCCGGTGGCGGACCTGATCGGTGACCTGGTGCAGGAGGTCCAGCTGCTCCGGGGGCAGGACCAGCTGGTCCCAGCACGCCCTGGGCTTGATGACTCGGTGCATCGGGCTGGAAGGCTCTTGGGTCATGGCCAGCTCCTGTGGATCGCGCCGTGCCTATTCAGGCCCTTCTCTGGCCCGCCGCCGCGTGCGGCGAGTGTAGTCGTGAGAGGGCACCGCCACCAGGGAGAACCTGTCGCCACAAACAAATGTATGAATGAAATCGTCGTTAATATATAACTATTTTAATTAACAAACTTGACAATTATCACAAACCGGGCGAACCTTTGGCTCTGGCCATTCCCCGGGCCTTCCGCCCCGTCGAGTTCCTTCTGAATCCCTCAGCCCCCGCCCATACCCAGGTCCCGATGTCCCACCTCCCCTCCCAGCCCCCGGGATTCGTCAGCCTCGTCGGAGCTGGCCCCGGCAGTCCCGACTTGATCACGGTCCGGGGCCTCCGGGCGCTGGAGGCGGCCGAGGTCATCCTCTACGACGCCCTGATCGATCCCGCCTTCGCGACCCTGTTCCCCGCCGGCGCCCTGGCCATCGCCGTGGGCAAGCGCTGTGGCAGGACCAGCACCCCGCAGGCCGACATCCACCAGCTGATGATCGGCCACGCGCGGGCCGGCCGGCGGGTGGCACGCCTCAAGGGTGGCGATCCCCTCATCTTCGCGCGGGGCGGCGAGGAGGCCCTGGCCCTCGAAGCCGCGGGCGTCCCCTTCGAGGTGATCCCCGGCGTGAGCGCCCTCCAGGCCGCCGCGGCGGGCGCGGGCTTCCCCCTCACCCACCGCGAGGTCAGCCGCCGCATCACGATCCTGGAGGGGCACCACCTGCCCGACTCGCCGGCCGCGTGGCGGGACCTGGCCGCCTCCCGCGGCACCATCGCCGTCTACATGGGCACCCGCACGCTCCAGGGCCTGGCGCGCACCCTGCTGGACCACGGCGCCCCGCCGGGTCTGCCGGTGGCGCTGGTGGAGCAGGCCCAGTGTCCCGGCCAGACCAGCACCTTCTCGACCCTGGCCCACGCCGCCGCCGGCTCCCTCCACCCCGTCACCGATGGCCCCGGAATCCTCTTCATCGGCGAGTCCCTCCACCACCGCTTCCACCCGACCCAGGAGCTGTCCCATGAGCCTGCTGCCCCTGTTTCTGGATCTCCGCGGGAAGCGGGTGCTCGTGGTGGGCGCCGGGAGCGTCGCGCAGGCTAAGCTGCGGGCCCTCCGGCCCACGGGCTGCCGCCTGCGCGTCGTCGCCCTGGCCTTCACCCGGCCCTTCCTTGACGAGCTGGAGGGCTTCGACGCGGAGCTCCGCACGGGGGCCTTCGCCCCGGAGGATCTGGAGGGCGCCCACCTGGTCATCAGCGCCACCAATGATCCGCACGCCAACGCCTTCGTGGCCGCCCAGGCGCGGGCCCGGGGCCTGTGGGTCAATGCCGTGGACGATGCCGCCTCCTGCGATGCCCTCTTTCCCAGCGTGCTGCGCCGGGGCCCCTTCGTGGCCGCCATTTCCACCGAGGGCGCCTTCGCCGGCCTGAGCCGCGTGGTGCGGGAGGCCCTCGAGGGCCTGGTGCCGGACGAGACCCTCCCCGAATTCGAAGCCCTGGTCCGTCTCCGCCAGGAGCTGAAGCGGACGCTACCTGATCCTGCCCGCCGTGCCGAGGTGCTCCGCTCCCTCCTGCGCCAGCTCCAGGAAGAGGTTCTCCCCGTGGAGGTGCGCCCATGACCGCCAGCCCCATCGAAGCCCTCAAGGCCGGTTCCCGCCACCTGCGGGGGAGCCTCGCCGAGGAGCTCGCCAGTCCGGAGCCCTCCTTCTCCAAGGAGGCCCAGACCCTGGTGAAGTTCCACGGCCTCTACCAGCAGAAGGACCGCTTCGAGAAGGAGAAGCCGCCGGTGCTGATGCTGCGCGGCCGCATCCCAGGGGGCCGCCTCAGCGCTGGACAGTACCTGGCCTGGGATGACCTCGCGGACCGCTACGGCGATGGCACCCTGCGGCTCACCTCGCGCCAGAGCATCGAGCTGCACGGCGTCCTCAAGGGCGACCTCAAGGCCACGCTGCAGGGCCTCCACGCGGCCCTGCAGACCACCAAGGGCGCCTGCGGCGACGTGGTGCGCACGGTGACCCAGGCGCCGAATCCCTGGTTGCGGCGCGACCTCGCGCAACTGGACGCGGTGGTGGATCGCCTCGCCGCGCACTTCCAGGCCGTGTCCAACGCCTATGCGGAGATCTGGCTGGATGGCGAGCGCGTGAACCCGGAGAAGGAGCAGGAGCGCCTCTTCGGCGCCACGTACCTGCCCCGCAAGTTCAAGTTCAGCGTCACCGTGGCGGGCGAGAACCTGGTGGACCTCTACACCAACGACGTGGGCCTGGCGGCCACCTTCGGCGCGGACCGGATCCTGGATGGCTTCTTCGTGGTGGCGGGGGGCGGCATGGGCATGACCCACGGCGATGACACCACCTTCCCCCGGGTGGCGGACCTGCTGGGCTGGATCCCCGAGGCGGCGGCGATCCCCGTGGCCGAGGCCATCGTGGGCGTGCACCGGGACGAGGGCAGCCGCGAGGACCGCAAGCGGGCCCGCCTGAAATACGTGATCGCCCGCAAGGGCCTGCCCTGGTTCAAGGCCGAGGTCGAGGCCCGCGCCGGGATCCGCTTCGAGGAGCGCCCCCTGCCGCCCTGGCGCACCACGCCGGTGCTGGGCTGGCTGGAGCGCAGCGACGGTACCTTGGCTTTGGGACTCTCCATTCCTGCGGGACGCATCGCAGGGCGACTCAAGGCCGCCCTGCGTGAGGTGATAACGACCTTCCATCCTGGGGTTCAACTCAGCCCGGATCAGGACCTGATCCTCCTCGGCTTGAACCCGGAAGTCCGGGGCGAAGTGGAGGCCCTGTTCCTGAGCCACGGCCATCCTCTGGAAGCCGCGGATCCCCTGGCGGCCCGGGCCATGGCCTGCGTGGCCCTGCCCCTCTGCGGGCTGGCCCTCATCGACGCGGAGCGGGTCCTCCCCGACCGCCTGGCGGACATCCGCGCGGCGCTGGGCCGCCGGGGCCTCGCCGACCGCAGCCTCCTCTTCCGCATGACCGGCTGCGCCAATGGCTGCGCCCGCCCCTACACCGCCGAGCTGGCCCTGGTGGGCCAGACCGGCAAGAGCTACGCGCTCTTCGTGGGCGGTGATCCCGAGGGCACCCGCCTGGCCTTCCCCGTGGCCCACAAGGTGACGGTGGAGGCCTTCCCCGCGGCCCTGGACCACCTCTTCTCGGCATGGGCCCAGGAGGGCCGACCCGGCGAGGCCTTCGGGGATTTCGCGACCCGTGTGGGCGCCCAGCGCCTGCGCCCCACCCTCGAGGAGCAAGCCTGACCATGGCCGAGACCTTCCCCCTGCCCCCCGCGGGCCTCGACGCCCAGGCCCTCGTCCAGTGGGCCGCCGATACCTTCGGCGACGAGCTGGCCCTGGCCTGCAGCGCGGGCGTGGAGGACAGCGTGGTTGTCCACTTGGCTTCCCAGACTGGTCGCAGCCTGCGTGTCTTCATGCTGGATA
Source organism: Geothrix sp. (assembly GCF_030219325.1). Classification (NCBI taxonomy): domain Bacteria; kingdom Pseudomonadati; phylum Acidobacteriota; class Holophagae; order Holophagales; family Holophagaceae; genus Geothrix; species Geothrix sp. The sequence goes on along the minus strand of NZ_CP126625.1, from coordinate 1,126,326 downwards.
CGGGACGCCTGCATCCCGAGACCCACGACACCTTCGAGCGGCTGCGCAGGCGCTATCCTCAACTCCGTTTCGAGGTCTACTCGCCGGAGGGCGCGGATGTGGAGGCCCTGGTGAACGCGCAAGGACTCTTCGGGTTCCGTGACAGCTTGGCCCAGCGCCAGGCCTGCTGCGAGATCCGCAAGCTGCGGCCGCTGAAGCGGGCCCTCGCCGGCTCCCGGGCCTGGCTCACGGGGCTGCGCCGCGAGCAGAGCCCCACCCGCGCGGACCTGGCGCCCGCCGAAGGCGACGGGGGCACGCCCGAGCGCCTGAAGGTCGCGCCCCTGCTGGACTGGGACCAGGCGAGGTTGTGGGCCTTCGTGGCCGAACACGGCATCCCCACGCACCCCCTGCACGACCAGGGCTATCCCTCCATCGGCTGCGCCCCCTGCACGCGGGCCATCCAGCCCGGCGAAGATATCCGCGCGGGCCGCTGGTGGTGGGAACGGCCCGAGCACAAGGAATGCGGACTCCACCACCGGCCGAGCAAGGGATGACCGAATGACCCAGACCCTCACGCACCTCGAAGCCCTGGAATCCGAGGCCATCCACATCCTCCGGGAGGTGGCGGGCCAGTGCTCGAACCCCGCCCTGCTCTTCAGCGGCGGCAAGGACAGCCTCGTGCTGCTGCGGCTGGCGGAGAAGGCCTTCCGGCCCGGCCGCTTCCCCTTCCCCCTGGTGCACATCGACACGGGCCACAACTATCCGGAGGTGATCGCCTTCCGCGATCATCGCGCCGCCGAGCTGGGCGAGCGGCTCATCGTCCGCACCCTGGACGAGAGCATCGCCAAGGGCCGGGTCGTGCTGCGCCACCCGAGCGAAAGCCGCAACCGCCACCAGAGCGTGACCCTGCTGGACGCGGTGGAGGAGTTCAAGTTCGACTGCCTCATCGGCGGCGCCCGCCGGGACGAGGAGAAGGCCCGCGCCAAGGAGCGCATCTTCAGCTTCCGCGACGAGTTCGGCCAGTGGGACCCCAAGAACCAGCGGCCCGAGCTGTGGAACCTCTACAACGCCCGCATCCACCCCGGCGAGCACATCCGCGCCTTCCCCATCTCCAACTGGACCGAGCTGGACGTGTGGCAGTACATCGAAGAGGAGGACCTGGAGCTGCCCTCCATCTACTTCGCCCACGAGCGCGAGGTGGTGCTGCTGCCGGGCGGGGCCCTGCTGCCCGTGACGGACCTGACGCCCGTGCCGGTGGGCGCGATCGCCGTCCGCAGGACCGTCCGCTTCCGCACCGTGGGCGACATCAGCTGCACCGCCCCCGTACTCAGCGAGGCCCGCACCTTGGCGGCCATCGTCAAGGAGACCGCCACCACGGAGCTCACGGAGCGGGGCGCCACGCGCCTCGACGACCAGACCAGCGAGGCCTCCATGGAGCAGCGCAAGAAGGAGGGCTACTTCTGATGAGCCACGACACTTTGGTGGACAACGGCCTCCTCCGCTTCATCACCTGCGGCAGCGTGGATGATGGCAAGAGCACCCTCATCGGACGCCTGCTCTTCGACAGCAAGGCCATCCTGGCGGACGCCCTGGATGCCCTGGCAGTGTCGAGCCGCAAGCGCGGCCTGGACGAGGTGGACCTCTCGCTGCTGACCGACGGCCTCTCCGCCGAGCGGGAGCAGGGCATCACCATCGACGTGGCCTACCGCTACTTCAGCACCGGCACCCGCAAGTACATCCTGGCGGACGCCCCGGGCCACGAGCAGTACACCCGCAACATGGTGACCGGCGCCTCCACGGCGGACCTGGCCATCGTCCTCATCGATGCTCGAAAAGGAGTACTGCCCCAGACCCGGCGCCACATGACGCTGGCCCAGGTCATGGGCCTGCGCCACGTGGTGGTGGCCATCAACAAGATGGACCTGGTGGGTTACGACGAGAGCATCTTCCAGCGCATCCGCAGCGAGGTGGAACCCCTCGCCCGCAAGCTGGGGATCGCCGACATCCAGTACATCCCCCTGTCGGCCCTCAAGGGCGACATGGTGGTGGAGCGGGGCGACCGCCTGGACTGGTACGAGGGGCCCACCCTGATGGCCTTCCTCGATGGCGTGGAGCTGGGCGCCGAGGACCTGGAGGCGCCCTTCCGCTTCCCCGTCCAGCTGGTGTGCCGCCCGCGCACGGAATCCCTCCTCGACTACCGCGGCTACCAGGGGCGCATCGAAAGCGGCTCCGTGGCCCGCGGCGACGTGGTGACCATCCTGCCCTCGGGCATCCGCACCACGGTGCGGCGGGTGGAGTTCTTCGGGCGGGATCTGGCCCGGGGCATCGTGGGGCAGAGCGTGACCCTCCACCTGGAGGATGACGTGGACATCAGCCGGGGCGACCTCATCGCCGGCAGCGTCGGCGCCCCGGCCCGGAGCCGCGACCTGAACGCCACCCTCTGCTGGTTCAGCGAGCGGCCCCTGGATCCCATGAGCCGGCTCATCCTGCGCCATGGCACCCGCGAGGTGCGGGCCAAGGTCACGGCCATCCTCGGCCGCATGGACCTCCAGGCCCTGGAATCCATCCCCGCGGACGAGCTGCGCATGAACGACATCGCCACCGTGAGCCTCCGGCTCCAGCAGCCCATCGCCGCGGATCCCCACGCCTGGGTGCGCAGCGGGGGGACCTTCATCCTCATCGACGAGGCCACCCATGCGACCCTCGCCGCGGGCCTGGTGCTGGCCCAGGAATCCTACTGAACCCTCTTTCCATCTCATCTTCCTGGAGTCGCCCATGACCCGCTGTTGTCGTCCCTGCCCGGCGCCCGTCCCCGCACCCCATCCATCGCCCCACCGCCTTCCAGGGAATCCCTCATGACCTCACGCCTCCGCGCCCTTCTGCTCCTCGCCACCCTGGGCCTCGCCCTCCAGGCGCAGGAAGTCAAGCTCCTCAACGTCTCCTACGACCCCACCCGCGAGCTCTACCAGGCCATCAACCCCGCCTTCGCCGCCCACTGGAAGGCGAAGACCGGCCAGACCGTCACCATCGCCCAGTCCCACGGTGGCTCGGGCAAGCAGGCCCGCTCCGTCATCGACGGCCTTCCGGCCGATGTCGTCACCCTCGCCCTGGCCCACGACATCGACGCCCTGGCCACCCAGCGCCAGCTGCTGCCCGCGGATTGGCAGAAGCGCCTGCCCGGCAACAGCTCGCCCTACCTCTCCACCGTGGTGTTCCTGGTGCGGGCCGGCAATCCCAAGGGCATCCGCGACTGGAACGACCTGCTCAAGCCTGGCGTCCAGATCATCACGCCGAACCCCAAGACCAGCGGCGGCGCCCGCTGGAACTACCTGGCGGCCTGGGGCCAGGCCCTCAAGCAGAAGGATGGCTCCGAGGCCAAGGCCCGGGCCTACGTGGCAGAGCTCTTCAAGCGCGTTCCGGTGCTGGACAGCGGCGCCCGTGGCGCCACCACCACCTTCGTGGAGCGCGGTCTCGGCGACGTGCTGCTGGCCTGGGAGAACGAGGCCCTGCTGGTGACCGAGGGCACGGGCAAGGGCAAGTTCCAGATCGTGCTGCCCTCCTCCAGCATCCTCGCCGAGCCCTCCGTGGCCTGGGTGGACAAGGTGGTGCAGAAGAAGGGCACGGCCGCCGTGGCCAAGGCCTACCTGGAGTTCCTCTACACGCCCGAGGCCCAGAAGCTCATCGCCCAGAACGGCTACCGCCCCTCGGACCCCAAGGCCCTCAAGGCCGCCGGGGCGAGGTTTCCGCAGCTGAAGCTCTTCACCATCGCCGACACTTTCGGCGGCTGGGACCGCGCCCACGACGCCCACTTCAAGGACGGCGGCAGCTTCGACCAGATCGTGGCCACCCGGTAGGCCTGCGTGACCTTCACCCGCCGCCCCGGCTTCACCCTCAGCGCGGGCATCACCCTGCTGGGCACGAGCCTCATGATCCTGCTGCCCCTGGCGGCGCTTGCCCTCAAGGCGGTCCACGCCAAGGCGGGCACGTTCGGGGCGGTGCTCGGCCAGCCGCGGGTGGTGGCGGCCTGCCTCTTCAGCCTGGGGGCCGCCTTCGCGGCGGCCCTCTTCAACCTGGTGTGGGGCACCCTCATCGCCTGGGTGCTGGTGCGCTACCCCTTTCCGGGGCGGCGTCTGGCAGATGCCCTGGTGGACCTGCCCTTCGCCCTGCCCACGGCCGTGGCGGGCCTCACCCTGTCCTCGCTCTACGGCCCCAAGGGCTGGATCGGGCACCTGATCCCGTTTCCCGTGATCTACAACCGCCTGGGCGTGGTGCTGGCCCTCAGCTTCGTGAGCCTGCCCTTCGTGGTGCGCAGCCTCCAGCCCGTGCTGGAGGAGCTGCCCCGCGAGATGGAGGAGGCCGCCGCCTGCCTCGGCGCCAGCCGCTGGGCCACCCTGCGCAAGGTGGTGCTGCCCCAGCTCATGCCGGCGCTCCTCAGCGGCTTCGCCCTCTCCTTCGCGCGGGCCGTGGGCGAGTACGGCAGCGTGGTCTTCGTCTCGGGCAACCTGCCCTTCAAGACCGAGATCGCGCCCCTGCTCATCGTGGTGAAGCTGGAACAGTACGACTACGACGGGGCCGTGGCGCTGGCCGTGATCATGCTCAGCATCTCCCTCCTGGTGCTGGTAGGCATCCACCTGCTGCATCGCCGCTTCGGGGGGCCCGGCCATGTCTGACCTTCACCTTCTCGCCGACGGAGTCGGCGAGCCAGCCTGGCTAAGACGGAGCCTCATCGCCATCGCCGTGGCTTTCATGGCGGTGTTCCTGCTGCTGCCCCTGGCCAACATCTTCCACGCGGCCCTGTCGGAAGGTTGGAGGGTGTTCCTCGCCAGCCTCCACGACGAGAACGCGGCGGCCGCCATTCGCCTGAGCCTCCTGAGCACGCTATCGGCGGTGCTCATCAGCGGCGTGTTCGGGCTGGCGGCGGCCTGGCTCTTGGGCCGCCACCGGATCCCCGGCCATGGCCTCTGGGTGGCCATCCTGGACCTGCCCTTCGCCATCTCGCCGGTGGTGGCGGGCCTGATGTTCGTGCTGCTCTGCGGGCAGGACGGCTGGCTGGGCCCCTGGTTCGACCGCCACGGCATCCAGGTCATCTTCGCCAAGCCGGGCATCGTGCTGGCCACGGCCTTCGTGACCTTCCCCTTCGTGGCCCGGGAGCTGCTGCCGCTGGTGCAGGCCCTGGGCCCCGAAGCGGAGGAGGCCGCCCGGCTGCTGGGCGCCTCGCCCTGGCAGACCTTCTGGCGGGTCACCCTGCCCGCGCTGAAGTGGGGCCTGCTCTACGGTGTGATCCTCTGCGCCAGCCGCGCCATGGGCGAGTTCGGGGCCGTGAGCGTGGTCAGCGGCCACATCCGCGGCGAGACCATGACGCTGCCCCTGCACATCGAGGCCGTCTACAACGAGTACCAGTTCGGGGCGGCCTTCGCCTGCGCCTCGCTGCTGAGCCTCATGGCCCTGGTGAGCCTGGCCCTGAAATCCTTCGTCGCCTGGCGGGCCCGCCGGGACCGGGAGTCGGCATGAGCATCGAAGTCAGGAACCTCACCAAGCGCCTGGGCGGCAAGACCATCCTGGACCGCGTGAGCCTCGACATCCCCGAGGGCAGCCTCGTGGCCCTGCTGGGGCCCAGCGGCTCGGGCAAGACCACCCTGCTGCGCATCATCGCGGGGCTCGAGACGCCGGATGAAGGCGAGGTGCTGGTGCGGGGCGAAGCCACCACCATCCGCGCCCCCAAGGATCGCCACGTGGGCTTCGTGTTCCAGCACTACGCGCTCTTTCCCCACATGAGCGTCCGGCAGAACGTGGCCTTCGGCCTGGAGGTCAAGCCCCGCGCCCAGCGGCCCTCCCGCGAGGCCATCCGCGTCCGCGTGGACGAGCTGCTCGGGCTCATCCAGCTGGACAGCTACGGAAACCGCCTGCCTTCGGAGCTGAGCGGAGGCCAGCGGCAGCGCGTGGCCCTGGCCCGGGCCCTGGCGGTGGAACCCAGCGTGCTGCTGCTGGACGAGCCCTTCGGCGCCCTGGACGCCCAGGTGCGCGCGGAGCTGCGCCAGTGGCTGCGCCGCCTGCACGATGTCTCCAAGGTCACCACCGTGCTGGTCACCCACGACCAGGAGGAGGCCATGGAGGTGGCCGACACCGTGGCCGTCATGAACCGCGCGCACATCGAGCAGGTGGGCCATCCCAGGGATATCTACGACCACCCCGCCACCGCCTTCGTGGCCCAGTTCGTGGGGCAGATGAACCGGCTCCACCAGGTGGACGAGGGCACCGCCTTCGCCCGCCCCCACGAGATGGAGATCAGCCTCGATCCTCGGGACGGCGAGCCCGCCCGGGTGGCCCGCATGGTGTCCATGGGGCCCCTGGTCCACCTGCGCCTGCGGCTCCCCTCGGACCAGGAGCTGGAGGTCCACCTCACGCGGGAGCGTCTCCAGCAGCTCCAGATCATCGAGGGCACGCGGATCTTCGTCCGGCCGAGCCGGATCCAGATCTTCGCCGAGGACTACAGCATCTGAAGCTTCGGGGTCAGCCTCACTGGGCGGGGATGGCGTTGATCTGGTACGGCCTCGGCCGCTGGCCGCCCTCGAGGAAGAAGGCGGGCACGGCCTTGGCGGCGCGCTCTGCATCCGCCTTGGAGGCGTAGTCCCCGAGGAAGAGCTGGTAGGCGGTCTTGCCGCCCTTGAGCTTGATGGGGGCGATGAACAGGTCGGGTTCCTGTCCCGGGAAGGCCACCACGGCGTTCTTCAGGGTCGCGGGCAGGTTGGCGATCTCCAGACGGAGGGTCCAGCGCTGGCCGGACAGCGCGTCGATGTGCTTCTTCCCGAGCTCCAGGGCCTTGGGCATGTCGCCCAGGCGGAGGGCATCCAGACGCCGGGTCACCTCGGACCCTGGGGCGGTGGCTTTGGCGGGGGCGGGCGGCGGCAGGGGGGCCGGCCGGGGAGCGGGCGGGGGCGCCACCACCACGGTGACCGGGGGAGGCGGCGCGGTCACGGGGGCCGCCGGGGGCGGGGGGCTCGCCAGGGGACGGGCCACGGGCGCCTGGGGGACGGGCTTGGCCACGGGCTGCGGGGCCTGGGGTGGCGGCGCAGGACTGGCGAGCGGACGCGGCGCCGGAACCGTGCTGACCACCGGCAGGGGGGCCGGTGGCGGGGGCGGCGCCACCACCGGTGGGGGCTCGACCTTGGTCGGCGCCCGCTCGGGCTCAGACCGGGGGGCGGCCGCGCGGCCGCCCCAGGCGTAGCCGACCACCGCGGCCCCCTGGAACTCCTTCAGGTCGGCGTTGGCGAAGGTGAAGAGGTAGCGGCCTTCCAGCCCCCAGACGAGGCCCAGGCCCGGTCGGTGGTGGAAGCCCAGCGACAGGTGCGCCGTGCCGGCCTTGAGGGTCTTCTGCAATCCGGTCACGGCGTCGATCTGCGGGATGGAGACGGCGCCCAGGCCTAGGCCGATGTAGGGCCAGAACCGGCTCGCCGCGTCGCCGGAGAGACCGGTCAGCAGGGTGGCGGAGAACTCGGACTGGCTGAGGCTCTTGCCCGGGGCCAGGTCGCTCTTGGGACTGGCCACCAGGGCCTGGAAGCTGAGGCCGTAGCGCTTCTCGTCGAAGAGCAGGCCCCCCTGGAGGCCGAAGAAGGGCGAGGCCTTCAGGTTCGTCTGGGTGTCCGGGGACAGGCTGCCCGCCTGCAGGCCCACCCACTTGTACCCCGGCGCCCCCTCCTGCGCGGCGAGGCTTGCGGCGAGCGCGGTCCACAGTACGAGCTGCCTGGTTCCCATGACTTTCTCCGAGCTTGGAAGGTGATCGAGATTAGCGCGGCACGGGCCTTTGCGCGCCATAAAATCCTTTGAGGGACCCTATCCGAAAGGTCTAACTGTATGAGATTTGCGCTCAATATCAGCCCTGGGTGGGCCCCCGCAAACACGCGCCGGAACCCGCTGGCCCGGGGCTGGGCTTGGCGCTCTGCCCAGGTGCCTCTACAGTTCGATCCATGGCCGAATCCCGCGTCGTACTCATCAAGATCGCCGGCATGTTCCTCCTCATCCTGGCGGGGTGGGCCGCCCGGCGCCGCGGCCTGCTGAAGGAGGAGGCCAGCGCCATCCTCAGCCGCATCGTCGTCGACGCCGCGTTTCCCGCCCTGGTCTTCACCCAGATGCTGAGGACCGTCGATGCCGCGGTGCTGCGCCAGGACTGGCTGCTCCCCCTGCTGCCCCTGCCCCTGGTGCTCGTCGCGTACCTGGTGGGGCTGGGCATCGCGCCCCTGTTCGGCGGGAAGGCCCAGCGCAACACCGTGCTGTTCCTCATCACCAGCCCCAACTGGGTCTTCCTGCCCCTGCCCATCGCCGAGGCCCTGTACGGCAGCGCGGGGGTGCGGGTCGTCCTCCTCTGCAACGTGGGCGCCCAGCTGGCGCTCTGGTCCATCGGCGTGTGGATCCTCCACGGCGAGATCGGCCAGGCCCTCCGGAACCTCCGCTCGAACATCGGCCTGTGGGCCACGGCCGGGGGCGTGGTACTGGCCCTCGCCTTCCCGGGGCTGCGCACCCTGGGCGACCTGCACCCCGCCCCGGCCACCCTGGGCGGCATGGCCGGGGCCGCGGCCTTCGATGCCCTGGCGATGCTGGGCAGCCTCACCATCCCCCTGTCGCTCCTCGCCATCGGCGCCCAGCTGGGCGCCCTGCCCGTGGCGATCCGCCGGTTGCCGCCCTCGCTCTGGGGTGTGGCCGCGGCCCGCCTGGTGGTCGCCCCCCTCGCCACCATCGGCCTGGGCCTGCTCCTCGCCCGGGCCGGGTTCCACCTGCCCCTCATCACCCGCATGGTCGTGGTGCTGGTCTCGGCCATGCCCGTGGCCATCGTCTGCAGCGTGATGGCCGAGCGCTTCGGCGGCGATGCCACGCTGGCGGCCCAGAGCGTCTTCCTTTCGACGCTGCTCAGCCTCGTCACCGTGCCCGCCCTCTTCTTCCTGGTGTCCTGAGCGCCCGGGGCGGTCCCGATGCGGGAGAATGATCCCGTGCGCTACGACGAACCCCTCTTCCGCCCGCCCAGCGAGGCCGATTCCTTCATCCTCCAGGCCACCCTGGGCTGCTCCTGGAACGCCTGCACCTACTGCGCCATGTATCGGGGCAAGTGCTACACGGTGCGGCCGCTGGACGATGTGCGCGCCGATATCGCCGAGGCGGGCGACCGCTTCGCTGATGACGTGCGCCATGTCTTCGTGGCGGATGGCGATCCGTTGGGCATGGCCACAGAGCACTGGGAGCCCATCCTGCGCGCCCTGGCCGCCGCCTTCCCCCGCCTGCGCCGCGTCAGCACCTACGCCACGGCCCGCAACCTGCTGGAGAAGACACCGGAGGAGCTGCGGCGCCTGCGGGAGCTGGGCCTCTCTCTGCTCTACATCGGGCCTGAGTCCGGCGACGACGCCACCCTGCGGCGCATCGCCAAGGGGGCCGATGCTGCCGCCCACGTGGAGGCCGCCCGCCGGGCCCGTGAGGCGGGCATGGAGCAGTCGCTGATCTTCCTGCTGGGCGCCGGGGGCCGCGAGCGCAGCGAGGCCCACGCCCGGGCCTCGGGCCGCCTCGCCACGGCCATGGACCCCCGCTTCCTCTCCACCCTGACCCTCACGGTCATCCCCGGCACGCCCATGGCAAAGCTGGAGGACGGCGGCCGCTTCGAGCTGCCGGATGTCCACGGCCTGCTGCAGGAGCTGCGCTGGTTCGTGGAGGAGGCCCGGCCCAGCGCCACCATCTTCCGTTCCAACCACGCCTCCAACTACCTGCCCATCGGCGGTCGCCTACCCCGGGATCGCGACGCCATCCTCGCCGCCATCGACGCTGCCCTGGCGGGTCAGGTGAGGTTACGGCCGGAGTGGGCGCGGGGGCTGTAGCCAGGCTCCTCTACCCCTCGATAAACCAAACCCGAACGATCTTCCCCTCCGAAACCTCGTAGATCGCGGTGACGGTGATGGGCTTCGGGCCCATGCCTTCGGCTTGTTCCTGGTCGATGACGAAGGCGCCCTGGGTGATGCGCTTGAGGATCTTCACCCGCAGGGTGGGGTAGGCCTTGAACAGCTCGCCGTAGCCCTTCTTCAGGGCGGCCAGGCCCTTCTCGGGGTTCACGGCGCCGGCCATGGTGCGGAACTCGATGTCCGGCGCGTAGCAGGCCGCGAAGGCGTTCAGGTCGTGGGCGTTGTAGGCCTCGACCTGCTTCTGGACCACGGCTTCCGGCGGGACTGCGGCGGGCGGCGCCGCCGAGAGGACAACGCAAGCAGCCAGAGCAGGCCAGCGGATCATGGGCACTCCCGGAGGAAGGTCTCCCCCAGATTGGACCACAAACGGCGAACCGGCCCCATCGCTCCCGCCCTTCGCCCCGGATCCTGCGCGTCCGGCACGGCAGGAGCGTATGGTGGACAGCACCCGCCGGAGGCCACCATGTCGATGCGTCCCCACCTCCTCGTCCCCTTCCTCGCCTGCGCGCTCCTGGCCCAGGCCCCGGCGCGGAAGCTCCATCCCGAGCTGCTCGTGAGCACCGCCTGGCTGGCCGACCACCTCAAGGACCCCGACCTGGCCCTGCTGCACGTGGCCGACACCTTCGCGGACTACAAGCGGGGGCACATCCCGGGGGCCCGCTACCTCGCCACGGCGAAGTTCATCGACAATGCCGGGCCGCTGGGCTCGGAGCTGCCCCCGGTGGAGACGCTGGTGAAGACCTTCTCGGAGCTGGGGATCTCCGAGAAGAGCCGCATCGTCATCTACGCCACGGCCTGGATGCCCAATGCCGCGCGGGCCTTCTTCACGCTGGACTACCTGGGCCGCGGCGACCGCGCGGCGCTGCTGGATGGGGGCATCGAGCAGTGGCTCGTGGAGGACCGGCCCGTCACCGGGGCCCTGCCCGCCTTTGCTGCGGCGGCCTTCGTCCCGAAGGTGAGGCCTGAGGTGCGGGCCTCGCTGGAGGAGGTGAAGTCGGTCGTCGAGGCGCCCGCGGCCCAGGCCACGGGCCAGGTGCTGGACTCCCGTCCCGAGCGGCGCTACAAGGCCGGCCACCTCAGCGGCGCGAACCACGTGTACTGGCAGGAGACCCTGGTGGACGAGGAGCACCCGGTGTTCCAGCCCGTGGCCAAGCTGGAGGCCCTCCTGGCCGCCCGCGGACTGCTGCCGGGCCGGAAGGTTCTGACCTACTGCGAGGTGGGCCTGCAGGCCGCCCACGGCTACTTCCTCTGCCGCTACCTGGGCTATGAGGCCGCCCTGTTCGATGGTTCCTTCCAGGAGTGGAGCGCGGCCAAGCTTCCCACCGTGACCGGCGGCGGGAAGACGGCCCCGCCGCCGGCGCCGCCCGCGAACTGAACGCGCCTATTTGAGCAGGTGCATGAGCGGGTTGAAGACCTGCATCACCACCCCGCCGAAGGAGGGGTTCAGGGTCGCCAGGAGCAGGAGCAGGGGCACCACCACGAAGCGGAAGCCGTTCTCCACCAGACCCAGGCTGAACTGCACCTCGCCCGGCTGGGTGCCCTCCATGAGGCACAGCAGCGGATCGCGCTCCATGGCGAGGATCGCCAGGGTGACCCACAGGGCCATCCCCAGCAGGGCCGCGCTGAGGAGGATCAGCACGTCGCTCTTGGGCTGGAAGTCGAAGGCCCCCACGCCGAGGATCAGCAGGATCATGGTGCCGAGCGAACCGATGAGCTGGGCCCGGAGCACGAGGAAGGCCTGCCGGATGAAATGGACGGCACGGAGGGCGCAGAACACGTCGACCTCGGCCTGATGCGCGGCGGCGGCGGCGGGATCCTTGGCGCAGGCCGCGGCCAGGCCGTCGCCGCAGGCGGTCATCTGGTGGGCGATGGCCAGGCGGTTGCGCCAGTTCTCGTACTCGCCCAGGTTGCGGCGGCTGCGCGAGATCTTCTTCTCCAGGTCCGTCAAAGCCCCAAGGCAGCCGGCGAAGGTCGGAAGGATCCGGGAGACCCACGCCTGCTGGGCCTGCAGGATCTCCCGCCCCCGGAGGCTGGAGCGGCGCGTGGACATGCCCCGGCCGAGGGCCGTCATGGCCTTCCATTCGATGAGGGCTCCGACTTCGGCGAAGGCGGCCCGGTACGAGCTCATGTTCAGCACTTCCAGCACCCCCCGGAGCTCCTTCCAGCCCTGGTGGAACTGCCAGAAGAGGAAGGCGGACGCGGTGAAGAGGGCCGCCGCGGCGGCGACCACCACCAGGGTGATGCCCTGCACCTCCATCAGGGGCCGGATGAGACCGCCGGGCATGATGAGCTGGAAGCCCACGAGCGCCATCGCGATCCCCAGGGTCCAGGGCTGGAAGTGGAGGCCCCGGAGATGGCGCATGACCAGGACCTTCCGCTCGGTGATCCCGATGGGCTCGGGCCAGAAGGCATCCTGGTTCTGGCGGCGGACGTCGAACCAGGTGCGGAGCAGCAGGGCCACGCCCCCGGCCAGGAGCAGCATCGAGGGGATGAGCGACACCCCCCGGCCCGGGGACGAGAAGCGCAGGTAGGCGGGTATGAAGACCAGGAGATGGGTCGGGCCCCAGATCAGGATGGCCACCGCCGGCAGCAGGGCGATCAGGAGCAGGAGGATGGCCAGCCAGCCGCCGACCAGGCCCCGGAGGGACCAGCCGGTCGCCAGGAGCACGACTACCCAGATCAGGACGCTCATCCACAGGTAGGGGTCGTGGCCGGGATTCCCCCTCAGGACCGCCAGCGGCAGCAGGTAGCCCATGGCGAGGAAAGTCAGGACCGCCAGCGCCAGCACCGCGCCGGAGCCGAGGTAGCGGTACGCCCGGAGGCCCGGCTCCCCCACGGGGATGGCCGCCACCTGGTGCAGCGGCCGCAGGAACACCAGCACGGAGGCGAGCCCCAGGCTGAACACCAGCAGCGCGAGCTGGCGCAGCCTGGAGTGGACGTATTGGACGAGGTCCTTGCTCTGGGTGGCCACTTCCCGGTAGCGCGCCTCCACATCCTGATCCCAGACCTCGGCCCCATCCCGGGTGACCTCCAGCCCGCCGTGGCGCAGGGGCCAGATGCTGCCCCCCTTCACGATGGAGACCAGCCCCTGCTTGCCCCAGTAGCGGCGCTCGGGATCGTCCGCCCGGGTGGGATCCAGCAGGAGCATGGTGGCGTAGTAGGTGGCGTACTCGCCTTCGGAGGTGAAGCGCACGGGCGATTCCAGGTCCCCCTTCTTCAGCGAGAGCACCCGCACCGCATCCGTCACGGCGTAGCCGCCGAAGAGCACCATGCCATCCATGGCCTGGCTGTGGTTCGGATGGGCGAAGAGGGCGTGGTTGCCACTGGTGGTGAAGAGCGTGCAGCTGGGGTGGTAGGCCCGGATCCGCTCGGCCAGGAAGAGCAGGTCCTGGGGGTCGCTGGCGGAAATCCCCACATGCGTGTACCCGCGCCGCGCCAGGCTCAGGATGGTGCCCGCCAGGGTGAGCTCGGTGTTGCGCACGGTGTCGGGCGAGTACTGGGGCACGGTGTCCAGCACCCGCAGCGAGTCGTCCTCGGCCGGACCCAGCAGGGTGGAGGGGAGCACCAGCTCCTGGGAGTCCCCCCCCTTCGCCAGGTTGTGCTCCATGGCCTGCCGCTCCGAACGCAGGCGCGAGAGCCCCATGGGGAACAGGATCTGGGTCATCCGCGCCCCGACCCCGTCGCGGGCATAGATCGTGTTCGATTCAGTGAACAGGGCGATCCTGGAGGCATCCTGGGGCCACCCGGCTTCAGCGACGTACCAGTCCAGCAGGCGATCCTTCGAAGGGCCCGAGAGGTTGCAGATCCAGGGGGACAGCTGCAACCGCCGGGGCTCGACGGACCCGATGGCCGTGCGGAGGATCTTGACCCCGTTGGGATCGAGGGTGGTGGTCCCCTGGATCCTGATGTCCGGCGCCGCGGGGTCCTTGAAGTGGGCCTCCAGGGCCGCACCCAGGGAAGAGAGGCTGCCCGAGAACTGGGGGCCCAGGATCGAGAGGCGGCGTTCCCCCTTCGGGGCCGGCACCAGGGACGCCAGCTGGAGGGCCTGCCGAAAGGCCTCCCGGTTGAGGCCGAGGGACTGGCTCTCCCCCACGATGAACAGCGCGTGGTAGGCGGGGGTCGCGCCGCCCCGGGCGAACCAGATGAGCCCGGGACCGCTCTCGGCGAACTCGGAGGAGATGCCGGCCCCGCCCTCCTCCCGGCCCTTGGATTCCCAGGGCAGATAGAAAGCCCGGGGGAGGAAGTCGTCGGCCTTGAAGGCCCGCTGGACCGCGTTCAGCCGCAGGTCGAACCAGAGCGACATGTTCGTCCGCTGGGGGTCCGGCAGGGTGAGGATGGTCACCCCCACGGTGGAGGCCGCGGCCTGGGGTCGGTCCTTCAGGCATTGATCCAGCAGGGCGCCGACGGCCTCGACCTTCCGGTCCTTCTTCGCGGCCTCGACCTTGGCGGTGGGGCTCGCTTCCCGCTTGGGCGCCTTGGAGCCCAGGCCCAGACCGGGCACCAGGGCCAGCAGCGCCGTGAAGCCGACGCCCAGGGAGAGGGGGGAGAAGGCCTTGCTCAAGGGGTCATGGCCGGATTCAGAGCGTCACCGTGGAGGCCTCGCCATCCTCGTGGAGCAGGCGGTCCAGGTCCTTCCAGGAGAAGGCGAAGCGACCCTGCAGGCCCCAGTCCGGGCCCCAGGAGTTGATGGCCCAGACCAGCTTCCGCTCGGCGTCCACGCCCAGCAGCTCGAAGGCATGGCCGCCCCGCACGGCGCCACCGACCTTGACGAGCCCCTTGGCGTCGGGCTTGTCGAACCCTTCGTACCAGTTCAGGCCCACCTCCACGGGGCCGAGGGTCGAAAGCGTCTTGAGGACGTCATCGAGGCTGAAGCACCACCGGTAGCCCTTGGTGAGGCCGAGGGCGGTGAGGGCCTTCATGGCCGCCAGTACCGTCGATCCCGTGTCCTGGGGCGGCCAGGCCCCCACGATGGTGTCGTGATGGGAAGCCTGGGTGTAGACCTTGCGGGCCAGGGCCTCGGAGTAGCGGACGCCCTGCTGGCGGTAGGGTTCGGTGCAGACCACGCCGACGGCGCCATTCCCCGTGCAGGAGCCCAGCTCCCCCTGGTTGAAGGCCTTCAGGGTCCGGTTCCAGGTCCGGGTCTCGATGACCGCCCCCTTCTTGAGCAGGACCGGGAAGTTCCAGCTGCGCTCGTCGAAGTGCAGGTGGCGCCCGAGGCGCCCACCATGCTTGGAGGCGTGCTCGGTGATGAGACCGATGCGGTGAGGGTGGGCGGCGTTGGCCACGGGGGACCTCCTTCGGGTGGTTGGGTTCGTCCCGATCCGTGGCAACCTGCACGCCAAGTTGCTCGAAAAATATCTAGCAATCAGAAAAGACTTGGCTTGAAAAAGTCGGCATTGATTTCATATCGACACAAATCATCCCAGACCGCCCCCGGGGAGGGGTCTCAAATGCATGGCACGACGGGGACTTCCCGGATTCCACCCACTCCGGGTCGAAAAGGACCCAAGTCAAATGGGGATCCGGTCCTCCTGCGAGAAGCGCCCCTGCCTGGGGGAGTTGCCCAGGCCGTACTTCTTGAGCAGCTTGCCCAGGCTGCGCCGCTCCTTGCCCGCCAGCTTCGCCGCGAGGCTGACATTGCCCCCGGCCAGCCCCAGCAGGCCCACCAGGTAGGCCCGCTCGAAGGCCTCCACCGCCCTCGCCTTGGCCCGGTGGAAGGTCAGCTCACCCCCCTGGGGTTCCGGAGTCCCCTGGGGCATCGGGTGCATGGCCTTGGGGGGGTCGATGCGGATGACCGTTCCCTCCGAGAGCAGGTACTCCCGGTAGAGGAGGTTCTCCAGCTCACGGATGTTCCCGGGCCAGTGGTAGTGGCCCATCCAGGCCAGGGAGTCCGGATGGATGACCCTGGTCCCCAGGCCGAAGCGCTTGTCGCAGGCCGCCAGGAACCAGGTGGCCAGCTCTTCGATGTCACCGCTCCGCTCCCGGAGCGGGGCCAATTCGAGGCAGAGGATCTTCAGACGGTACAGCAGGTCGGAACGGAAGGCCCCCCGCTCGGCCAGCAGCGCCAGGCTGGTATTGCTGGCCGCCAGGATGCGTACGTTCCCCTGCAGGACCTGGCGGGCCCCCAGGGGACGGAATTCCTGATCCTGCAGGAACCTCAGAAGGGTCACCTGGCCCTTGGTGGAGAGGGCATCGACCTCGTCCAGGAACAGGGTGCCGCCTTCGGCCAAGGTCACCAGCCCCGGCTGGTTGTCCTTGGCATCGGTGAAGGCCCCCTTGCGGTGTCCGAACAGCTCACTTTCGATGAGGGTGTCCGGGATCGCGCCGCAGTTGACGGGGATGAAGGGGCCATCCTTCCGCACGCTCTGGTAGTGGATGGCCCGGGCAGCCAGTTCCTTCCCCGTGCCCGTCTCGCCCTCGATGAGCACCGGCGCATCGCAGGCCGCCATGCGGGCGACGAGTCGCAGGGTCTCTCGCAGGGCTGGGGAATGGCCGATCAACTGGACTCCTCTGTGAGTTTCGGAGGCGGCACCGTTCAATCGAGGTTCAAGAAGGCAATATAGACCCATTACATTGTCTGGCAATACGACAACAATGCCTGTTTTTGTCAAATGAATGTAAGAAGCGCATGAACTAAATTTGGATCATGCCTGCAGCTGATCCGGCACGAGACGGGAGCAGGGGAGGGTGAGGACGGAAGGTCGAGCCCACTGGGTCCAAATGGACCCAGCTGGAGCCGATGCCTTCAAACACCTGTCAACAAAAAGCTTGATGACAGCGGCTTGAACGGGGCCTGGGGCAAAGACTCGACTGGCGCCATCCATGCTGCTTTTTTACATGTCGACCATTGACAGGCACTTGGAACAGTTGAAGTCTCTTGGCCCGGTGATTGCCTTGAAGCCCCATCGCCACCCGTGGTGCCGAATGAACGCATCCCCCACATCCGATCCGAGCAGCCTATGCCAGGGCATCCTGCATTACCTCCAGGATCATCCGGCCGCCGCCGACAGCCTGGAGGGCATCGCCTCCTGGTGGCTTCCGCCGGAGCGGTATTCCGTCACCACAGAGGCGGTTCAGGCAGCCCTGGACCAGCTGGTGGCGGAGCATCGCGTCGCCCGCTTCGAGCTCGCGGATGGCCGGGTCCTGTACCAGAGCTCAGAGAAGATCTCCGGCTCACATCCCGCATGGACACCCACTGATTCCAGGAGACGACCTTGAGCAGCGTCCTCGAAGAAGCCCTCGCCTTCACGCTCGGCAACGAGGGCGGCTACGTCAACCACCCGGCCGATCCGGGCGGCGCCACCAACTTCGGCATCATCCAGAAGAACCTCGCCAAGTGGAACGCCGACCATCCCGAGCTCGGATTTCCCGCCAGCGTGAGGGACCTGACCCTGGATCAGGCGAGAACCATCTACCGCTCGGAGTACTGGCGCTGGGATGCCATCGGGGATCCCGCCATCGCCATCAAGCTCTTCGACATCGGCGTGAACTGCGGCACGGGCACCTCCATCAGGCTGCTGCAGAAGGCCATCAACCTCCTGGTGAATCCCCCCATTGATGCAGACGGGAAGCTTGGCCCTGCCACGCTCGGCGCCGCGAATGCGCAGCCCCCGGAGGCCCTGATGCAGGCCATCTGCCAGGCCCAGAAGGACCACTACCAGTCGCTGGTCGCCAGCGATCCCAGCCAGGCCGTGTTCTTGAAGGGCTGGCTCAACCGTGCCGCACGCATCCCGGAGGTCGTCCATGGCATTTGACTGGAAAGCACTCGTCAAGAGCATCGCCCCCACCATCGGCACGGCCCTGGGAGGGCCCCTGGGCGGCATGGCCGGCATGGCCCTGACGAAGGCCCTGGGCCTCAGCGACGATGCCCCCAAGGACGATGCCGCCCTGGCCGCCGCCGTCCAGGGCGCCAATCCCGATCAGCTGCTGGCCCTGAAAAAGGCCGACCAGGACTTCGCGGTCCAGATGCAGAAGCTGGGGTTCGAGAACCTCGAGGCCCTCGAGGCCATCGCTGCCGGGGATCGCGCCAACGCCCGGGAGCGGGAGATCAAGACCCAGGACTGGACCCCCAAGGCCCTCGGCATCTTCATCACCCTGGGGTTCTTCGGGCTGCTGGCCTACCTGATGAGGCGTGAGCCCCCAACCGGATCCCGGGACATCCTCAACATCATGCTGGGCAGCCTCGGCTCCGCCTGGATCGGCGTGGTGTCCTACTACTTCGGCTCCAGTGCGGGATCGGCCCGCAAGACCGAGCTCATGTCGGCAAAGCAGCAGACCCCGACATCGTAAAAAAACAGCATTAAGACATGGATGCCAATCAATGGTAAGGTTTCCGCAACCCAGCGGAATTCTGCACCGAGGCCCCCATGAAGATTGCCGTGCCCAGAGAGATCAGGGCGGATGAAACCCGCGTCGCCCTGGACCCGGAGTCCTGCAAGAAGCTGATCGCCCTTGGGATGGAGGTAGCCGTGGAGGCCGGGGCGGGAACCGCCGCCAACTTCACCGACCAGTCCTATCGGGATGCCGGCGCGACGGTGGTGGAGGATGCCCCCGCCCTCTTCGGCTCCGCGGAATTCCTGCTCAAGGTGAACGCGCCCCAGGTCCGGCCCGACGGGACCCATGAGGTGGACCTCCTCAGGCCCGGTGCCCGGCTCCTGGCGTCCATCTTCCCCACCCGCAACCTGGATTCGGTGAGGCGGATGGCCGCACGGAACCTCACAGCCTTCTCCACGGACTGCATCCCCCGCACGACCCGGGCCCAGGCCATGGACACCCTGTCCAGCCAGGCGAACCTCGTGGGCTACAAGGGCGTGCTGCTGGGCGCCATCGAGCTGCCGAAGTACTACCCCATGTTCATGACCGCCGCGGGCACCACCCTGCCCGCCAAGGTCTTCGTCATCGGCGCGGGGGTGGCGGGCCTGCAGGCCATCGCCACCGCCAAACGGCTGGGCGCCAGTGTCACCGCCACGGACGTGCGGCCCGAGGTGAAGGAGCAGATCGAATCCGTGGGCGGCAAGTACGTGGGCATCGACCTCAAGCAGGGGGCTTCCGCGGGCGGTGGCTATGCCGCTGAGCTCTCCGCCGAGGACAAGGCCCTGCAGGCGAAGATGCTGGCGGAGCATTGCGCCACGGTGGACGTGGTCATCACCACGGCCCTCATCGGCGGCGTCTTCGCGCCCAAGCTCCTTGACGAGGCCATCGTGAAGAGCATGAAGCCCGGCTCGGTGATTGTGGACCTTGGCGCGGACGGCGGAGGCAACTGCACGCTGTCGCAACTGGGTCAGACCGTGGTCGTGAACGGCGTGAAGATCGTCGCGCCCCTGAACCTGCCGGCCACGGTGCCCACCCACGCCAGCATGCTCTTCGCACGCAACCTGCTGAACTTCATGACGGCCTTCTGGGACAAGGAAGCCAAGCGCTTCAACCTCGACTGGACCGACGACATCCTCAAGGGCTGCGCCGTGACCCACGAAGGCAAGGTGGTCCACGGGCCCACGCTGAAGGCGCTGGATCAGACACAGGGAGGGAAGGCGTGATGATGCTGCTCGCTCTTTCAGAACATGCGGCCCCAAGCGCCGGTGGCGGCCACGGAGAGCTCGACGTCATGGGCGCCGTGTTCGTGTTCATGCTGGCCACCTTCATCGGCCTCATGGTCATCCAGCGCGTATCGCGGCTGCTGCACACGCCCCTCATGAGCCTCACCAACGCCATCTCGGCCATCGCAGTGGTGGGCGCCATCATCGTCTCCGCCGGCAAGGACTACCCGGGCTACATCACGGCCCTGGGCCTGGTGGCCATCTTCTGCTCCACCACCAACATCGTCAGCGGCTTCCTCATCACGGACCGCATGCTGAAGATGTTCAAGAAGCAAGAGAAGGTGGCGAAGTGACTGCCGAGACCCTCGTCCAGCTTCTCTACCTCGTCTCCACGGCCCTCTTCATCCTCTCGCTGAAGTGGATGAGCGATCCGGAATCGGCCCGCAAGGGCGTGTTCTCCGGCGTGGGCGCCATGACCCTGGCGGTGGCGGGCACCCTCACCGGCGTCCTGGCCACCGGCGGCACCCACTACTGGTGGATCCTGGGCGCCTTCGCCCTGGGCGCGGCCGTGGGCTACCCCCTGGCCCAGGTGCCCCTCACGGCGGTGCCCCAGCGGACCGCCCTGTCCCACGCCTTCGGCGGCCTGGCGGCGGGCCTGGTGGGCACGGCCAAGTTCTTCCTCTACTACGGGCAGAAGAACGAGGCGGCCCTGGCCCCCTTCATCGTCGTGGCCCTGGTGGCGGAAATCCTCCTGGGTTTCCTCACCTTCACCGGCTCCATCCTGGCGGCGGGCAAGCTGCAGGAAGTGAAGTGGATCCCCCAGCGGCCCGTCACCTACCCCGGCCAGAACGCCAGCAACCTGGCGCTGTTCGCCCTGGCCCTGGCCCTGGGCGTGGCCTTGGTGCTGCACCCGCTGGCCCCCTGGGCGCCCTGGGCCTTCGGCGGCATCATCCTGCTGTCCCTGGCCTTCGGCGTGCTGCTGATCATCCCCATCGGCGGCGCGGACATGCCCACGGTGATCTCCATCCTCAACGCCTACGCGGGCCTCTCCGCCGTGGCCATGGGCTTCGTGCTGAACAACAAGCTGCTCATCACGGCCGGCGCCCTGGACGGCAGCTCGGGCCTGATCCTCTCCGTGATCATGTGCAAGGCCATGAACCGCTCCTTCTTCAACGTGCTCTTCGGCGCCTTCGGCCAGACCACCACCGCCGGCGCGGAAGGTGAGGCCAAGGCCTACAAGTCGGACACCGTGGAAAGCGCGGCCATGGTCATGGAGCAGGCGAGCCTGGTGGTCATCGTCCCGGGTTATGGCATGGCCGTGGCCCAGGCCCAGCACAAGGTGCGGGAGGTCTACGACCTGCTGAAGAAGAAGGGCGTGACCGTGAAGTTCGCCATCCATCCCGTGGCGGGTCGCATGCCTGGCCACATGAACGTGCTGCTGGCGGAGGCTGAGATCCCCTACGACGACCTGGTGGAGATGGACGAGATCAATGGCGACATGCCCCAGGCGGACGTGGTGCTGGTCATCGGCGCCAACGATGTGGTGAATCCGGCCGCGCGCTCGGACAAGAGCAGCCCCATCTACGGCATGCCCATCATCGACGCGGACAAGGCCAGGGCGGTATACGCCATCAAGCGCTCCAAGGCCCCAGGCTTCGCCGGCATCGACAATGAGCTCTATTTTCTGGACAAGACTTTCATGCTCTTCGGCGACGCCAAGGCCGTGATGGGCGAGCTGGCCCGGAAGCTGGCGGGGGAAGGCGGGCACTAGCCTCAACCACCCGTCGGTACAGGAGGAGGGCAGTGACCGCGATTCTCCGCAGGTCACTGCCCTCTCCACGACTTTCGCTCAGTCCTTCGGGTTGAAGCCTCCGATGGCCGGATCACTCACGCTGTCCCGGCCGTTTTCCACGTGCCCGGCGAACCGGTACTCGAAGCCGGGATCGTCGGCGACCTTGATCGTCAGGTCATACCACCCGGAGTGGCGCGGGGACGACCAGTGCTTCGTCACGCTTTCTCGCGGCCCCAGGGTCCGCTTGAAGGTCTCACCGGTGTAGTTGTTCTGGACGCGCACCTTGTCCACATGTGAGTGGTGGTTCGTGATGACGAGCGTGACACCGACGCCTTCGTCATCGTACGTCGCCCTCACATCGAGGTTCGTGCTGTCGGGATCGGCGACGGAGCCCTTGAAGGCGCGCAGGAAGCCATTCGGCCCGTTCACCGAGAGGTCATAGCCGGTGGCCCCATTCACCGTCACGCTCCAGCTGTCCGCCAGCTGTTTGCCCGGCTCCACGGTGTAGCTGCGGGGCAGGCTGCCATCGCCGGATCGCACCTGGAAGACAGCGGTCGCCTCACCGGCATTTTCAAAGCCGATCCGGAATGTGTTGTCCACGGGATGGATGCTGCCGGTGGCATGCAGGGTGTAGGGCAAGGCACGCGCTGGACGAACCCCCGGTTCCTGGGCTGGCATGCCTTGAACAGCGGGCGGCACCGCCATGAAGTCCGGGTGGCGCAGCCGGTCCTGGGGACGGTAGGCGTCCGTCGCCGGCAGGGGCACCACGGTGGCGTTGGGGCGTTCGAAATTGAAGGTCGTGGTGAGATCACCGGCCACAGCCCGCCGCCAGGGCGTGATGTTGCCCTCGATGAGGTCTGGATCGTCCGAGCCGAAGCGGGCTTCCAGGAACCGGATGAGCGAAGTGTGGTCGAACACCTGGGAATTCACATAGCCACCCTTGCTCCAGGGCGAAATCACGATCATCGGGACCCGCACCCCCAGGCCATAGGGGGCACTCACGTGGCCGGCCGCATCACCCGGAAAGATTTCATGGGTGGTCGGCACCGTCGAGAGACCCTGGTCCCGGGTCTGGGGCGGCGTCGGCGGCACCATATGGTCGAAGAAGCCGCCGTTCTCGTCGTAGTTGAGGAACACCACCGTCTTGCTCCACACTTCCGGATTTTCCGTCAGCGCATCGAGAAACTGGGAGATGTACCAGGCACCGTAGTTGACGGGCCAGTTGGGGTGCTCGGAATAGGCTTCCGGCGCGGAGATCCAGGACACCTGCGGCAGCTTGCCGCTGCGCACATCCGTGCGGAACTGATCGAGCAGCGTACCGCTCACGGTGACGTTGGTTCCGGTCTTCGCACGGTCGGCCAGTGGCGTACCAGGCAGGGCGTCCTGGTACTGATGGAAGTAGAGCAGCGAGTTGTCGCCGTAGTTGCCGATGTAGGGATCATCCGTCCACCCCCAGTAGCCCGCAGCGTCGAGCCCCGTGCCCACATCCTGGTAGACCTTCCAGGTGATGCCCGCCTTCTGCAGGCGCTCGGGATAGGTCGACCAGTCGTAGCCCACCTCGGCGTTGGTGATGACGGGACCACCGGCCTTGCCGTCGTTGCCGACCCAGCCCGTCCACATGTGGTAGCGGTTGGGATCAGTCGGGCCCAGCAGGGAGCAGTAGTAGGCGTCGCAGACGGTGAAGGCATCGGCCAGGGCGTAGTGGTACGGGATGTCCTTCCGGGTCATGTAGGTCATCGCCACGGGGCCCTTGGCGGGCACCCACTGATCGTAGTGGCCGGCATTCCATGCCAGATGGGAATCGTTCCAGCCGTGGGGCGTATCCTGGAGGAACGTCATGCCCATGTCGGCCACGTCGGGACGATAGGGCATGAGATGTCCGGTACCGCTGGGCTGCTGCCACACGGGCTTGCCCGAGGGCAGCGTCACCGCCCGTGGATCGCCGAACCCGCGCACGCCTCTCAGGGCCCCGAAGTAGTGGTCGAAGGATCGGTTCTCCTGCGTCAGGATCACGATGTGCTCGATGTCCGCGATGGTGCCGGTGCGGTTGTTGGCCGGGATGGCCAGCGCGCGTCGGATGCTGGCGGTCAGCGCGGAGGCAGAGATCCCAGAAGAGGCATCCCCGGTGTCTTTCCCCTGGGCCACGAGGGGTACGGCCCCTGTCGCGGACAGGCCCAGAACCAAACCAAATGCGACGTTCCGAAGCAACATGGATCCTCCTCAGGATGAGGCTTCAAAGGTCGGTCTTTGCGCCCGCCACTGCACTTCCAGAACGTGAAGGTTGTGTGAACATCTTCGTCGGTACGATTCGGATGCATGAACACGAGAAGAGCGCGCGGCAGGCCGCGCGCTCCTCTTCTTTCAAGTCGAATGTGGCGGAGCTACTCGCCGTCTTCAGGATCTGACCCGGCAGGCTCGTCGCCACTGAGCGCAGCCTTCACCAGCTTGAAAAACACGTCGGTATTCTTCTGGACCCCGACGAAGCGCAACCAGGCCTTGGTGCCGCTGCTGTAGGCCGAGACCGGGATGTCGGCCGCGGTGTGCACGGCCTGGCCCTCGCCGTTGAGCTGGCCTCGGATGAAGAAGCCGTCCTTGTCGATCGAGCGCAACTCGGGAATGGTCGCATACCCCTTCGTGCCAAGGAGGCCGCCGGTGCCCTTGAACGCGCTGGGCAGAAGGCTGTCGATCACCGGAGTGGGCTTGGAGAGCCAGGACTCATAGCGGTCGCTGTTGGCGCCGAAGCCGACCAGTACCTTGTTGTCGATGTCCATGGTCGCCGGGTAGCCATCGGCAAGGATCTGGTAGCTCGGGAAGCCGGCGAGGTCATAGGTCCCGACGGCGTTCTGGCGGGCCGGGATCACGGAGGGATCAAGCGAGGCGCTGTCGCTGGGGAGGCTCTTGAGGGCCGGGATACCGCCACTGAGCGACAGGGCGCCGATCAGGCTGAAGCCCGAGCACTCGTGGTCGGCGAGCACCAGCACGGTGGTATCACCCAGCTTGTCCGCCCACTTGCGGGCGACGCCCACGGCCCGGTCGAACTCCAGGGTCTCGCCGATGGCGCGATCCGCATCCATCAAGTGGGACTGCTTGTCGATGTGAGCACCCTCGATCATCAGCACGAACCCGCCGTGGTTGCGGGACAGCACCTCGAAGGCCGCTTCGGACATCTCATCCAGCATCGGCTGATCGGGTGCCATGTAGTCATCCACCGCAAAAGTGGAGGCGCCCGCGGGCAGTACACCCCGGCGCTTGGCGACCTTGTCCAGGGCCACGTTCATGTTGCCGTAGCCAAAGAGCCCGAGGAGCTTGTCGGGGGCGTGACCACTCGTCAACGCGCTCAGTTCTGTCTGGTTGGCGGCATAGCTGAAGCCCGCGCCCTTGAAGTCCGCGATCAGGTCACGGGTGGCGCTGCCCTGCGCTGCGGGCGTGGTGGGGAGGTTCCAACCGGCGATCAGGTCGGCAGGTAGGCCCGCATAGCCGGTACCGGCGGTGCGGCTGGAATAGAGGGTGGAGGCGGGCATGAACCAGCGCCGACCGCCGCCGAGAAGGACGCGCAGACCCGTGCCGAAGCCGCGGGTGCCATTCGGATCGCTCTCGTCCAGGTACTGATCGACCACGCCGGTGCCATTGTTGCGATTGGCCGTGTGAACGGCGTTGGCGGCAGGCGTGGCATCCTCCACGTCGGCGGTGCTCACCAGTCCAAGCACAGTCCCTTTGATTCGATGCAGGTACTCGGCCAGGTACTCCACGCGGGGCGCGAAGAAGGGGTTGGTGACATGGGCGGGGTAGACCCCTTCCTGGCCATTATTGGCGTGATTGCCAGTGGTATAGCACGCCATGCCCGGCGCCGAATCCGTGATGATGCTGTTGAGCGAGTGGGTGCTCACCAGGCCCGTGCCGGGGAACTGATCCATCTCCAGCCGGCCATTGGGATTGCCCGCGGTCACGCCGTGGCGCACCAGACGCGCGGCCGTTCGGTGGGCGATGCCCATGCCGTCCCCGAGCATGATGACGATGTTCTTCGTCAGGCGGCGGTCTCCGCCCCTGGCCTCGAAGGGATCTATGACCTGGATGCGGGAGTTGACGGTTGCGGTGCCGGTCGCGTCAGTGAACTCGGCTTTCAGGGTGTGCCAGCCCTTGTGCGCAAGGGAGGATCCGCGAAGGTTGAAGCCTCCCCAACCAGCGGCGGTGATGCCATCCGTGGAAGAGGTGCCCTGGGCTCCGGAGGTGAAAGTGGCCGGGTGTCCGTCGATCCAGAGCTTGGCCGAATACGGGCCGGTGCCCTGGCCCTCGACACGGACATCGAAGCGCTGGTGGATGAGGAAGCGCGCGCCCTCCGATGGGACGAGGGCGACGTTGGCCGGGGCGGCGCTCACGGCCACAGCTGTGAGTGCCGCGACCAGGGCGAGCAGGCGGGATAGCCTGCGGGGAAGGTTCAGGTTCATGGACGTACCTCCGGGGGGTTGGGGGAGTGCTGATGCTTCGGCGCAGAGCCGAGCAGGTCTTGGGGGCGATCAAGCAGCAGCCGGATGTGGGTCACCCGGTCGTCAGGCTCGACGTGATAGCCCACCTCAAGCAGGCCGGTCACCTCGAGTGCGCGGGGCGTGTACGGAATCTCCTGGCCCACGGAAGAGCGGACTGTGACATAGACCGCTTCAGGCGGCAGGTCGGCGGTGCCTCCACCCTCCTCATCGCAGGATACCGGCCGTGGCGTGAGGTAGAAGGCGCCCTTGGGTGCGACCTCCATTTTCGCCATGAAACCGGCCAGCTTCACGCGCCGGCCAGCGAACTCGAGCAACCGCGCGGAGGGCTTGAGCTCCTGGGCAGACACGTCAAAGAAGTCACCAAAGGCGAGGCGAGGAACGTCACCGCGCTTGGATGCGCCCCCTGAAGATGGAGGTTTCCCATGGGCTTCAAGGCAGATTCCGAGGGTGATCGCGAGGACCAGCGGGGTCCAGGCGCGGCGCAGGACAGCGGCTTCACTCGCATCCCTGCGGCTCCTGTAGGCGGAGAGACGGCGGATCGGTTGGAAAAGGTCGATGGTCATGGTTGCCTCAGTGCGAGATATGTAGGCATCCACCCACCCGCGTCAACGCACCTCAGGGACGCAGGTTTCCGGCATGGGATCTGGAGTGGCAGAGGTAATTCCAGCCCTGCCTGGCACTCCCGGTGTTGCCATCCAGGAGGTCGCGTATCGTCTGTCTAGACAATGTCACCTGGAACTTCCCGGATGGTCACCGCGCCCATTCCCACACAGGAGGCTTGCTGCGTTGTTGCCTACGTCCTTCGATCTAGACCTGGGACGATGACCTCTGAGCTGCTCAGACCCGCAATCCTTGGACACCGCAAAAATGCCCTTCAAGGTGAAGGGCACACCCACGCATCGCTGGGTCACAGGCAATGACCTGCCGCCCGACAAAGTTCGAGGAAAATGGCAGCCTTGTGCCGCTTCTGGAAATTGGCGTGGATGGCGCTCGGATCTGCCCCATCCCAATGTCAGAGACTGGACTCAAGGTTCAAATGCCCAGTTTCTGAACTTTCCGGTAAAGAGTGTTCCTGGCCATCCCCAGCTCCTGGGCGGCTTTGCTCATATTCCCCTTCCAGGTGCGCAGGCTGGCCTGGATCGTTTCCCGCTCCTCCGCCAGCAGTTGTTCCCGGAGGCTGGCAGGACCTGCGGACCTGGTGTGACCGGGAGATTGGGATGCCGCCATGGGAAGTGGCGGATCCGGGACCCGCAGGATTTCGTCGGGAATGTCGTTCAAGGAGAGCTCCGTTCCCTGGACGGAATGGATCATCCGCTCGACCACATTCT
Source organism: Geothrix sp. (assembly GCF_030219325.1). Classification (NCBI taxonomy): domain Bacteria; kingdom Pseudomonadati; phylum Acidobacteriota; class Holophagae; order Holophagales; family Holophagaceae; genus Geothrix; species Geothrix sp. The sequence goes on along the minus strand of NZ_CP126625.1, from coordinate 1,099,272 downwards.
GGAATTCCCGGATGTTGCCGGGCCAGGCATAGCCCTGGAGGATGCCGATCACCCTGGGATCGATGCGCAGGTTCGACACGCCCTTGCGCGCGGCGAACTTGTACATGAAGGCCTCCAGCAGTTCGGGAATGTCCTCCGGATGCTCCCTCAGCGGCGGCAGCTTGATCATGGAGACATTAAGCCGGTAGTAGAGGTCCTGGCGGAAGGTGCCCTTCCGGATCTCCTCCCGCAGGTCCTTGTGGGTTGCACAAATGATCCGCACATCCACGACGAAGGAGCGGTCGCCGCCGAGGCGGGTGATGGTCCGGTCCTGCAGCACCCGGAGCAATGCGATCTGCTGCTCCAGCGGCATGTCCCCGATCTCGTCAAGGAAGAGGGTGCCCCCGCTCGCCAGCTCGAATTTCCCCGGACGTCCGCCCCGGGCGGCGCCGGTGAAGGCGCCGTCCTGATAGCCGAACAGCTCGCTGGCGATGAGTTCCCGGGGGATGGCCCCGCAATTCACGGCCACGAAGGGCCCTTTCCGGCGCTCCGACTGGTTGTGGATGGCGTGGGCGAACATTTCCTTGCCGGTTCCGCTCTCCCCCGTCAGCAGCACGTTGCTTTCGTTGGCGGAAGCCAGCTGGCCCTGCTGGACGGCCCGCTGCAGGGACTCCCCCTGGCCCAGGATGTCCTCGAAACGGAAGGTGGCCTGGGCCCCGCTGAAGCGGTTGATGAGCCGCTTGATCTTGTTGATGGGATTCACGAACAGCACGGCGCCCTTGAGCAGACCGCCTTCATCCAGGATGGGCTTGCCGCTGACGATGCATTGGATGGCCCCCCGGCTGGATTTCAGTTCCATCTCCCGGTCCAGGAATTCCTGGCCCCACTCCAGCAGCTCACGGATGGGCCCCAGATCCTGGACCAGGTCCGTCATGCGCTTGCCGGCCGCCTGCGGGTTGGAGACCCCCAGCAAACGCTCCGCCACGGGATTGATCTGACTGAGGACCCCGTCGACATCCAGCACCAGCACCCCGTCGGTGACGGTGAAGAGGATGCTGGAAAGGCGGTTGTTCAGCAGGGTCAGTTCCTGGTTCTTCTGCCCCAGCTTCAGTTCGTGCTGGATGGCCTGCACGGCGGCCATCACGAGCCCGAGCGTGTGGATGTGGGTCTCATCCACCGGCCCGGTCATGTCCAGGAGGCCGATGGTTTTCCCGCGTGGGTCGAAGATGGGCGCCCCGGAGCAGGTCCACCGGTGGTGTTTCTGGCAGTAGTGCTCAGCCCCTGAAACCTGGAAGGGACGGCCCAGGACCAGCGGGGTGCCGGCTCCGTTGGTCCCCACCTCGCCTTCGGCCCAGAGGGCTCCCTTGTTCAGGTTCAGGTCCTGGGAGGCGAGGATCCGATCCTGATCCCCCACGGCCTCGAGCAGGTACCCCTGCTCATCGAACAGCAGCACCACGAAGCTGGAGCCGGCCACGAGGCTGTACAGGTTCTCCATGAAGGGCTTGGCCACCCGGATCAGATCCTGCTTCCGTTCCGCCAGGGCGGCGAACGCGGCGGACCCCAGCACCAGGGTGGACCGCCCCGCCAGTGGATCCACACCCGCGGCCTTGCAGCGGTGCCAGGACGCTTCCAGTTCAGGCCCCAGCGCACCTGGTTCGATCTTCCCGGCGCGGATGAAGCGGTCCCAGGTCGCCCAGCTTTCCGTGGTGCGTCCTGCTTTGTGCGCCATGGCCCCTCCGAAGGCAGACCCATGCCACGGGCCGCTTCACCTTGTTTCACATTATTACGATTCGATACAAAAATGATCAATAAGTTGCATTTTGGCGCAAAAAATCACAACCGATTCGAGACAGCTTTGACGTTATCGAACGTTTCATTCACGTCTTTTTCTACCCATCCGCCGAGCCACGGGACTTCACGGACCCTGCTGTCAAGAATGAACTCGAGATGGCTCAGACCTCGGCACAGCTCCTGCCAATACCAGACGACCGACTCATGGCCTTCAAGGAGAAACCACCATGGACAAGATCCTGCGCGTGAACATGAACGACCTGACCACCACGGTCGAAGAGGTGCCCACGGAGTGGGCCGGTCTCGGTGGCCGGGCCCTCACGTCGACCATCGTGGCGAAGGAGGTGCCGCCCACCTGCCACGCCCTCGGACCCAACAACAAGCTGGTGTTCGCGCCCGGGCTGCTGTCGGGCACCGCGGCATCCAACTCGGGCCGCCTGTCCGCCGGCGCCAAGAGCCCGCTGACGGGGGGCATCAAGGAAAGCAACGTCGGTGGTACCGCCGCCCAGATGTTCGCGCGCCTCCGCATCAACGCCCTGATCATCGAAGGCATGCCCAAGGGTGACGGGTGGTTCTCCCTCCGGATCAACAAGGATGGCGTTTCGATCCAGGAGGAATCGGGGCTCCTGGGCCTGGGCAACTTCGCCGTCATCGACGCCCTCCAGTCGCTCCTCGGCAAGAAGACCGGCGTGATGGCCATCGGCCCTGCGGGCGAAATGAAGCTCACCTCGGCGAACATCTCCGTGAAGGATCCCTCGGGGAAGATCCGCAGCCATGGCCGCGGCGGCCTCGGCGCCGTCATGGGCTCCAAGCGCATCAAGTTCATCTCCATCGATGACGAGGGCGCCCCCGGCATCCAGATCGCCGAGCCCGAAAAGTTCAAGGCCGCCTCCCGCATCTTCACGAAGGCCCTGATGGACCATCCGGTGAGCGGCCAGGGGCTGCCCACCTATGGCACGAACGTGCTCGTCAACATCCTCCACGAGGCCGGCGGCCTGCCCACCCGGAACTTCACCTACGGCCAGTTCGACGGGCATGAGCAGATCTCCGGCGAAACCATGCACGAGACCATCGTGGCCCGCGGCGGCAAGCCCAGGCACGGCTGCCATGCCGGCTGCGTCATCCAGTGCTCCCAGGTCTACAACGACAAGGACGGCCAGTACCTGACGTCGGGCTTCGAGTACGAAACCATCTGGGGATTGGGCGCCAACTGCCTGATCAAGGAACTGGACGACATCGCCCAGGCGGACAACGTCATGGACGACCTGGGCATCGACTCCATCGAAACCGCCGTGGCCTTCGGTGTGGCCATGGAGGCAGGCATCCTGCCCTGGGGCGACGGGAAGGAAGTGGTCCGCATCCTGCGGGACGAGATCGGCAAGGGCACGGCCCTGGGCCGCGTGATCGGCTCCGGCGCGGGCGCCGTGGGGCGCACCTACGGCGTCACCCGGGTGCCCGTGGTGAAGAACCAGGCCATCCCGGCCTACGATCCCCGCTCCGTCAAGGGCATCGGCATCACCTACTGCACCAGTCCCATGGGCGCGGACCACACCGCGGGCTACACCATCGCCACCAACATCCTCAACGTGGGCGGCCAGGTGGATCCGCTGAAGAAGGACGGGCAGATCGAACTCTCCCGGAACCTGCAGATCGCCACCGCCGCCATCGATTCCACGGGCATGTGCATCTTCATCGCCTTCCCGGCCCTGGACATCCCCGAGTGCCTGCCGGCCCTGATCGACATGCTCAACGCCCGCTTCGGCGCGACGCTGACGGGCGATGATGTGGTGGGCCTGGGCAAGACCATCCTGAAGACCGAGCGGGCCTTCAACCTGGCCGCCGGGATGACCAATGCGGACGACCGCCTGCCCGAATTCTTCAACTCCGATCCGGTCGCGCCGCACCAGGCCGTGTGGGATTTCACGAACGAGGAAATCGACGCGTTCTGGAACTTCTGACATGGAGCCGATCCACGTCACCATCAAGCTCTTCGCCCATTTCCGGGATGGACGGTTCAAGGAGGCCGAGCACCAATTCGCCCCGGGCGTGGACTGCCGCCAGATCATCCTCGGGCTGGGTTTCCGGTTGGGCGAAATGGGCATCGTCATGGTGAACGGACAGCACGCGCCCCTCGACTACCAGCTGAACGAACGGGACACCCTCGCCCTCTTCCCCCTGGTGGGAGGAGGGTGAGGCCCGCTGTCTGCGACGCGCCTAGTCCTCGATGAACCGCGCGAACTCGGACACAGGGGCCCGCTCGGTCACCAGGCTATTCTCCACGGCTGACGGATCGGCGTAGCCCAGGGCCATGCCGCATACCAGCATCTGCTCGGGCCTGAAGGCCAGCTCTTCGGCGATGAGGCGATGGAACTGGGTGAAGGCGGCCTGGGGGCAGGTGTGCAGACCGCGGGCCCGGGCCGCCACCATGATGCTCTGCAGGAACATGCCGTAGTCCAGCCAGCTGCCCTGCTGCATCACGCGATCGATGCTGAAGATCAACCCGACTGGCGCATCGAAGAACCGGTAGTTGCGGCCATGCTGGCGGTGCATGCCGGCCTTGTCGGTCTTGGCGAGGCCCAGGAGGGCGTAGAGATCCCAGCCGACCTTGCGGCGACGGTCGATGTAGGGCGAAGCCCACTCCTTCGGGTAGTAGTCGTACTCCTGCTGGTGCGTGGCCAGCTCGGCGGGGTTTTCATAGACTGCGCTGATGCGGTCGGACAGGCGCCTCCGGGCGGCGCCCATCAGCACGTGGACCTGCCAGGGCTGCGTGTTGGTGCCGGAGGGCGCCCGCGAGGCCACGCGCAGGATGTCCTCGACGATCTCCCGAGGCACCGGCGTCGGCAGGAAGGCGCGCACGGAATGGCGGCTGGTGATGGCGGCGTCCACGGCGGCGATATCCGCCTCAGAGGGTCGGTCGAACAAGTTCATGGCTTCGTCCTTGTTGGGCATGGCTTCAGTCAAACCGGTATTCCTCCGGCACCACGACGATGCCCTTGTCGGAGAGGGTGAAGCGCTGCCTGTCCTTGTCTGCGTCGAAACCGATGGTCTCCCCCGGGGGGATGGTCACGTGCTTGTCGACGATGCAGCGGCGCAGCTGTGCGCCCTGCCCCACGGATACGTGGTCGAAGAGGATGGCGTCCTCCACCACCGCCCCTTCGTGGATGTGGACGCGGGAGGCGAGGACGGAATGGCGCACGACGCCGCCGATGATCACCGTGCCGGCGCCCATGATGGAGTTGGTCATCAGCCCATCCTTGCCATTGCCGCCGGGCACCATTCGGGCCGGGGGGTTCTGGCCGTGGTAGGTGCGGATGGCCCAGTCGTTCTGGTAGAGATCCAGGGGCGGCACGGGCTTGAGGAGATCCATGTTCGCCTCGTAGTAGGCATCGAGGCTGCCCACGTCGCGCCAGTAGCGGTCCGGCGTGACCCGGCCCCGGGTGCCGCCGAACTCGTAGGCATGGACCCGGTGCGAGTGGATCATGCCGGGGATGAGGTCCTTGCCGAAGTCGTGGCTGGATTCCTCGCGCAGGCTGTCGGCCCGCAGCTGCTCGATGAGCAGGTCCTTGGTGAAGACGTAGATGCCCATGGAGACGAGGGCCGTCGCCGGGTCACCGGGCATGGACTTGGGCTGGTCGGGCTTCTCCTGGAACTCCACGATGCGGCCGTTCCCATCCACGGCCATGACGCCGAAGGCGCTGGCCTCGCCGATGGGCACCTTCATGCAGGCCACGGTCAGATCCGCGCCGGTCTCGGTGTGGGCCTGGATGAGGGCGGCGTAGTCCATGCGGTAGATGTGATCGGCCGCCAGGATCAGCACCTTCCCGGCCTCGTTGCGCTCCAGCAGGAACAGGTTCTGGTTGATGGCGTCGGCCGTGCCCGCGTACCAGAAGGCGCCCGTGCGCATCTGCGGCGGCACCACGGTGATGTACTCGCCACACTCGGGATTGAAGATGGACCAGCCATCCCGCAGGTGCTTGTGCAGGGAGTGGGATTTGTACTGGGTCAGCACCAGGATGCGGCGCAGGCCGGAATGCAGGCAGTTGGAGAGGGTGAAGTCGATCACCCGATACTTGCCGCCGAAGGGCACGGCGGGCTTGGCGCGATCCGCGGTCAGCGGCTGCAGACGGGAGCCGCTGCCGCCAGCGAGGAGGATGGTCAACGTCTGGTCCGCCATGAGGACACCTTCCAATCCTGAATCGTGGGCCAAGGCAGCGAAGACCCCCCGATGGGAGAGGACGCGGCAGACCGGCACCTGCTTGTTTCAGGCTCAACATGAAACAAGTCAGGTTGCAGATCAATCAGAAATGGCGCCTAGGGCCGGTAGCTGCTCCCCATCAGGGCCGGCGCGTCGGTGCGGGGCACGTGGCAGGAGATGCATACGAAGCGGGTGCCGGCGACCTGGGTGCCCTTGGCCTCGGGGGCCCGGCGGAGGTCCACGTAGTGGCTGGCGGGGACGGGCGTGGCCTCCCCCTTCTTCTTGGGGCCGGGCACCGCGTGGCAGTCCAGGCAGAGGTTGGTGCTCCGGGTGATGGGCAGGCTGTCCGCCACGCTGTGGGGAATGACCGGCGGGTACTCCCGGTTGATGCGCTTGGGCAGCGCCTTCTCGCCGGGTTCCGAGGCCTCGTCCCGGTAGGCGGGGGGCGCGGGCACGTCGAACACCGAGGTGCGCGACAGACCCAGGTTGCGGTCCGGGATCGGCTTGGCGGGCGGCTTGGAGGCCGACAGGGAGAGGGTGCAGAGGGTCAGGGAAAGGATGAGTCGGCTCATGGTGGCTCTCCTAGACGACTTTCGAGATGCGGACGGCGCACTTCTTGAAGTCGGTTTCCTTGGAGATGGGACAGGTGGCATCGAGGGTCACCTTGTTGATGAACACGCCCTCATCGAACCAGGGCACGTAGGCCATCCCGCGCGGCATCTTGTTGCGGCCCCCCAGGGTGACGCGGGCCTGGATCTTGCCACGCCGGGACTCGATCCACGCGAGGTCGCCCGCCTTGAGCCCGCGCGTCTCCGCGTCCTTGGCGTGGAGGAAGAGCAGCGCCTCCGGCACGGCGGCGTGGAGCTGGGGCACGCGCCGGGTCATGGAACCCGAGTGCCAGTGCTCCAGGACACGGCCCGTGCAGAGCCACAGGTCATAGGTGGCATCCGGGGATTCAGGCGGTTCCTGCCAGGGCCGGAAGAAGATCTTGGCCTTGCCGGGCAGGGCCACGGGATCACCCGCCTTGGGGCCATTCAGATCGCCCGCCGGGACCTTCTTCATGGCGGTGCCATAGAAGTCGATGCCGCTCCCCTTCTTGGCATAGGGATCGTACTCGTCATTGAAGCGCCAGCGGGTCTCCTTGCCATCCACCACAGGCCAGCGAAGGCCCGAGATGTCGCGCTTGAAGTAGACGTCGAAGGGCGCCAGGTCATGCCCATGGCCCAGGCCGAATAGCCGGTATTCCTCGAACAGGGCCTTCTCCGGGAACCACTTGATGCCAGCCTGCGCGACCGTGGAATTCGGCTTGCCGAAGGCCACGGGATCCGGCCATGCGAACGTCTTCGCGGTCGGCGTGGCGAAGAGCACGTCGTAGAGGGTGCTGTCGGGCTTGTAGCCGAGGGCTTCGGCGGCCGGAAGCACCGAGGGGAGCTTGCCCTTCTCGTAGCCCGGCGCCTCCAGCCCTGGCACGGGCTGCTCGCCCCACACTTCCGCCAGCGTGAACCGCTTCGAGAACTCCATCATCTGCCACACGTCGCTGCGGGCCTCGCCGGGCGGCAGCACCACTTGGCGCCAGAGCTGGGTGCGCCGCTCGGCATTGCCGTAGCCGCCCCACTTCTCGTAGATCATGGCCGAGGGCAGGATGAGGTCCGCCACCTTGGAAGAGAGGGTCGGATAGACATCCGACACCACGATGAAGTTGTCCAGCTTGCGTGCGGCCTCGATCCAGTGGTTGGCATTGGCCGAGGACTGGAAGGGGTTGGTGACCTGAACCCACAGCCACTTGACCTTGCCGTCCTCCAGGTCGCGCATCATCTGCACGATGTGGCTGCCGATCTTCGGATTGAGGGTGCTGGCCGGCAGCTTCCAGATCTCTTCGGAGTGCTTGCGGTGGGCCGGATCGTCCACGCTCATGTCCGCGGGCAGGCGATGGGCGAAGGTGCCCACCTCGCGGGCCGTGCCGCAGGCGGAGGGCTGGCCCGTGAGCGAGAAGGCGCCGGCGCCGGGCCGGGCCTGCTTGCCCGTGAGCAGGTGCAGCATGTAGGCCTGCTCGTTCACCCAGGTGCCGCGGGTGTGCTGGTTGAAGCCCATGGTCCAGAAGGAGACCTGCTTGCGGGCCGGGTTCGCGTACTCATCAGCGAGCTGCACCAGCTTGGCCTTGAAGGCCTCCAGGGACTCATCGGGATCGCCCTTGGCGAGGGCGGCCACGAAGTCCAGCGTGTATGGCTCCAGGCCCTTCTGGAACTCCTCGAAGGAGATCAGCCAGTGGCGCTGGGGGCTGCCCGAAGCAGCCTGGGACTTCTCATGCTGCACGGCAGGATCCAGGCCCCGGGCGATGGCCTCCTCCCGGGTCAGCACCACGGTCTTCTGCCGGGCCTGGGTGTCTCTCTCGGCCGTGTAGGCCTTGATCGAGTCCTCCCGCAGGCCGAAGCCGATGTCCATGGGACCGGCGGCGAAGACGCAGTGCTTGGCCACGTAGTCCTTGTCCACGGCGCCGCGCTTCACCACTTCGCGGGCCAGGTAGTTCCAGATGGCCAGGTCGGTGTTGGGCTTGAAGACGATCTCCACGTCCGCGCCTTCGGAGGTGGCGTTGGCGTAGGTGGTGAGGTTGAAGATCCGGTAGCTGTCGCGCCGCAGCCGCTCATCGATGACGCGGGCCCAGAGCATGGGATGCATCTCGGCCATGTTCGCGCCCCAGGTCACCACCGTATCCGTGAGCTCGATGTCGTCGTAGCAGCCCGAAGGCTCGTCGATGCCGAAGGTCTGCATGAAGGCCGCCACGGCGGAAGCCATGCAGTGGCGGGCGTTGGGATCCAGGTTGTTGGAACGCCAGCCCGCCTTCACCAGCTTCACGGCGGCATAGCCCTCCATGATCGTGTACTGGCCCGAGCCCATGACGGCGACACCCGTGGGCCCCAGGGCCTTGTGGGCCTTGGACCACTGGGCCTTCATGACGTCGAAGGCCTCCTGCCAGGACACCTCCTCGAAGTCGCCCTGCTTGTCGAACCTGCCGTCCTTCTTGCGCAAGAGCGGCTTCGTCAGCCGGTCCTGGCCGTAGAGGATCTGGGCGCAGGCATAGCCCTTGGCACAGAGCAGGCCGCGGTTCACGGGGTTCTGGATGTCGCCCTTCACGGCCACCACGCGGCCGTCCTTCGAAGCGACGCGAATGCCGCAGCCCGTGCCGCAGAAGCGGCACACGCCCCGCTCCCAGTTCCAGCCCTTCGCCTCGGCGGGCAGGGCCTCCAGCGGCAGCCCCGTGGCGCCGATGGTGGCGGTGGTGAAGCCGGCCTTCAGGAAGGTCCGACGGTTGAGCATCAAGGCCATGGCGACCTCCGGAAGATGATCTAGGATAGATTGGTCCTAAATATTCAACCGGATATTTTAATCGCAAATATCAACCGTTTTATTATTAAATAATTACGCTCAATCAATCCGAACGTGCCCGCTGGAAGGTGCCGGACAAATTCAGGCCTCCGCGCGGAGCGGAGGCTGAATCCTGTTCAGGTGCGACCGGCCGGCCGGGGACCTCAAATGGTCTTCGCAGAGAGCCTGGACTCCCGCCACAAACTGATCCCCATGCCCAGGAGCGTGACGAAGGCGATGCACAGCTGGACGACGATGGCCCGTCCCGGATTGTCGATGCCCAGGTAGGCCGTGGCCACGATGGCGATGGCAGAGAAGACGGGGAGCAGGTTCATCGGGATCTCCTTTTGAGGGTTCCGGTGAGTCAGCATAGGTCCAGAGATCGGTGTTGCAACCAATTTTTTTAAATTAACATGAATTAAATCTTTATATAGATCTTTTGGTCTAAGCCCTGATCCGCCGATCGGTGTCATGGTGCCAGACCGAAAGCAGCCGCGTCGCATTTTGGTGGAGGAGGAGGGGCCCATCCTTCAGCGCAGGCCATGCTTGGCCTTGAACCCCGCCCACGCCTGCTTCGCTTGCAGGAAGGCGTCGACATCGGGGCACAGGAGGAAGGGGTTGGTGCGGCGCTCCCAGGCCACGGTGGAACTGGGGCGGGCGCCGTAGTCGTGGCCCGGCCAGATCGTGGTGCCATCGGGCCAGTCCCGAAGCAGGCGCTGCAGGCTGGCCCATTCCGTGCGGCCATCGGCCTCGGACTGGGTGCCGCCCACCTTGCCCACGAAGAGCAGGTCGCCGGTGAAGGCAGCATCCTGCCCCTCCACCAGGAAGGCCAGATGGTCGTGGTAGTGGCCGGGGACATGCCAGGTGCGGATCCAGAAGGCGCCGAAGGGCACGCGGTCGCCATCCTGGAGGATGAGGTCCACGGGGCCCGGGTGGCCGGGCCCGCCCGCCACCACGGCGCCGGTGAGCGTCTTGGCCACCTCATTGCCGTTGGTGTGGTCCGGATGGCCGTGGGTGTTGAGGATGTGGGTGATCTTGAGCCCCTGGACCCGGGCCCGCTCCACCACGGCCTCGGGCGTGTACGAGGGATCGATGACCACGCCGACCCCGGCCTCCCGATCACCCAGCAGGTAGCCGAAGTTGCGATCCCCGCCGACCCGCACCTGCTCGAAGATGAAGCGCATGGGACCTCCTGCCGGGTATCAGGATGGCACCTTGGGGTTCTTCCGACCCGTCAGCCCTTGCGGGCCGCTGGACACCCACCGGAGCTGCACTTCCCGCAACTGCGGCCCCTGGCGCCGCAGAAGTCCTGGTAGGCGCCGTGGAGGAAGTAGAAGGCCGAAAAACCGGCGGCGGAAACGACAAGAAAAGTCTGGATCATGGCCACCTCACGCATAGCCGAAGGCGCGGCCCACGGCCACCGTGACCCAGGCCAGGCCCCAGCCCAGCACCAGACCATAGCCCACCGTGAAGGCGGCCCAACGCCAGCTGCCGGCCTCGCGACGGATCATGGCGATGGTACCGAGGCAGGGCGTGTAGATGAGGGTGAATACCATGAAGGCCAGGGCCGTGAGGGGCGTCAGGCCCGAGCCATCGCGCAGCGCCACCTGGAGCGGGCTGAGCTGTTCGCCCTCCTTGGGCTCCTCGCTGGCCTGGTGGATGACGGCCATGGTGGAGACCACGATCTCCTTGGCCACGAAGCCGGCGGTGAGGGCGATGACATCCTTCCAGGCCTCGGCCCGCTTGTGATCCGGATCCAGGATGGGCCGCAGGATGGGCTCGACCTTCTGCCCCAGTCTGGCGGCTAGGCTCGTGTTCACGATGCGGCTCTCATGGGCCAGCTGCAGGGCCTTGAGCCGCTCCTCGGATTCCGCGGCGGGCAGGTTCAGCGCCGCCACGGCCTGCCGCTTCTGCTGGTATTCCAGGGTCCACTCCCGGTTGGCGATGCCGGGGTAGCGCGAAAGGAACCACACCAGGGTCGCCCCCGCGAAAATCGTGGTGCCGGCCCGGGTGAGGAAGATCGACCCCTTCTCCCACATGTGGATGAGGGTGGCCTTCAGCATGGGCAGCCGGTAGGGTGGCAGTTCCATCACGAAGGGCGAACTGGGTCCGCTGAACAGGGCGCTGCGCAACAGGCGGCCCATGAGCACCGCGAGGCCGAGCCCCAGGAAGTGCATGGCGATGATGGAGAGGGCGGCCTTGAAGGGCGTGAAGAAGGTCCCGGCGATGACGATATAGACCTGCAGGCGCGCCGAGCAGCTCACGAGGGGCGTGACCAGCATGGTGATGAGGCGGTCCTGGGGGCTCTCGATGGTGCGGGCCGCCTGGATGGCGGGCACATTGCAACCGCTGCCCATGATGAGGGGGATGAAGCTCTTCCCGTGCAGCCCCATGACGTGCATGAGCCTGTCCATGATGAAGGCCGCCCGCGCCATGTAGCCCGTGTCCTCCAGGAAGGCGATGCAGCCCATGAGGATCATGATCACGGGCACGAAGACGATCACCGCGCTGACGCCGGGAATGACCCCGTCCACCAGCAGGCTGGTCAGCTCACCGGCGGGGAGGCGGTTGGCCGCGAAGGTGGAGAGGGCCTTGAAACCGTCTGCGATCCAGTCCTGGGGGATCTTCCCGAGAATGAAGGAAAGGGAGTACACCAAGGCCAGGATGGCGATGAAGATGGGGATGCCGAGGACCCGGTGCGTGAGGAGCGCATCCAGCTTGGCGGTGGGTGATTTCTTGTCATCCGGCGCCGTGGCCACCTCCTTGACCAGGCCGTGGGCGAAGCCGTAGCGGCGCTCGGCCACCAGCGTCGCGCCATCGGCTCCGAGGTGCGGCTCCAGGAAGGCGAAGCTCTTGGCCAGCTGTTGCTTGATGGCCTCGCTGGCGTGGCTCTCGCCGACCACGCGCTTGGCTTCGACGTTGTTCTCCAGCAGCTGCAGGGCCAGCCACCGGGGCGGCATGGCGGCCTCCAGCTGCTCGTCCCGGCAGATCTCCTTCTGCAGCTTCGCGAGCTCGCCTTCGATGTCGTGGCCGTAGTCCACGGTGATGCTGCGGCAGCGGTTGGATTCGCCCCGGGCCATGGTGCCGAGCAGTTCCTTGAGTTCCTCGATGCCCTGCTCCCGGTTTCCCACGGTGGGGATGATCGGGCCGCCCAGCAGCAGCTCCAGAGCGGGCACGTCGATGCGCACCCCACGGTTCTCCGCGTCGTCCACCATGTTCAGGACGAAGGCCACGGGCTTGCCGAGTTCCAGCAGCTGGGTGCTGAGGTAGAGGTTGCGCTCCAGGTTGGAGGCGTCCAGCACGTTCAAGACCAGGTCCACCTCGGGCGAGGCCAGGAAGTGCACGGCCACCCGCTCGTCCTCGCTGCGGGCGGCCAGCGAGTAGGTGCCGGGGAGGTCCACCACCTCCATGGTGGTGCCCCCGTGTTCGAAGGTCCCGCTGCGGCGCTCCACCGTGACGCCCGGCCAGTTGCCGACGTGATGCCGGGCTCCGGTGAGGGCATTGAAGAGGGTGGTCTTCCCGCAGTTGGGATTGCCCGCGAGGGCGACGGTCAAGGTCATCAGGACACCGGCTGGACGAGGATGCAGGAGCTCTCGTCCCGCCTCAGTGAAAGGTGGTAGCCCTTGATCACGAGCTCCATGGGATCGCCCAGGGGCGCGAGCTTCTCGACCCTCAGCCTGGCGCCGCGGATGAAGCCCATCTCCAGCAGGCGCTGGCGGACCTGCCCCTGGGCCTGGATCTGCACAACTTCACCTTGATCCCCGGGCTGGAGAAGACTTAAAGGGATCGGAAGATTTTGAGTCATAGTCTCAACTCCATCGACCAGTGTAGCTCACCCCTAGCGTGGAACAAGGTGGGAACCTTCGGATGTGATCTCCGTCTAAACTGATTTGGATGAACCCATCCAATTCACTGACCCTCCCCAACGCGCTGACTCTGCTGCGGATCCTGGCGATCCCCTTTTTCGCCATCGCGGTCTGGTACGGCCACCACTGGCAGGCCTTCGGCCTGTTCGCCGCGGCGGGGTTCACCGACCTGCTGGACGGCTTCATCGCCCGGACCTTCAACCAGCGCTCGGACCTGGGCGCCCTGATGGATCCCGCCGCGGACAAGCTCCTGATGACCACCGCCTTCATCCTCATGGCCTGGCGGACCAATGGCATGACCGCACCCATTCCCGTCTGGGTCTCGATCCTGGCCATCACCCGTGATCTGGTGATCTCGTTCTACGCCTTCGCCTCGGTGGACCGCCTCAGCGACAGCAAGTTCCACCCGAGCCTCCTGGGCAAGCTGAGCACCGCCATCCAGCTGAGCGCGGTCTCCCTGGGCCTGCTCTTCAACGCCTTGGGATACCGGCCCTGGATGGATCCCCTGCTGCCGGAAATGTACTGGCTCGTGGCGGCCCTGGTGCTGGCCTCCGGCATCCACTACTTCATGCGGGCGACCCGGACCCCGGTGGCCTGATAGACTGGTGCTTCCGCGTCGGGAGACGCCGAAGGAGCCGCCATGAGAAAGCCCGCCCCGAAGGGGCCGCGAACCGCGCCCGCCAGGACCACCACGAGGACCGCCGCCGAGCGATCCGCCGCCCGCTCAACGGAGCGCCCCGCCGCCCGTGCCGCCAGCCGCGCCAGCGACGCCGGGCCGGCGGATCGCCCCGCCCGCCGGCCCGCCACGCGGCGCCCTGCCCCGCCCCCCGTCAAGGCTCCCGCAAAGCCGGCCGCCCGCCCCGCGGCGCCCCGCCCCAAAGCCGCCGGGCAGGAGCGCCTGCAGAAGATCCTCGCCGCAGCGGGCATCGACAGCCGCCGGGCCTGTGAGCAGATCATCCTCGATGGCCGCGTCCAGGTGAATGGCCGGACCATCAGCGAACTCGGTACCCTCGCCAACCCCCGCCGGGACGAGATCACGGTGGACCTGATTCCGATCCACCGGGAGGACCCGGTCTACATCCTCATGAACAAGCCCAAGGGCTACGTCACCACCGTGAAGGACGACCAGGGCCGGCCCACTGTGATGGCCCTGCTGAAGGGCGTTCCGGGGCGCCTCTACCCCGTGGGCCGTCTCGACTTCAACTCCGAGGGCCTGCTGCTCATGACCAACGACGGTGCGCTGGCCCAGGTGCTTACGGGTCCCGAGCACGAGATCCCCAAGGTGTACCTCGTGAAGGTGCACCGCAACCCGCGGCCGGAACTGCTGAAGGAATTCCAGGAGGGCTTCCTGCTCAGCGGGCGCCGCCTGAAGCCCTGCCACATCGAGGTCGCCGAGAAGGGCGACAATCCCTGGCTGAAGGTGACCCTCACCGAGGGCAAGAACCAGCAGATCCGCCGCATGTTCGCCGCCGTGGGCCACCCCGTCAGCAAGCTGCGCCGGGTGCAGTTCGGCCCCCTGGCCGACCCCCTGCTCAAGCCGGGCGCCTGGCGGTATCTGAGTCCCCAGGAGATCGCGGCGATCAAGAGCCTCTAGGCCCGCTCAGACCAGATCGAGGCTCCGGACGGCGAGGAGGATCTCCCGCAGGAAGGACACCAGGGCCGCCACGAAGGCGGCCATGGCGAGGATGAACAGCGAGGCCACGGTCATGGCCACGTTGGCCTTCATCACGGCGCCGAGGAACACCGTGGCGATGCTGACGCAGACCAGCAGCGCGGCGGTGGTCCCGGCCGTGATGGCCAGGTTCACCAGGTGGCGGCGCTGGGCCAGGGTGCGCATCTCCGCATGGATGAGCCCCGCCCTCTCCTCCGTGGCGCCCTCCAGCCGCTCGCCGATGGCCCGGGCCCGGTCCACGATGCGGGCCAGGCGGGTCGAGAGCACGCCGAGGATGGTCCCGATGGACGTGAGCAGGAAGACCGGCGCCACCGAGAGCTGGATGACGTGGGAGATGTCGGTGATGGTCTGGTCGGATACGGGCGTGGACATACCTATAGCTAGCACCGATGGCCGGCTTCCCGCGAGGGGAAAGGAGCTAGAGCGCCTCTTCCTCGAAATCCAGCATGTGGCCGCTCTTCCGGGCCTTGGTCTTGAGGTAGCGCAGGTTGTGGGGGTTGGAAGCCAGCTGGTGGCGCTCGCGTTCCACCTCGATGCCAGCGGATTCCAGCGCGCCAATCTTGCGGGGGTTGTTCGTGAGCAGCTTCACCTTGGTGATGCCGAAGAACTTGAGCATCTCCACGGCACAATCGTAGGTGCGCAGGTCATCAGGGAAGCCCAGCGAGTGGTTCGCCTCCACCGTGTCGAGCCCCTGCTCCTGCAGGGCGTAGGCCTTGAGCTTGTTCAGCAGGCCGATGCCGCGCCCCTCCTGCCGGAGGTAGAGCACCATGCCGCCGTGCTCGCCAATGTGCCGCAGGGCCTCTTCGAGCTGCTGCCGGCAGTCGCACTTCAGGCTGCCCAGCACGTCGCCCGTCCAGCACTCCGAGTGGACGCGCACGGGGATGCGGCGGCGCGCATCGATCTCGCCCGCCACGATGGCCAGGTGCTCCTTGCCCGTGGCGTGCTCCAGGAACCCATAGACCGTGAACTTCCCGAACAGGGAGGGGACATTGGCCTTGGCGATGAACGGCACCTTCTCGGCCTGGAGCTTGCAGAAGAGCTCGAGCTTCGGGGCGCTGCTGGGTTCTTTGGGCGACATGGGGGTCCGGGGGAAAGTGCGGTCACCTGGTTGGATGCCGCTCGGGGGAACAAGAAGTCTGAGGTGTGGGTCCCGTTGGGGCAACCCCCAATGGTCTAATTTTTTATTTAGACAATATCCCGCCCGATCTGGCTGATCACCGCCGCCTCCACCTGGGCGATGAGGGCATCCAGCGGCAAATCGAGCTTGGCACCGGAAGCCAGACGATGGCCACCCCCGCCGAACTTCCGGCAGACCGCATTGACATCGACCCGCTCGCGGGAGCGCAGGCTGACCTTGGCGCGGCCATCCGCGGCCTCCGAAAAGAGGGCGGCCACCTCCACCCCCTTCAGCTTGCGGGGTTCCTCCACCAGCTCGTCCAGATCCTCATGGGTGGCCCCGCAGGCGTCCAGGTCCTGCTTCGTCACGGCCACGTAGGCGAAGCGCCCCCCATCGCGCAACTGCAGCCCGCCCATGGCGCGGCCGAAGAGCCTGAGCTTGGCGGGCGTGGCGGTCTGGTAGAGGGCGTTGAACGTCCGCGCCGGGTGGACGCCCTGGGCGATGAGATCCGCGGCGGCATGGTGGACCTTCGGGGTGCTGTTGGAGTGCCGGAAGTTGCCCGTGTCGCTGACCAGCCCCGCATAGAGGGCCTGGGCCATCAGGGGTGGCAGGTCGCCGCCGTTGCGCAGCCGCACCAGATCGTAGACCAGTTCCGTGCTGGCGCTGGCGCTCGAGTCGGTGAACTCGGCATCGAACCCCTTCGGTGCATCCTTCAGGTGGTGGTCGAGGCAGGCGCGATCCGCCTTGGTGCTCTCGAAGGTGGCAAACAGGGCGCCCATGCGGTGGGGTTCCGAGGCATCGATGAGCAGCCAGGCATCGGGCCAGGCGGCCAGATTCCGATGGCTTCCATCCGGATCGTAGGTCTCGATCCAGCCTTCGGGGTCCAGGAAGCGGAGATTCTCGGGTAGAGAGGGCGTCACGACGATCCGCGTCTCCTTCCCCGCCGCCTTCAGGTGGCAGGCCAGGGCCACCGCCGCTCCCACGCCATCCCCATCGGGATTCTCGTGGGTGGTGAGCAGGACCCTGCCGTGGCGGTCGAGAAAGGCGGTGAAACGATCCAGCATGAAGATCCTGACCTCGGCAGTCAGGATATCAGAGCTGTTCGCGTTTGCTCTCCAGGCTGCCGGGCTTGAAGGCCTTCAGCTCGTGCACGACCTCCGCCAGCAGCGCGCGCTTGAGCGCGTAGGGCAGGAAGGCGCTCTTGAAGCCCATGATGATGACTTCCTTGATCTCCTCGAGGTTGAAGCCCAGCTCTTCGTGGATGACCTGGAATTCCCTGCTGACGGTGGTGTTCGTCACCATGCGGTTGTCGGTGTTCACGGTGACGCGGAGACCCAGATCGTAGAACAGGCGGATGGGGTGATCCGCCATCTTCTTCACGGCCTTGGTCTGCACGTTGCTCGAGGGGCAGCACTCCAGCGGGATGCGGTGGTCGTTCACGTAGTTCAGCAGGTCGCCGTCCTCGATGAGGCGCACGCCATGGCCGATGCGGTGGGCGCCGCAGAGGTGGATGGCCTGGTGGATGCTCTCAGGGCCGTAGGCCTCGCCGGCATGCAGGGTGCAGTTGATGTTGTTCTGCAGCACCCGGCCGAAGGCATCCTTGTGCCGCTTGGCCGGAAAGTTCTCCTCGGCACCCGCCAGGTCGAAGCCCACCACGCCCTTGTTCTTGAAGGCCACGGTGAGATCCGCGAGGCGCAGCGAGATGTCCGGCGAGATGTGGCGCATGCCGCAGAGGATCACGCCGGTCTTGATGTTGTATTTGCGCTCGGCCTGCCCGAGACCCTCCAGCACGGCCTGGACGATGGCGTGCAGGGTGAGCCCCTTCTGCTGGTGGAGGATGGGGCTGTAGCGGACCTCCAGATAGCGGACGTTCTCCTCTGCGGCGTCCTCGGCCAGTTCGAAAGAGGTGCGGACCAGGCTCTCGTAGGTCTGCATGACCGAAAGCGTCACGTCGAAGGCGCGCAGGTACTCCACCAGGGACTTGCAGTCGTCCCCCACTTCCACGAAGGGCCGCAGGCCTTCGATGGAATCCGCGGGCAGCTTCACCTTCTGCTGCTCCGCCAGGTCGAGGATGGTCGGGATGCGGAGGCTGCCGTCCAGGTGGACGTGCAGGTCCGTCTTGGGAAGCCGCTGGAGGTCCTGGAGCGTCAATTTGGCCATGGCCCAGCCTAGCGCTTTACCAAGTCATCGGCTATGGCGGAGCCGCAGGCAACAGCCCCCGGACAGCATCAAGTACTGAGCTGGCTCAACCGGTGGGCGAGGACCGTGTCATCGGTGGCCTTGCTCTGGCAGGCTTTGCAGAGGCCGAAGATCTGATGGCTGTGGTGCATCGGCTTGAAGAAGAATTCCCGGCAGATCTGCTCCTGGAGGGCCTCCAGGTCGGGGCGGAAGAACTCGATGATGGCATCGCAGTTCAGGCAGATCAGGTGGTCGTGATGCTCGTCGCTGCGGACGGCTTCGTAGTGCGCGTGCTGATCGCCGAAGCTGCTCTTCCGCACCAGGCCGCACTGCACAAGCAGATCGAGCGTTCGGTATACCGTGGCCCGGCTGATGGCCTTGCCCTTCTGCTTCAGGGCCATGTGCAGCTGGTCCGCGTCGAAATGGTGCGGCTGGCCGAAGACTTCCTCCACCAGCTCCAAGCGCTCACCAGTCAACTTGAGCTGGCGGGATCGGAGAAAAGTCTCGAAGCGTTGCTGTTCTTCCGGCCGTTCGATTTTGAGCTTGCGCATGGGATCCTCGGCCGAAGTCTAACCGAATTGATTGATTCGATTTTCGCATTTTACAAAGGTAATTTCCAAAAGTATAATGATGGCTCCGTAAACATATTGGAGCCCACATGGCCATTGTCATTATCGAGTCCCCCAGTCTGACTTCCGACCAGAAAACCCGCATCGGGGAACGGGTCATCACCGCCCTCCAGCATGAAGGCCTCGCACCGGGTTCCGTGGTCGTGCTTTTCCAGCCAGAACGGGGTGACATCTACCTGGACGGACTGCTGGTGAAGACAGAGCCGGCCGGGCTCACCCCCACCCAGGCTCCCCTGCCGCCCAAGCCCATCATGGCCCCCCCCACCCCTGACCCCGTTCCCGCCTTCAAGGCCAAGGCCCGACGGTCCAAGCCCGAACTCCAGGACCTGAAGACCCGGCTCATGAAAGCCCTGCAGGACAAGGGCTCCCTCAGCAGTTTCGAGGCCCAGGTCGCCCTGGATCTCAAGGAATGCGACTGGGCCCCCGCCACCCTGCGTCGCCTGTTCACAGATCTGGAAGAGGCCCAGCTCATCGCGAAGAGTGGCCAGAAGCGGGGCACCCGGTATGTCTGGAAGGGCATCGTCAGCGCACCTCAGACCCTGCCCGCGGTGAAGCTCGTGAAGGCCGACACGGAAGAGGAATGAACGCCACCCGGCGACCACAGGGCTGATCCCGTTCAGCGGGACTCTGCCACACTCGGCCCATGGACTGGTTCGTCCGGGATTTCGACCATCCCGCCTACTTCACCATCTATGCCGACAAGGCCGCGGACGCTGCCGTGGAGGGGCCTGCCCTGGCCGCGCTGCTGAACCTCCCCTCCGGCAGCCGCATCCTGGACCTGCCCTGCGGCTGGGGGCGCCTGAACCCCCACCTCCGCGCCCGTGGGCTCCAAGTCATCGGCGGCGACCTCAGTCCCCTGAACCTGGCCAAGCACCGGGCCAGCCATCCCGTCCCCCTGGTGCGCCTGGACTTCCGCGCCCTGCCCTTCCGCCAGGAGTGCACCGACGGGGTGTTCTGCGCCTTCACGAGCTGGGGGTACTTCGCGACCGAGGCGGAGAACCTCCGTCAGCTGACGGAATTCGCCCGGGTGATCCGCAAGGGGGGAGTGCTGCTGCTGGACCTCGCCGGGCGCTCCTTCCTCCAGGCGGCCCTGGCCGATGTGGAATCCGAGTGGCTGGAGTTCTCGGAAGAGGGCTACCAGGAGCGCGCCGGGTGGGATCCGGAGGGGCGTCGCATCCTGACGGAACGTCTCTGCCAGGGCGAATCCTTCTGCCATGACATCTGGATCCCGACCGATGCCGAGGTCCGCCACTGCCTCGACGAGGCCGGCTTCACCCTGGCCCAGGCTTACGGCGGCCTGGATGGCCGCCCCTGGGAGGAGGGCGCGGAGCGCTGGATCTACCGGGCCGTCAAACAGTGAACCTGCGGGTCGCGGACAGGTAGCCGCCAAACGTGAGGGCACAGAGGGAGAGCGCCACGGGCAGGCCGAGCCCCTGGACCAGGACGCCACCGACCAGGGGACCGATCATGAGCCCCACGGAGTAGGCGAGGTTGAGGATCGAGAAGGCCGAGGCGAAGCTGGAACTCCCCTGCCGCTCCACCTGATCCGCCACCGCCGGGCTGCAGGGGCTCATGATGAAACTGGCCGTGCTGCCCAACCCCATCATGGCCAGCACCACCATCCAGGGCCTGGGCAGCAGGACCGGCAGGGGCAGCAGGATCACGGCCAGGACGAGGCCCATGCGCAGCACCTTGACCCTCCCGATGCGGTCCGACAGCCGGCCCATCAGGGGCGACGTGAAGGTGTGCGCCAGGGCCGAGGCGGCGAAACAGAGGCCGATCATCGAGGCGTTGAGTCCGAGCCGCTGGTCCATGTCCAGGGGCAGGGTCGACTCGAGCAGGGCCCAGAGCCCCGAGCCCAGCGCCATGGCCCCGGCGAACAACCGGATCACCGGATTCGCCAGCAGCTGCCGGAAGGGCAGCCTGGGACCCCGCTCCGCCTCCACCTCGGGCAGGAGGAAGGCCCGGCCGGCGGCATCCAGGGCCACCAGGCCGGCGCCGAACACGAAAGGCGCCGCCGGACCGGCATGCTGGTCGAGAAGGCCTGAGAGGGGTGGGCCGATGAGCACGCCGAGGTTCGCGGCGGCAAAGGCGGTGCCCATGGCCCTGCCCCGGGATTCCGAAGGGAAATGGTCCGCCAGGAGGGCCATGCCCGGCAGCCAGGTGGCCGCGCCGGCGGCACCCTGGAGGAAGCGGGCGACCACCAGCAGCCAGTACTGTTTCGATACGGCGAAGACCAGCGTGGTCGCCGCGAGGCCGGCCAACCCCCAGAGCATCGGCGCCCGGCGGCCGTAGCGATCCGTGAGGATCGCCACCGGGAAGGTCGCAAGGAGCAGGGCGACCGCGTAGCTCCCGAAGAGGATCCCCACTTTCATCGGGTTCAGGTCCAGCTCCCGCGCGTACCGCGGCAGCAGCGGCACCAGCAGATAGTAGAGAAGCATGTCCACGTGGAAGGCGAGGGCCGTCACCAGCAGGGCGGCGGTCTGGGGCGAAGGGCGGCGCATGGTCCATGGAACCACGCGCCGCCCTTCGATTCATCCTCTGGCCATTTCCACCTTCGGATAGGCGGCGTGGAAACCGCAGGCCTCGTAGGATCTCTGGCTCGCGGTGCCGGGAGCCGTCGAGGCACAGGCCAGGTCGCACCCGCGGGCCGCCGCGAAGGAGAGCCGGGTCTGGATGAGCGCCTTCTGCAGGCCCCGCCCACGGAGGCGGGGGATCACGCCGTCCCCGGACAGGAGCGCCACCCCATCCACGATGCCCAGCATGCCGCCCCCCGCAGGCTCGCCCTCCACGAAGGCGAGGAAGCCCCAGGCCTCCGCGACTTCAAGGGAGACGCGGAAAGGGGGATCCAGGTCGCGCCAATCGTCGCGTTCCATGAACCCTGCGCAGACGACCTGATTGTAGAGATCAGCCTCAGCGGCATCCGCGATCCGAATCTGAGGTGACGGAACCGTCGCCTCGGCGGAATCCAAAGGCCGGACCCATAGCTGCTGGAACTGGTGCAGGCGGTAGCCCCGGCCTGCGAGAAGGGGCCACAGGGATGGATCCGCCGCGGGGCTGAGTTCCAGCACCGTGGGCGAACCCAGGAAGGCCTCCACCGCGGCCAGTTCGGCGTCGGTCACCGGCTCGATCAGTCCAAGAGCCTGGTTGAGCGGATGGGCCTCGCCCCGGAAGTGGGCGAAGCCGCCGCCCACCGGCAGGCTGCGGCCTCCGGAAGCCTGATTGAAACGTTCGTTCTGAAGGGCCTGGGCACGCTCGAGACGGCGGGCCAGAGAGGGAAAATCATGGGACATGGGGAACTCCGCGCAGGGGTGCGGACCGGTCGCAAGACCGCGGTCCATCGAAAGGTCATCGGTGGTTCAGGCGAGACGCAGGACTCTCGCGCCAATTCCAGGCGCGTCGCGGTGGAGATGTCGGTTGCTGGTCAGAGGCCTACTCGGGAAACAGGACCGAGGGTAGCTCAAGCAGCGCCCCATTCAAAGGGCATGACTCTGGACGATCAGCGTCCCCCGGAACGCGTCAAGCAGACGCACGGCTCCGCCGGGCGACTGCGCGGGGGTCCGGGGGTGTGCGCGAAGCGCGGGACCCCCGGAGAGCCTAAACGCGGCCCCCTTGCGGGGGCCGTGGTGGATCGGTAAGCCGGGTTCTGTCGTGGAGCGTCATTCCTCTGGGATGGATGTCGCCACCCACCTCGTGCGACCTACCCGCCGGCTCGGTCGGGTCAACCCTCGCCGCTTGCGCGGTGCGCCGGCCTATTTGGTCTTGCTCCCTGGGGGGTTTGCCGTGCCCGTCCTGTTGCCAGTCCGGCGGTGGGCTCTTACCCCACCGTTTCGCCCTTGCCTGATCCGCTTTCGCGGCCATCGGCGGTTTGTTTTCTGTTGCACTTTCCGTCGGGTCGCCCCGCCCTGGTGTTACCAGGCCCAGTACCCTGTGGAGCCCGGACTTTCCTCTGCCCTTGCGGACAGCGACGCCCTGATCCACGAGGGCCAGCCTAGCACGCCGTCAGCCGGACCACGCCACCAGGGCCACCTTCGTGCCGGGGCGGAGGCCCTCGATCTCATCCAGCACCCGGGTGGGGGCGCTGAACGGCAGGTCGGGATGGACCCGCAGGAGGATCCGGTCCGGGCGGCCTCCCAGGGCTGCGCTCAAAGAGACACCCGGCCGACCGGCCACGTCCAGGCTCCCATCCCTGCCGAGCGTGAGGCGCAGCAGGGACGGAACCGGGGCACCGGAACCTCGATCTGGGAGCCCGGCCTTGAGCACCCTCGGCAGGGCCGGAACCAGCGTCATGAAGACGATGAGGAGCACCAGGACGATGTCCACCAGCGGGGTGACGTTGATGTCGCTGCGGAGCCGGGTGGCCATGGCGCCCTCACCGCAGCGAGAACTTGAGGGTGAGGCGGAAGGCCGCGGAGACGGGCTGGCCGTTCATGCGGGCGGGTTCGAAGCGCCACTGCCGTGCCGCCTGCTTGGCCGCCTCGTGGAACACGGGATGCCCCTCGAGCACCTGGACCTGGATCGGCCGGCCCTGCTCGTCCACGGTCATCATGAGCACGACCGGGCCCTGGATGCGCGCATGGCGCGCGAAGTCCGGATAGATCGGATCCACCTGACGCAGCACGGCGAGACCCACCGACGTGAAGTCGTGGATCACAGGACCGGCACCCACCGTGGGCGAGCCCGTGGGAGCGGTGGCGCCCGGCGCGGCGGTTCCCGGACCACTCCCGGCGGGAGGATCCAGCCGACGATCTTGGGTGGGCAGGCCAGCTGGAGCCTCGGTGGGAGGAGCCTGGCTGGGAGGCGCCGACGGGGCCGTCGGAACCGACTCGTTTCCGCGGGCCATGCCGCCGGTCACCACGGGTGGCGGCAACACCACGCGGTAGGTTGGTGGTTCGACGACAATGGTCGGTCCCGCAGGTGGCGGCTGGGGGTGGATGAGGATTGGGGGCGGCGCCAGGCTGGAGAGAGCGACCACGGCGGCCACGAGGGAGAAGTAGATCAGGCCCGAGAGCAGGACCGTCCGCAGGTGATCCGCGGGCGGCGCGGAGGCCGCGATGACGTGGGGCTGGAGGGTGGGCGGCAGGTCTGCGTAGGCAGGCCCCTGGCCGCGCGGGAACGCGACATGGAACATGGGATCTCCTGTGGGTGGCGCCTGAGAGGCCTCACCGGATCCGGCCACCACGATGAGGTGGCGGCTGGTTGGTGGCGGTCCCGGGCCCTGGATCACACACCGTCTGGGGAGGTCCAAAGATCGCTTGGATCAGGTATCGGCACGGCGAAGGGCCTGTCAAGCCCACTGGAATGAATTAATTCGAGAAATATGTCACAGATTTATCACGCCTCTTTCAGAGAAGGGGGAGCGGCATCAGCCATCCCTTCCGCTGGAGATCTTCGAGGAGGGACCAGGCGGCCCGGTAGGGATCTCCGGTGGCACCACCCAGGACCTCCTCCCTCAGGCGGACCTGATAGGGCACGAGATCCGGATGGAAGGCCCCGGCGAGGTCTGCATCCGGCTGGAACAGCCTCAGCAGCAGCGCCTCCGGGTGGGGGTGGCCGATGCTCACGACGCAGAGCGTCGCGCCCCCGGTCGCTTCCACGGCCCCGGCGGCGGCCAGCTGATCGCGGATCGGAAGCAAGAGGGACGGATCCGCATCCAGGTCCAGGCAACGCACCGGCAACGCCCCCAGCAGCGGCTCCTCGACGCCCGAATCGCCCAGCCACGGGCAGGGCTGGCGATGCCCCTCGTACGGCAGCCAGGGAAGGAACGATTCGTGGCGATGGTCATCCCGCACCCAGGCATGGACCAGCCTCATGCAGGCATTCTGCACGCCGCCGCCCTGCCCCGGTCCGATCCAGATCAACCCCTGGATCTCCCTGGGCTTCCGCTCATCCTCGCGGAAGGGGTGGTCCAGCAGTTCGGGGGCCACGGGAAGCTCGAGCCGGAGTCCCGCCAGGAAGGCCGGCAGCCCGGGATAGGGATGGGGCAGCCGGATCCGGGCGCCCTCAGATGCGATGTGGATGTCCACTCCCGGGAAGCAGAGCACCAGCGGGCTCTCCTTGAGCAGGGCCAGCAGTGCCAGACGATGGCTTTCCGTCCTCAGGGAGCCCAGCAGGTGGAGGTCCCACGCATGGCCGGTGGCATCGCACCCCCAGGCCTCCAGGGCCGACGGTTCGGGGCGGTGGAGGGCATCCTGGCCGAGCAGCTGGAGCCGCAGGCCGCCTTCTGGATCCCGGCGGCCGATCGGCGGGGAGAGCGCCGTATCGCGCTCCAGGAGCCTGAGACGCCGCTCGGCACGAGCCCAGGCGATCCCGTTCCAGGAGGCCTCGGCGCTTTCTGGCACCTCCACCAGTTGCGGCAGTTCGCCGGAGGTCACCTGCCGGTAGGCCCCGGTGCGCCGGATCTCCTGGTGCCGGGCGAGGATGTCCCAGATCTCGTCGATGTTCTGCTGGCTGATGCGGGCCAGCTCACCCCCGACCTCCGTGAGTCGCAGGCCCATCCTGGAGAGGCGCTCCCGCTGGGGCGTGATCTTCGCCTCCACGCCCCATTGCCGGACATGGGCGGCTTCCATGGCCATGGACCGGGCACCCACCTCGTGCAGGGAGAGCTCGGCCCGTTCCGAGGACTGCCGGACCTGGTCCACCAGACCCATGTGCGTCTCCAGCGCACGCTCGAGGTCGTGGCCCTGGTGGTCCATGTTCCCCACCGTCCTCAGCAGTTCGTGGACGTCGGCCATGAGCTTCTGGGTGACCTCCTGGAGATCCCACAGGTTCGAGGTCTCGCGCTCCAGCCCGCGCTGGTACTCGCTTAGGGTCCGCTCCATGCCCGAAGCACCGTCGGCGGTCTGGTCGGCGAGGAAGCGCAGCCGTCCGCCGATGGCGGCCATCCCGGCGCTGCCTCCTTCCTGCTGGGCGAGGATCGCGGCGTTTACCGCCAGCAGGCCCGTCTGCTGGGCCACGTGGTCCAATTCCTTCAAAGTGCCCTGGGCCCCGCCGAAGGAACGGATGCGTGCCTGGGCCTCCTCGCGGAAACTCTCGATCCGACGGGCCAGGGCCTCGGTCTGGTCCCGTACGCCATCGGCGGAGTGGCGCAACCGCCGCAGGCCTTCCGTGCGCGCCTGGGTCTCGTCCACGAGCCGCGGCGTATGGGCGACCAGCCCCTTCACCGACAGGGAGAGCCGGGCACCCTGCCGGAGCCCGGCATCCGCCAGCCGCCCCAGGGCGTCCTCTTCCCGGCGCAAGCGCGGAAAGGTGTCCTGGAGTTCCTCCAGCAGGTTCTCGAAGTGGTCCAGCCCCTCCCGGAGCTGATCCAGCGTGCTCCGGAAGGCCTGTCCCTGAAGGCGGAACTGGTCCGCCCTCAGACGGTAGTTCAACTCGATCTGATCCAGACGGAGGGTGTCCTCGATGGCCGTCTTCAGCTCCCGCCCCAGAGTGGCCAGCCGGGCGGCTCCCTGGCTCCGGTGCTCCGCCTCAGCGGCATGGAGCTGCTGGATGGAGGCCAGGGCCGCGTCCAGTTCACTCCAGTCGCGCCTCAGGGCCTTCCGCAGCTCCCGCAGCTCCCCCTGTCCAGCCTGGACATCCTCCAGGACCGCGTTCAGGGCCTCGGCCATCCGCTCGTCCGGCTCGCGGAGGCCTTCAGGCACGGCCATGGGCTGCCGCTCACCCCCGAGGATCCGCTGCACCCAGTCCATGAGGGAACCATCGCTGGCCAGTCCCCGCTGCCAGTCCCACCAGCGGAGGCCCGCCCGGACGAGTCCGGCCGTCGCCATGATCAAAATGGCGCCCTCCGCGGGAACCAGGGCCGAGGCGTGACGGAACAGCAGATAGGCCACCAGCCCGAGGAAGGGGAGCCCCATCACGTCCATCGGGATCTTGGACCCCGCTGCCCATCTCCATAAGGACCTGCCCAGCCCCATGCCCTTTTCCTCAGCCATGGGGTCCCATCGGCCGGTCCGGGTCCGGAGGCAAGAAATAGAATTCAGGTCAGAGGCTCAGACCGTCCGCCAGAGCACATCGTAGCTCCGCAGCCCCCCACCCAGCTCCTGGAGCAGGCGGGCCCGGAGCAGGGCCGTGACCGCCGCCTGGGCCCCGTTCCCGGGCTCCAGGGCGGGCGCGAGCTCCGCGCCTCCGGTCCTCAGGCGGCGGAGATACTCGCGCGTCCCCGGGGGCAGGGCCTCCCCGGGATCCACCGGCGTGCAGGCGGCGCAGCACCACCCCGCCTCGGGGCTGAGCAGGACGAGGGGCGCGGATTCATGCCCGCACCGGCCACAGACCCGGGGGTGGGGCAGGAGACCCATGCAGTGGAGAAGCCAGTGCTCCGCGTAGGCAAGGATGCCCAGGGCATTGTCCGGATCCGCCTTCAGGGCCCGCCCGCAGACGCTGAGCAGGCGGTAGAGCCGGTCATCCTCGACCCCTTCCCGCGCCACGCGATCGAAGAGGTCCGCCAGGCAGGCCATCACCAGGCTGGACTCCAGGTGGCCCAGCGTCAGGGGGCTGAAGCTCAGCTCACAGCGGGTGACCCGCTTCAGCTCCGCCTGTTCCTTCCCGAAGAAACTTACCCGGACCATGCCCAGGGGTTCGAAGGCCGCCACCCACTTGGCCGTGGGCTTCTTCACGCCCTTGGCCACGCCGGACAGGCGTTCGCCAAGCTCCGACAGGAATGAGACCACCGCCCCGCCCTCGGCATAGGGCACGGCTTTCAGAACGATGGCTGCATGGGTCCGGATCACCCCTCCAGTCTGACTCAACCCTTCCGCCCGGGCGGGGTCTCAACCTAGCGAGGCCACTAAACCCCGAGGAGCTGCCCATGAAACCCCTGCTTTGGTCCACCGTGGTCCTGGCCCTCGCGGCCCTTCCCCTGGCGGCCCAGCCGGAGACCAGCCGTGGGCAGCGTCCCGGGCGGATCGCCCAGGCGCTGAACCTGAGCGATGCGCAGCGGACGAGCATCCGATCCATCCGCGAGAAGCACCGCCCCGACCTCCTCCTCAAGCGGGACGCAGCCCGGCAGGCCCAGGTCTCGCTGCGGGCCGCCCTGCGGAATGCGGCCACTCCGGAGGCCCAGCTGCGCGCCCTGTATGACACCGCCTCCGCCGCTCGGTTCGGGATGATGCTGGCCCGGCGGGCAGTCCGGCAGGAGGTGCAGGCCGTGCTGACACCCGAACAGCGGGAGAAGGCCGCGGAGCTGCGGGGCATGGCCCGGGAGCGGATGCGCGAGCGGGCCGGCTGACCGCCTCGATAGACTGGGGGGATGCGCGCATCCCCCCTTTTCCTGCTGGTCCTCTCATGCCTGTGTCTGCTCAGCCAGGAGGACCCATCCCGGGCTTTCCGCCAGTGGATGGGCGGGCAGGAGGTCGGCGGCGCCACCCACGCGACGAGACGGGACGGCGCAACCGAGGAAGTGCGGGACCGGCAGTGGATCGTGCTGTCCCGCCTGGGGCAGGAGATCCGCCAGGAGGTCATGCAGACGGCCCGCCGGGAGTCGGACGGGGCGCTGACCTTCTCCTGGCGGCTGCAGCTTTCCGCCGAGCCCTTCGAGGGCCGGGCCGAGTGGTCTCCCCGCACGCCCGGTCTGCTGTCCATCCGACCCACTCACGGACCAGCCCTCCAGAAAGAGGTGCCCGAGGGGGCCCTGCTCTGGCCAGGAGACCTGGAGGCGCGTCTCAAGGAGGCTGCGCGGCTGGGGCGCCCCGTCCGGGCCATCACCTTCTCGTTCCCGATCCAGCAATGGAACACCCTGCAGCTGGAGCCCCAGGGGGCGACCCCGCTGGCGGGGTTCCCGGATGCGGTCCGGTTCACGGGGCAGGAGAGCGAAGGCCCGGTCACCACGGCCGTGGAGGTCTGGATCTCCCCCACGGCGGGGGAAGTCCGGCACCGCACGGAACTGGGCGGTGTGGAGGTGCTCACCCAGCGTTCCGAACTGCCCCCGCCGACCTCGATCCAGCCCTCCGCAGGAGGGGTCTTCGAACGGACGCTCCAGAGGCTTCCGCCCCACCCCTTCCAACCCTGGGTCCCGGAGTGGATCCTGCGCGCCGAGGGAGCCCTCCTGGATCTGCCGGAAGATGGCCAGCAGTCCAGACAATCCGGAGGGCGGTGGCGCTTGCGTCGGGCGCCTCTGCCTTCGGCGGTGGAAGCCGCCCAGCCGCCCGTCAAGGGGGGGCCTGCCCCGGAGGAGGCCCGCTACCTCGCCTCCAGCCCCCTCGTCCCCTTCCACGATCAGGCCTTCGACGGACTGATCCGCCGCATGGCGCTTCCGGCAGGCCTGTCACGCTGGGAACTGGCCCGCCAAGTGAACACCTTCGTGTTCGAGTGGATCACTGACAAGGATTTCTCTGTGGGGTTCGCCTCTGCCCTGGAGGTCTGCCACCGGCCCCGAGGGGACTGCACCGAACACGGCGTCCTGGCCGTCGCGCTGCTCCGGCGTCTCGGGGTGCCGGCCCGGGGCGTCACCGGATGGGTGGGGCTCGGGGAACTCCTCGGGCTGCATTTCTGGGTGGAGGTGCGCCTGCAGGATCGCTGGGTGCCCATCGATCCCACCTTCGACCAGGCGCCCGCCTCCGCCCTGCGCATCAAGCTGGGTGACACGGATCTGGCGGACCTGGGAGGCGTCGGCTGGGATACGGCCGCCACCGCGCTCTCCGGTGTGCGCTGGGTTCCAGAACAGGGCACGCCCCTTTCCGTCCGCGGGGATGCGGTTTCCGGTCCTGCGGGAATCCTGCTCCGCCTTCCGAAAGGACGCTGGGAGAGTGAGGGGGGCCTGCTTCGCCTGCGGGCTGGCACGGCAGGGCCATGGCGGATCCAGGCCGTCATCCGCCCCGGCGAGGCCCAGCTGAAGGGTGCCGTCCGCATGGCCGGGGCCCGGAGCCGCAGACAGGCATGGTGGCTCCCAGGAAGCCGCCTGCTCTGCATGGACCTCGGCGAGGGCCGCTGGCTACAGCTGGAGGGCGTATCCGAATCCGAAGCCTATGACCTGCTGGATCAGTTGGCGGCTCCGACCAGTTCGTCCTGAGCCCCCTCCTGCAGGGTGCAGTGCTCGCGGAGGCGCTCCAGACGGTCGGCCATGTTCAGGCACTCTGCCTCATCGCAGCAGCTGGTGAGCCGGATCGCCATCTCCTGGACCGGCTCGTCGAGCCGTTCCATGAGGCGCCGCCCCTTCGGTGTGATGACCACGCGGCTCACCCGGCGGTCCTTGGGATCCGCCACCCGCTTCAGCAGGCCCTGCAGCTCGAGACGATCGACGAGGCGCGTGACGTTGGCGAAGCGGTAGATCATGCGCCGCTCGATCTCGTAGATGGGGTGCCCCTTGGTGGGACCGCCACGCACGATGCGGAGCACGTTGTACTGCTGGATGGTCAGCCCATGGGCTTCGAACAGCCGCTCCTGCACGCGAACCACGGCCTCGCGGGTCAGCATCAGCTGGAGCATGAGCTGAACCCCCGGGGCGGGGAGTTTGGACATCTGGAGTTCTTCCTGTAGGGACATGGGCGCCTCGGAATACTTTGGGGGCAAGGATCAACCCATCCATGGGATTCTGGAAGGTCCGAGGAGCCATTCTTGCCGTCCATCGCCCTGAGTTTGATCAATGTCACGAAACGATATGGCGCAACAGCCATTCTAGACAGATTGAGTTTCGGTCTCTTTCAGAGTGAGAAGGTCGGCCTCATCGGCCGCAATGGCGCGGGGAAGAGCACGCTGTTCCGGCTGCTGACCGGGGATGAGACTGCCGACTCCGGCGAGGTGGTGATCACGCAGGGACTGCGCATCGCCCGCCTCAGCCAGGAGCCCCATTTCGCACCCGGGGCCAGCATCCGCCAGGCGCTGGAGGCGGCCCTGGCCGACCATGCCGTCCTGCTGGCCAGGCACCAGGAGATCCACGACCGGCTCCACGGATCGGAGGCCGCGGCCGAGGCCCGATTCTTTGACGAACTGCAAACCATCGAGCATCTCCTCGACCACTGGGGCTGGGACCTGACGCCAAGGCTGAAGGCGGCGGCCACGGTCTGGGGCCTGACGGACCTGGACGCGGAAGTGGAATCCCTGTCCGGCGGCTGGCGCAAGCGCGTGGCGCTGGCCCAGGCCTGGCTCAAAGAGCCGGACGTGCTCGTCCTCGACGAGCCCACCAACCACCTCGACCCCGAGCAGGTGGAGCGGCTCGAAGCCTGGCTGCAGGCCTACGAGGGCGCCCTGCTCCTCATCACCCACGATCGCCACCTGCTGGATGCCGTGGCGACGCGGATGCTGGAGCTGGAGGATGGCGCGCTGCGCAGCTATGAAGGCGGCTACAGCGACTACCTGCTGGAGAAATCCGACCGCGAGTTCCGCGAGGCCCGGCTCACCGAGCACATGCAGAACCGCCTGCGTCGCGAGATGGCCTGGCTGCGCCGCGGCGCCAAGGCCCGGACCCGCAAATCAAAGCTCCGCATCCAGGAGGTGCTGGATCTCAAGGGCACGGTGGAGGACCGGACCCGGGTGGACATCCGGCAGGGCCTGACCTTCGCGAAGGGGGACAACCGCAGCGACGCCCTGATCCGCGCCGAAGGGATCCGCTTCGCGTACCCTGGCGGTGCGGAGCTGCTCGGCGGCCTGGATCTCGGTCTCCAGCGGGGCATGCGCATCGCCCTGCTCGGCCCGAACGGGTGCGGCAAATCCACGCTCCTCAAGGTGCTGCTGGGCGAGCTCGCCCCGACCGCCGGAGAGGTGGTCCGCCACCCGAAGTTCGCGGTCACGGCCATCTCCCAGGGACGCGGCGAGCTGGACGGCGCCCGGAGCATCCTCGACAACCTCGCGGATCGCGCCGCCATCGTGGACACCGGCAACGGCACCGTGCTGGCCCACGTCTACCTCACGCGCTTCGGCTTCCCCGTGGACCAGCAGGCTCGCCCCGCCTCGAGCCTCAGCGGCGGCGAGCGCAACAGGCTCCTGCTGGCCAAGGCCATGTTGAACCCGGCCGACCTGCTGGTGCTGGACGAGCCCACCAACGACCTGGACATCCCGACGCTCCAGAACCTGGAGGAAGCGCTCATCGGCTATGACGGAACCCTCGTCCTGGTGAGCCACGACCGCTTCTTCCTGGACCAGGTGGCCACCCACACCCTGGCCTGGAACGCAGAGGGCTCCCCCCGCTGGGAGCTCTACGAGGGGCCTCCCACGACCGTGCGCAGCCTGCGGGAGGCGCGGGCCGCGGCCCAGGTGTCGGCGAAAGCCGAGACCTCCCGTCCCGCCGCGCGCGTCGACGGGGCCAGGCCGAAGAAACCCGGCCTCTCCCAGAAGGAGCAGCGCCGGCTGGCCGAGGTGGAGGCGGCCCTAGAGGTCCTCCATGCACGCCTAACCGGCCTCGACGACACCCTGGCCGATTCCACCGCCTTCCTCCGGTCCGATAGCCCAGGCCATCAGGCCCTGAAGGACCGCGAAGCGGCCCAGGCCCAACTCGGGACGCTGGAACTTGAGTGGCTGGCGCTCGAAGAGAAGCGGACGGAGGCCTGACCCGTCACAAGTTGGCGATGAAGAGCGCCCCTGGACGAGCTTTTCGCTACCCTGGGACCTGGACTTTCCTGGAGTGCCCATGCGCCCGATGCCCTTCCTGCTCTTTCCCGCGGTGGCCCTGGTCGCCCAGGTTCCCAACAGCACGGATCTCGCCCAGCTTTTCAATGCCGAGCTTCCCGGCATCAATCAGATGCTCAAGGAGCTCAAGACCCAGGAGGCCCTGGCCAAGGTCCAGAGCCTGGTTCCCGCCGAGCGGCCAGCCTTTGACGTGTCCAGCCCCAAGGCCATGGGCCAGAGCCTGAACAATGCCCAGGGCCTGATGTACCTGTATCGCCTCCATGCCAACGTCGCCTCCGAGGCGGGCCAGTGGGAGAAGGCCCTGGAGATCCAGGAGAAGCGGGCCCAGCAGGCCCGGGCCATCATTGGGGATCTCGAGAAGGCCCAGGCCCCCATCGCCGCCCAGTGGAAGAAGGTGGCGCAGGACTCCGGGGACTACGTCGCCAAGAATGAGCCGCGGAAACAGGAGCTGGAAGCCAAGATTGCGGCCTTCAAGGCCGAGCTCGAGGAGATCAAGACCAGCAAGAAGAAGCTCTCCAAGAAGGAGGCCGACGAATTCAACGCGAGGGGGGCGCAGATCCAGCTCGATGACCAGGAGCTGGCCCAGATCTCGGCCGCCTTGCCGGTCCACAAACAGAACCTGGCGAACGTCCCCAAGGTCACCAAGACCCTGAGCGACAACCGCAAGGAGGTCGAAGGCATGGTCAAGGCCGCCGATGAGGCAATCGCCAAGGCAAAGAAGGCCGTGACCGACCAGAACGACGAGATCACCGCCTTCAACACCAAGCAGGTGATGCAGAAGGTGAAGCTCGTCGGCAGGAAGAACTGGGTGGATGCCGTCCTGCGCGCCCCCGAGAACGTCACCAAACTGGGCACGCCCCAGAACCAGGCCGCCTTCCTGAACCGGCTGCTGGTGCTGGATCCCGGCAACGCCGGCGCCCAGAAGGCCCTCGACAACCTGAAGGCCGGCAAGGAGGCCTTCGAGAAGGAGGCCAAGCCCGCGAAGAAGAGCGGCTCGAAGAAGAAGTAGCCCATCCCAGCCCGTGATCTATTGGGGAGCGACCATGACCCGCTTCGGATTTCTGCTCGCCTGCGCCCTGGCCTCGAACCTGGGCGCCCAGAGCCTCACCGACCGCTTCAAGGAGGTCCGTGGTCCCTGGGAGGTCCAGCTGGAACGCGGCGAGGCCGCCACGGTGAGGAAGGGCGTCGAGGCCCTGCTCGGCCGTGAGGGGCTCACCGTCAATCCCTCCGACTACAACGACATGCATGCCCTCGTGGCCCTGCGGGGCCTGGCGGCCCGGGCATGCCTCTCCGAAGGCAGCTGGGAGGATGCGGTCATCCACTTCCAGAAGGCCCAGTCGGCGGCCGAGGAGAACCTCACCACCGCGGAACCCTTTCTCGCCAAGACCCGGATGGAGCATGAGCTGAAGCTGACGGAGTGCCGGAGTGCCATGGCCAAGCAGGCACCCCGCCTCAAGGAGCTCGACGAGGCCCCCGGCCTGTCTCAGGAGCAGATGAAGCTCCGGCAGCAACTGAAGATCTTCATGGACGAACAGCAGGCGGCCATCACGCACAGTGAACGGGCCCTGAAGGACATCGAGGGGATCTTGGCCAGGCTGCGCCAGGCCAAGGAGACCACCGCCAAGACGGCTGCGGATTGGCAGGCCTTCCTGGCTGCGGAGAAGGCTGAGATGGCCGAAGCGGGAGGCACCGCACCCTTCGTGGCAGGCAAGCTGGAGCAGGTGAAAGCCGATGACGCGCGCCCCAGGACGGAGCGCCTCACCTATGCCCGCCGGCTCCAGAAGCTCGATCCCGCCAACAAGGATGTCACCCGGCTCGTGAACGGGCTCCTGGGCAAGGAGGAAGAACCCGAACCAGCCAAGCCCAAGAAGAAAAAGAAACCGGCCCCCAAGAAGGCGTGACATTCCTCCCCAAATGGAAACGGCCCCTCACGGGGCCGTTTCCATGGTGGGCTCGTCACTAGAAGACGAATCCGAAGCCCAGCTTCACGAAATCGGTGCTGGGGGGATCCCCCGCGGTCACATCGTGACTTGTGAGGGTCTTATGGAAGGTGGCCTCCATGGTGAAGCGCATCCCGGCGTCGTAGCCGAAGCTGTGGCCGATGCCCAGCGAGCCGCCCAGTCGGCTCTTGCGGGTTGTGTCGACATTGTAGTCGTTGTAGTAGTAGTTCGAATTCAGGTCACCGAAACTTCGGTCGAACTGCTCGAAGTCCGCCGAAAGCCCGGCCACGAAGTAGAGGCCGCGGTGGCGAAAGGCCGTGCCCTGGGGGAAGATCTGCAGGTCGCCGCCAAGATTGAACTGGGAATGGCGGAGGTTGATGGTGGAATAGCCCGGCGCCCGGTTGGTGCCATTCTCGGACGAGCCGCTGAGGTTCAAACGGATGGCGAGGTTCCGATCCACGGGGAAGCTGACGGTGAAGCTGCCACCCAGGCCTACGTCATAGGTCTCCTTGCTGGCGGGGGAGAGCAAGTTGCCGCTCTGGTCCAGGAAGGCGGGATAGGACTTGCTCGCGAAATCCCCGGTCGGGAACACCAGGTTGAGGCTGAACCCGACGTGCGGGCTCTGGGCCTTCAGGGCGGATCCGGATGCCAGGATCAGCGGGAGCATGAGCAGGGATGCGGCGCGGCGCATGGGACCTCCAGGGGGGACAGGAAAGATACGAGCGAAGGATGTGCCAGGTTACGCCGAAGGGCGTCAATGCTTGGATGTCCGGGGAGGAGTCATGGTTGAGGCCCGCCGATCCTCGCGGCGTTTTGCCTCGGACCGTGGCGGGATTGCAACGGCGGGCTTTGGGCAACGCGCTGGATGGCCTACTCTGATCAGGACGAGGATGGTTCATGGCCTGGAAGCAGGATCTGGCGAAACTGAAGCAGCAACTTGGCCCGGAAGCCCCCATGGCGCCTCCGAAGGCCCTGCCGAAGGCGGCCTTGAGGCCCCAGGGGCCGGCCGCCCTGGACGACGAGGATGCGGTCTTCCTTTCCGCCATGGGGTTGAAGCCCGCGGCTTCGCGTCCGGCGGGCACGCCAGTTGAGGCCAGCACGCCAGTCCCTGCGACAGTCCAGCCCCAGGCTGCTCCTGAGACGTTCCAGGAGGCCCTCAAGGATCTGAAGGGTCTCAAACCGCTCGAGAAAAGCCGCTTGGCCCCCCCTCCCGCACCGATCCCCACCCGCGCCCAGGCTCCCGCACCACCCGAGCCCGTGGCACTCCTCCCTTCACCCATCATCGAAACGGTGAAGCCCGAGCCCACCCCGACCGGACCGGAGGCTCTGCTTCCGCCGGTCATGCCCCTGCGCTTCCAGCTGGCGGCGGGCATGGCCATCGACGTGGACGGCTCCCTGGACCTCCGGGGGCACTCTGTCTCGGATGCGATGGAGCGGCTCAAAGACCGTCTGGGCGATGGCATGGTCCTCGGCTGGCGCAGCCTCCAGGTCACCCTGGGCCCGGAGCAGGCCCTCCATGATGGGCTCCTGAGCCTGCTGGCCTCCGGGGAGGCCCCCATGGTCGCCCGCTATGCCCAGGCCCCCGTCCCCATGGGTGGCACCCAGGCTTGGCTCCTGTACCTCGGGCCACCGCCCGCCCAGACCTGAACCTCGCAAGGAGTCCTGAACATGAGCCTGCTGGTGGTTGGAAGCGTGGCCTTCGATGACCTGGAAACCCCCTTCGGTCAGCGGGAGCATGCCCTGGGTGGTTCGGCCACTTACTTCTCCCTGAGCGCGAGCCGGTTCCACCCGGTCCGGATCGTGGCCGTGGTGGGCGAGGACTTCGGGCCTGACCAGATGCGGGTCTTCGATCGGCGCCCCATCGACCTCGCCGGCCTCTCCCGCGTGAAGGGGCTCAGCTTCCACTGGAAAGGGGCCTACGGCTACGACCTCAACGAGGCCAGGACGATCGCCACCGATCTGAACGTCTTCGCCAATTTCCGGCCCGACCTCCCCCCCAGCTACCGCGAATCCAAGTACCTCTTCCTGGGCAACATCGACCCCGTGCTCCAGCTGGACGTGGTCCGCCAGATGACCACCCGACCCAATTGGATCGCGCTGGACACCATGAACTACTGGATCCGGGGGGCCCGGCCGGCCCTCGATGCGGTCCTCAAGGAAGTGGACATCCTCCTGGTGAACGATGCCGAGGTGCGCGAGCTGACCCAGGAGCACAGCCTCATCAAGGCCTACCGGAAGATCCAGGCCCTCGGCCCCAGGATCCTCGTCGTCAAGCGCGGCGAATACGGGGTGGCCCTGTTCACCCCCACCGGCATCTTCGCGGCGCCGGCCTATCCCCTGGAGAACGTTTTCGATCCCACCGGAGCCGGTGATACCTTCGCCGGCGGTTTCCTGGGCTACCTCGCATGGATCGAGCGCACCGATGTGACCGCCTTGAAGCATGCCGCCCTGGTCGGTTCGGTGATGGCCAGTTTCACCGTGGAGCAGTTCTCCACCGAACGCCTCGAGCAGATCAGCCAGGACGAAGTTCGCAACCGACTGTCATTATTTTCAGATATGATCCGCGTCGAAGACCTATAATCAGCGCTGTCCAATCCTAACTGGGGGTTCCTGATGCACCAGCCCACTTGCCTGCATGCCGGCCGGATGCGTTCCCTTCCGGTGACGTCCTGCCTACTCGCGGCCCTCGCGTTCACGGTTACCGGCCTGAGCGCCCAGGAGGCGGCCCCCGGAGATGCCATCAAGGTCGAGGCCCACACCTCGAAGTGGGATTATCCCAAGGAGCTCAAGATCCCTGAAGGCTCCAAGACCCACATGGTCCA
This sequence comes from Geothrix sp., assembly GCF_030219325.1. Lineage (NCBI taxonomy): Bacteria > Pseudomonadati > Acidobacteriota > Holophagae > Holophagales > Holophagaceae > Geothrix > Geothrix sp. The sequence continues at coordinate 1,062,166 of NZ_CP126625.1, read as the reverse complement.
GAAGGGCGACACCCTCTGGGATCTCGCCGGAAAATACCTGGGCAACCCCTATGCCTGGCCGCAGATCTGGGAGCTGAACCAGTGGATCAAGGACCCGCACTGGATCTATCCCGGCGACCCCCTGATCATCGACTTGGCCCGGGCCGTGGCCACCGCCGGCTCCGTGCCGGATGCCGTCGCCAACCTGCAGCCGGATCAGCGCCGTGCTGACCCCAGTTCGGTCCGTCGCCCGGAAATGGGCTTCACCTTCCAGGACTTCATCCAGCTCCCCTACGTCGCCCCCGAGGGCGCCGAAGCCCACTACAAGGGCCAGGGCGCCTACACCATCACCTCCAACAAGCGGGCGGACCGTCAATACCTGGCTGAGGGCGAGGTGGTCTACCTGAACGGCGGTGTCGACCAGGGCCTCAAGGTCGGGGATCGTTTTCTGGTCCTCAAGACCGTGGCCCGGAAGCTGATGCATCCCACCCTCCCCAAGAAGAACCTGGGGGACGTCATCAAGCAGGTCGGCGTGGTCCGGGTGATCACGGCCCAGTCGAAGGGATCCGTCGCGGTGATTGAGCGCTCCCTGGACACCGTCGAGATCGGGGACCGGTTGGTGAAGTTCGTGGAACCCGCCAATATCCCACTGCAGCTGCGCACCGACACCGGCGAGCCGGTCAAGACCGCACCCAATGCCGGCGTCGTCGTCTATTCCCGGGATGACAAGCTGCACTCCGCCGGCGGCGACATGATCATCATTGATAAAGGCGCCAATGACGGCTTGAAGGTGGGTGATGTGCTCCTCGCCGTCCGGGTCCGGACGTTCCCGGTGGGCTCGGGGACCGAGAAGAAGCCCCCCACGGAAACCACCACCCATTACCTCGGGCAGGTCCTCGTGGTCCGGGCGGATGCCCAGACCGTCACCTGCCGCGTGCTCCGCTCCACCGAGGAAATCCTCACCGCTGACACCATCACTCCCTGAGGCCTGTCTCGAAAACCGCAAAGGCCCCCACCCGGGGGCCTTTTTTGACCCTAGCCTCCGCCCGGGTCTCGGCGAATCTCGACCATGACCCGCCTTCCTCGGGTGGGCAGCGCATAGGGATGCGGGGTGGCGATCCAGCCGCCAGGCATGGGCTCGGCCTCCCAGTCCGGTCCCTTCAGGGCGAAGAAGGGGGCCTCCGGCTTCCCGTGCCGCTCCCACCAGGCCACCAGGGACCCCAGGGGGGCGAGGGCCTTGGCCGTGCCCCAGTCCGCATCGAGGTCCGGAAGATCCTCCAGGCGCCCATGGACCGCCTTCAGGTTGGGCACCGGCAATTCCATGGCCACCTGCCTCAGGAAGGCCAGCTTCTTGGTCGAAGCGTCCACGCCCAGCACCTGCAGGTCCGGCCGGGCCAGGGCCAGCACCACAGCGGGACACCCCATGCCCGTGCCGAGATCGGCCACCTTGGCGCCAGCCGGCAGGGGGGCCAGGGAGGGGAGCAGCGCCGCCGCATCCAGCAGGAGCTCCTCCCGCCGCTCCCCCGGCGGCAGTGCCGTCAGGGCGTGGGTGCGGTTCCACTTATCCAGCAGGACCAGGAACCGGCCGAGGGGGGCATTGAGTTCGGAAGGTAGACGAAGCTCCATCCCCAAAGCATGCCAGGGGAGGGGACCGAAAACTTGTATTTCATTGGTGATGCTCACTTGTCTTTTAACTGCAATATTTTGATGTCGTTTTAAATGGAAATGCCTGCGGATTTTTTCTAGAATATCCATTGCCAACATCGATCTAATTCCTGCATCTAGAAATGGGATGTTGACGAAAGCTTCAAATCGATGCAGGATGATTGCCCTTTGATTGATCTTACGAAAGGAAAAGGCCATGACTCAGACCCGACCCCCTTTCATGATCGACTGGTCAAGCCGCAGCAAAATGCGCGGGCCAGGTGAGCAGTCCCTCGGCAAACTGCTCCATGACCTGCGTGATCGTCTCGCGCCGGAAGCACAGGGGATCTCTCTGACTTATGTCGACGATCGCGGCATGAGAAAACTCAACCGTGAGCATCGCGGGAAAAACATGACGACTGATGTGCTCAGCTTCCCGTCCAGTGCTGAAAAAGGTGCCTTTCCACACCTCGGCGACATCGTCATCAGCCTGCCCACCGCAGAGAAGATGGCCAAGAAATTCGGCGTCAGCCGCAGGCGAGAGGTCGAGACGCTGGTCATCCACGGCTTCCTCCATCTCTGCGGCCACGACCATGAAATGGATCGCGGCGAGATGATGACCCTGCAGGCCCAGCTGGAACGCGAGCTCCTCGACGAGGAACCGCTGGCCATGAGCCTGAAGCGGGGCCGAAAGCCCGGCAGCAAGGTGAAGAAGCTCAAGGATGGCTCCCGGGTCGTGGTGACCGGCCGGGCCGCGGCCGCCCTGGTTCGTAGGGAACGCGTCAAGAAGGACAAGAAGGTCAAGGTCAAGAAAGTCCTCAAACCGGTCAAGGACCCGCTGCCCAAGCGCGGACCAGGCCGTCCCCGCAAGGAGGCCACGACTCCCACTCCGGTGAAGCGTCTGGTGCGCCGGCGTCGTCCGAGCCCCTCCCGGAGCGGCGTCATATCCTGAACCTCCGCATGGCAAAGTGGCCCGAAGGCCGATAAAATGGCCCTTTGGCCCGGCTACGGGCCGTGCCATCCGGAGCCTCCGTGATCAACCTCCTGCTCGGCCTGGGCGCCGCCCTTGCCGTGATCCTGCTCTCCAGCTTGCTGAGCATCAAGCTGTGGATCAGCCTGCCCCTCGGCCTCATCGCCGGTGCCGCCCTCTTCATCTGGCAGGGCCGGAAAGTGCAGCAGGAGCTCGAGCAGATCTTCACGCGAGCCGGCGAGTTGCTGAAGAAGCAGCAGTTCGAAAAGGCCATCGAAGCCATGCAGGAGGGCTACAAGTTCTCCTCGCGGCAGTTCCTGGTCAAGGGCAGCATCGACGGCCAGATCGGCGTGGTCCAGTACCTTCGCAAGAAGAACGACGAGGCCGAGCCCTTGCTGGCTTCGGCCTCCATGCAGCACTACATCGCCAAGGCCATGCTGGGCATCCTGCAGTGGAAGCGCGGCGAGAAGAGGAAAGCCAAGGAGACCTTCGATCTGGCCCTCAAGACTGGCAAGAAGGAAAGCCTGCTCTATGCCGTCTATGCCTATGTGCTGGTGGAGATGGGTGAACGCGACAAGGCCATCGAAACCCTCAACCGGGGCCTAGGCATCTGCAAGGGGGACGAGCGCCTCATCACCAACCGCAACCTGCTGCAGAACGGCAAGGCGCTCAAGATGAAGGTCTACGGCGAGCAGTGGTACCAGTTCCTCCTGGAGCGCCCCATGATCCGCCAGGAGGCCCCGCCTTTCGCCCGTGTGTCGCGCCGGGCGCTGCGAGGTTGAGGCCTGCCTGCGGAATTCCGCAGCATTGAAAAGACTCTTTTACACTTTTCAGCAAACGCGGAGCGGTTGCTGCACGGGACCAAACGAACGATTGAAGGAGCACACCCCATGTCCGGCCACAGCAAATGGTCCACCATCAAGCACAAGAAGGGCGCCGCGGATGCCAAGCGCGGCAAGGTCTTCACGAAGATCCTCAAGGAAATCACCGTGGCCGCGCGCCTCGGTGGTGGTGACGTGGCCAGCAACCCGCGCCTCCGCCTGGCCGTGGATCAGGCCAAGGGCAGCAACATGCCCAAGGACAACTGGGAACGCGCCATCAAGAAGGGCACCGGCGAGCTCGAAGGCGTGACCTACGAGGAAGTGATCTACGAAGCCTATGGCCCTGGCGGCGTGGCCATCCTGGTCGAGGCCATGACGGACAACAAGAACCGCACCACCCCCGAGGTTCGCAGCTACTTCACCAAGTTCGGCGGGGAGCTGGGCGCCATGGGTTCGGTGGCCTACCTGTTCGCCAAGCAGGGCCAGATCGTGGTGGAGCCCGAAGTCTCCGAGGACCAGATCATGGAAGTGGCCCTGGAGGCCGGCGCCGATGACGTGATCAACGAGGGCGAGGCCTGGGTCATCAAGACCAGCCCCGAGTCCTACCAGGCCGTGAAGGATGCCGTGGACGCCGCCAAGCTGCCCGTCATCGAAGCCAAGATCATCATGGATCCCAGCACCAGCACCGCCCTCGAAGGCAGCAAGCTCGCCAGCTTCCTCAAGCTGGTGGACCTGCTCGAGGACAACGACGACGTGCAGAATGTGTGGCACAACGCAGACTACGAGGAGCCCGAGGACTAGTCTTCGGTCCTCAAGTCCTCAGTGCTCGGGGCGCCTAACGGCGCCCCGAGCTATTCCTGCGCCTTCGGCGCAGGCGGAAGAGAGGGCACGATGGGAACCGCCTCCTCCCGGCCCACCGCCAGGATGGGAAAGCGCGGCGGCTCGCCCCACATGCCGTCGCCGCGGATGAGGGCGCTGTGGAAGGCGCCCCAGAACACCAGGCTGTCCGTGCTGCGCGGGTCCAGCAGGTAGAAGGCCAGGCGGCCCAGGGGCTGGTCCAGGGGAATGTAGAGGGCGTGATCCAGGTCAGTCGGAGTCCAGGTGAGCTGGAGCTTCTTCAGGGTGGGCTCGGCCTTCCAGGCGCCCTGCAGCTCAAGCGTGAAGACACCCTGGTAGGCCGATGGGGAGACCTTGCGTCCGGTCTCCAGGAAATGCAGAACGGTCAGTCCTCGAGGCCTCGCACTGCCCTTCAACACCTTCAGGCCATGGGCCCGAAGCAGCGGGAGCACGGTGGGAGTGAAAGCGGGGTCCACCAGGTAGCCTGCCGGGATCGCCACGAAATCCTGCCCCTCGAAACCCACGAAGCTTGGAAGTTCCAGGCGGGTCCGACCCTTTTCGCCGGTCAGACGGCCCTGGTCGTCACGGATGGGCTCCACCCAGTCGAAGGTGTAGCGCTCCACCTGCTTCAGCTTCGCCGAAAGGGGCAGCGTCACTGACCCCCGACGCCAGCCCTCGGCCCAGCGGGACTGGGACTGCCGGACCTGCTGGCGGATCTCCTCCCGGTGCCCCGCCATCCAGCCGAGGCAGGCCAGGACGAAGCGGCGCGTGTCCGAGATGCGGTCGGGCCAGCTGCGATAGACATAGCTTTCCGAGAGCACTGCCAGACGGTTGCGCAGCGCTGGGTAGTTGGTGAGCAAGCGAGGGTGGGCATCGTAGGTCTCCCAGGCTGTCGGCGGTTTCTCCGCCGTGGGCTTGTAGGGCACGAAGTTGCCGTAGTCGTAGGTGGGCATCCCCTCGGTCTTCAGCTGCTCGCGGACCTCCACCAGCATCTTCCGGTTGAAGGCGAGCAGCGCCTCGTCCGCGCCCATGGTGCAGGCGGGCCCGTGCGTGAGGTGGAAGCCGTGGGTGCTGCCGTTGGTGGTGTGCAGATCCAGCACCGCCGCCGGGTCGAAGTCGTTGAGCATGGCCAGCAGCCAGCGGGTGTTGGGGGCGGCGGCCTTCATCAGGTCGCGGTTCAGATCGAGCCCAAGAGCGTTCTCGCGCCGGCCCACGCCGCTGTCCGATGGATTGGGCTGCCAGGGGCGGATGGCCGGGTCGAGGGCATCAGTGCCATCGGCGTTGTAGGCCGGCATGACCACCAGGTCCAGGTTCCGCCGCAGGGCCGGATGCTGCCCCTGCAGCAGCTCGCGCACGACCTGCTGGATGGCCTCCTTGCCCTCCACCTCGCCCGCATGGATGTTGGCATTCACGTAGACCCGCAGGGGGTCCTTTCCGGTCCCTTTCAGGCGCCAGGCCAGCAGGGGCTTTCCCGTTTCCGTGGCGCGGGGCGCGCCTTTGGGCTGGTAGGGCTCCAGGCCCGGGACCTGCTTCCGGAGGGCCTCCATGAACCCCCGGACCTCGGCCACGGTCGAGGTCCGCCGGAGTTCCGTCCGCTCAGGGGTCGTCTGGGGCCACCCCGCGAGGAGTCCCGTCTCCGCCAGGGCCAGCAGCAGATGGCGCACGGGTCAGCGGGCCGCGGGCGTGGTGGCGGCCGTCACCGGCACCTCAGGCCCGGCCTTGGGGGTCTGCCTCAGGAACAGGCCCTTGTTGAAGACCGTGAAGGAGGCGGCGAGGAAGAAGACCACCACCAGCAGGGCGGAGCCCCGCCGGCCCTGGGCCAGGGCCTTGGGCGTCATCTCGGAGAGACCCACCAGGATGAGGACCAGGACCAGCTTGATGTGGAAGTAGGTGCCCGCCTTGAAGGGGTTCTGGCCACCCTGGATCATCAGGACCAACAGGGCGATGCCAGCGATGAGGGCCAGCCGGAAGGCCCAGGCGACCACCTTGGCCCAGATGGTCGCGGCCAGACCCTGGATGTCCTCCTTGCCTTCTTCGAAACCCGAGAGCAGCAGGGTCACGATGGCCGCGCCACCTCCCACGGTCACCGTGATGAAATGCAGCCAGAGGGCAAGGTTGACGGCTTCGAACTTGAGATTCATGGTCGCCTCGTGAGGAAGTCCCCCAGGGTAACAGCCCTGCTAGGCTCGATTGGTCAGGAGGAAGTCATGTCCAAGCTCCGTGTCGCCGTCGTCGGTGTGGGTCATCTGGGTCAACACCACGCCAGGATTGCGGCTTCCGCGCCGGATGCCATCCTCGCCGCCGTGGTGGATCCGGATCCCGTCCGGGGCCCTGAGATCGCGGCCAAGTTCGCTGCGCCCTGGGTGGCCACGCTGGCCGAGGTGCTGGCGGACGTGGATGCCGTCCAGATCGCCGCGCCCACCGGCTTCCACCATGCCCTCGGCACCCAGGCCCTGAAGGCCGGCAAGCACGTGCTGATGGAGAAGCCCCTGGCCGCCACCCTCGACGAGGGCGTGGCCCTGCTGAAAGCCCTGGGCGAAGCCCGTGCCTCCCATCCGAAGCTCGTGGCCCAGGTGGGGCACCTGGAGCGCTTCAACCCCGCCGTCACCGCCCTGCGCGAACGCGGCTTCAAGCCCCGCTTCCTGGAGGCCGTCCGCGTATCGCCCTTCCCCGCCCGCAGCCTCGAGGTGGACGTGGTGATGGACGTGATGATCCACGACCTCGACCTGCTCCGGGCCCTGGTGGGCCGCCCCGTGGTGGACGTGGAGGCGGTGGGCGTCCCCGTGCTCACGCCCTACGCCGACCTGGTGAACGCCCGCCTGAAGTTCGAGGGCGGCGCCTTCGCCACGGTCACCGCCAGCCGCGTGGCCCGCAAGAAGGAGCGCACCCTGCGCGCCTTCGGCGACAAGGAATACGCGAGCCTGGACTTCGCGACCCAGAAGCTCGAACTGCTGCGCCTCGTCATGGGCCCCGAGGGGCCCCAGGTGCAGCCCGAGACGGCCGACATCGTGGAAGGCGAGCCCCTGCGCCTGGAGATCGAGGCCTTCCACGCCGCCTGCCTCGGCCGCAGCGAAGAGGGCGTCACCTGGGTCGAGGCCCAGGAGGCCATGGGCGTCGCCGACCAGGTGCAGAAGGCCGTGGCCAAGAGTCTTTCGGAGATGAGCCGGGCGTGACCCGCTTCTACGACCTCGCCTCCCTCACCAAGCCCCTGGTGACGGCACCCCTGGCGCTGGCCTTCCTGGACCTCGATGCGGACCGTCGTTGGCCCCTCGGCTTCCATGACCGCGAAACACCACTCACCGTCCGGCAGCTGCTCTCGCACAGCTCGGGCCTCCCGCCCTGGCGGCCCTTCACGGGCGAGCCCGTGGCCCAGCAGCTGCGCCGCGAGGCGATGGGGCACCCCCTGCTCCGCCCCGCCACGCCCGGTCTCGCCACCTACTCCGACCTGAACTACCGCCTGCTCGCCGAACTGCTGGAAGCCGAGACCGGGGCGCCCTTCGTGAAGCTCGGGGCCGCCTCGGGACTCAATCCGGCGCCCTGGAGCACCCCACCGACCGTGATTCCGGATGGCCCCGACGCCACCGCCTGGCCGCTGGCCACGGAGACATCCCTGCCCGCCCGGTCCCCGTGGCTGCCCCACGATGCCAACGCCCGCGCCGGGATGCAGGGCCACGCCGGTTTGGGCGCCGCGCCCGCCCAGCTGCACGCCGCCCTGATCCGCTGGGTGGCCGCCGGGTGGCCCCAGCGCATGGCGGTGGAGACGGCCCCCGGCGAGGACGGCGCCAGGTGGGGTCTGGGCTTGCGGGTGGCGCATGCGGGTCAGGGGCGCTTTGGACAACTGCTGTCCAGCATTCCACCGGGGATCGGCACCTGCATTCTGGAGGACCCCACCGAAGCGGCGCCGCTGCCCACCCCTGGTCTTGAGGCCGATCCGGGCCCTGCCTCGGGCTGGTGGTTCCACCTCGGCTACACCGGCCCAGCACTGTTCTTCCGGCCCTCGGATCAGGCCTGCATCGGGTTGCTCCTCCATCGCCGGGGACCTGACGGCGTTCTGCTCGACGCCGAGTCGCTGCGGGCCCGCCGCTGGGCGACCCTGGCGCGATTCGTGGGACAATCCGGCGGATGAAGCTCCATTCCGTCCCCGCCCTGGTCCTGACGCTCGTCCCCGCCATCGCCGCCCAGCCCCCGCTGAAGATCGGCATCGACACCCAGGCCACGGAGTGGATCGTGTCGCTCGAGGGCGGCGGCCAGGTCTGCGACCGCTCCGGAAAGCCCCTGCTGAAGCTGGCCCCCGACGAGAAGCTGCGCATCTGGTGGGACAGCCGCGGCGTCTCCGATCCCGCCGCTGAGTACCGCATCCAGGTGGGGAAGCCCCACGCGAGCGCAGAGGCTGCATCGCTGATGAAGCGGCTCAAGGAGCTGGGTGAGGCACCGGACAAGGTGAAGGTGCCGGATGCCGACACCTGGCGCGTGCTCACCGGCCACTTCCGCGAGGCCGGCGAGGCTGAGCCCGTGTTGCAGAAGCTCCAGGATCTGGGCTACGAGGAGCTCTGGGTGGCCTCCGAATCCCGCTCCAGCCAACCCCGGAAGGGGCGGGCCCTGTACGCCATCACGGACCGCTACGAGCGGCGCCCCCTGCCCCTTGCCGGTATCTGGCTCAGGCCCGCGGGGGAATTGACGGCCCTCCAAGGCAAGGGCCGCTACCGGGGCAAGGTCGAGATCCATCCCAATGCCCAGGGACGCCTGACGGTGGTGAACACCGTGGACCTGGAGACCTACCTGCGCGGCGTGGTGCCCAAGGAGATGGGCGCCTGGGAATTCCCCTCGCTCGAGGCCCTCAAAGCCCAGGCCGTGGCGGCCCGCACCTATGCCGTGGCCAACCGGGGCAAGCGCGCCGCCGACGGCTTCGACATGGGTGACACCGTGGCCGACCAGGTGTACGGCGGCCGCGATGGTGAGCAGGCCCTCACGGACCGGGCCATCGCCGAGACCGAGGGCCTCTTCGCCACCTACGGCGGCAAGCCCATCCAGGCCCTGTTCATGGCCAACTGCGGCGGACACACCACGGACGTGGCCCATGTCTTCGGAGGCAACGCCCCCTACCTCAGCGCCGTGTCCTGCTACCCCGTCAGGCCCCTGACCCTCCCCTACGCCTCCGGCGTCGCCGTGACCGCGGAAGGGCAGCAGCCCTGGCTCAGCTGGGAGCTGCTGCGGCTGGCCTCCGTGGCCCTTCCCCCCGAGTGGCTGGCCGGCGAACGGCTGGCCAAGGCCGCGACTCCGGACGACCTGGCCGGCCCGGTCCGGATCCTCCAGCAGCGCCTGGCCCTTGAGGCCCGCCCCCTCGCCCGGGATGGCCACCTCGTCCTCGCCCTGGCCCGGGCCTTTGGCTTCCAGCGGATCGTGGAAGGTCAGGAGCGGCCCCAGGACGCGGCCTACTTCCTGCCGGACTCCCTGCCCGAGGACCGCCTGCTGGCGGCCTTCCTCACGCGACGGGGCGTGATCCCCGCTTCGGCCTGGGCCGCCTCCGAGCCCATCACCCTCCGCCAGGCCCTCCAGGCCCTGGGCCGCCTCTGGCAGGAACTGGAACCCTTCACCCCCGGCGAGGGCTCCCTGCTCATGGATCGGCAGGTCCGGCGGAAGCGCGGAGGGCCTGAGCCCCTGCCCATGGCCCCGACCCTGCTGCTGGCCGAGGAGAGCCCCGACGGCAGCCTGCGTCTGGTGGCCAAGTCCGACATCCAGGTGGGCGACCGCCTCAAGTGGATTCCCGGCGAGGATGGCCCGGCCCAGGTGCTGGTGCGCCGTCTTGATCCCGATGGCGCCGCCTGGGACCGCTACAACCCCACGGCCCACTGGCGGGTGGAATACACGGAGGCGGAGCTGCTGGCCATGGTGCGCAAGCGCGTCTATGTCCCCGGCATCCGCGACCTGAAGGCCGAACACGACGGCCAGGGCCGGGTACTCGACCTCACCCTGGTGGACACCAAAGGGGCGCCCCACCGGGTGCATGGCATGCACATCCGGGGCCTGCTGGGCCTCAAGGACAATGTCTTCCGGTGGCTCACGGTGGGCCAGGGGGCAACGCGCCGCTGGATCTTCTACGGCCGGGGCTGGGGCCACGGCCTGGGCATGTGCCAGACCGGGGCCTACGGCATGGCCCTGGAGGGCGCCACTTTCGAACAGATCCTCCAGCACTACTACCCGGGCGTGCACCTCCAGCGGATTGAGTAGAAATTCCCCCGGGTATTTCCCATCCGGGGATTGACGGCAGGTGGGGGACGACCGAGGCTTGGCTTCCCTAAGGAGGCTGGGCATGGCCTTGGATGCGTGGATCCTCAGTGCGCCGCTGCGGGTGTTGCGGCAGGAGGATCATCCCTACCGGGAGACGACCCTCGCCACCCTGGGCCGCCACGAATTGGGCCTCTGCCGGCGCGCCACGAGCACTGGACCCGGCTGCGAGCTCTTCCTCGACGGCCGCTCCATCTTCCTGCCCGGGGCCGCCGCCCCGGAGCGGGCCTGGTTCGAGCTCTGCCGCGAGCTCGGCTACGAACCCGCCCGCCACTGGGACTGGGATCCGGCTCTCATCCTCTTCCAGCAGGTGGTACCGGCCCTGGCCTCGGACTGGCATGAGCCGCCCCTGGCCCTGACCAGCCAGGGGGTCCCGGAGGGGGTGCTGAGCCTGGCCGAGCTGCGGCAGACCTTCGCGGAAGCCGTGGCCGCGCTGCGCCGGGAGTTCTCCGGCCCCGTGGGCGCCAAGGTGGTCGAGACCTTCGAGTGGCTGCCCCTGCGGGCCGTGGTCTTCCACGACGACGTGCAGCTGCCCCTGGACTTCGAGGGCACGGGCCCCGGGGGACGGGTGTCGCTCTGGCTCGGCATCCACCACGAGCGTCCGGTGGTGCTCGAGGGGCATTCCCCGACGACCGCGGCCCGCCGCTGGACCGCCGGGAACCTCGACGCCCGGGATTCCTCTGAGGCCTTCCTCTCAGCCGCCGGACTGGATCCCGAGCCGCCCAAGGGCTTCGAGGCCACCCTCCAGGCCGCGCTGGACCGCCTGTGCCACTGGATGGAAGCGCCCCTGGACGCCTACCGCCGCACCTACCCCGTGGGCATCTCCTGGCACCACGGCCGACGGGAGCGCCTGCTGGGCCGCACCATCGTCGATGTGCGGGCCGGCGATCCACCCCGGCTCGTCCTGGATGACGGCACCGAGGTCGCCATCGACCCCGACCCCGTGCCCTTCTGGGAGCATGGCGGCATCTAGGCCTAGGCCAGGTCGAGCTGCTCCCAGCGAACGCTGAAGTGGTCGAGGATGCCCTGGCGCTCGGCGCGCTCCTGCTCGGCGATGCTGGTGTAGGGATGGCGGAACACCACCCGCCGCACGCCGCGCCGCACCAGCGCGCGGCAGCAGATGAGGCAGGGCTCGTGGGTGACGTAGGCCGTGGCCACGGGGCCGTCGCAGAAGCCCAGGGCGTTCTCCTCGGCGTGGCTGGTGTGCAGGCAGCGCTGGCCTGGCTTGCAGGTATCCGGTGTGCAGTGGGCCATGCCCGGCAGCGCCCCGTTGAAGCCCGCCGCCGCCACGCCGCCGTCCGCCCGAAGCAGGACCGCCCCGACTTTCAGCCGACAGCAGGTGCCGAGCCGGCTCAGCTCCAGCGCCATGTTCATGAAGACTTCATCCTTGAGCTGCGATCGGGACATGGCGACCTCGGGGCGGGCCTCCATCATCGCAAGAACCGGAGCGGCTGCGGAGATTCAATGGACACGGGGGTCTATGGTCCGTGTCGTGCTCTCGGTCACAGCCTCCGACATTCAACCAGAGTCGCTCATGCGCATAATAAAATATAGGCAGGTGATAAATGAGTAATCTATTCCTGATTCTCTTGGTGCTGTCCGGCCTGATCGCCCCCATGCCACTGCGCGCCCAGGGCTGGGACGCGACCCGGCAGGCTTCGGGCTGGGCCTTCCAGGAAGTCGATGGCTCGCTCATCTTCTACGATCCGGCTGCGCGGTCCCTCCGCACCTGGATGAAGGGCAGCGGCCTGCTCGCCTCGCTTCCCGTGATCCTGCCCGAATCCCGAAAACCTGCCGCCGCGATCCCGGCCGCGACTCCCACCCCCACCGCCGCTGCCTCGGACTACGATGCGGCCGGCGCTTTGCTCTATGGCCTGCCCCGGCAGCAGCGCCCCCAGGGCGCCCCAGCCAAGCCGCCCTCCAAGGAAGTCGTTGAGTCTGCAACCGTCGGCGAGGCCGTGCCCGAACGCTGGGTGCTCGACGCCTACGATCGCATCTGGATGGCCTGCGACCATCGCCTGGCAGTGCTGGGGAAGAACGGCAAGCCGGAAACCACCCTCCCCCTGCCCGCCCTCGTCGAGGACATGGCCATCGGCCGGGACGGCCTGTTCATCCTCTACCGCACGCCGAAGCCCTACCTGGAGAAGCGGGACCTCAAGACCGGCGCCGTGCTCTGGACCTTCGGGGACAAAGCCCAGCTGAAGGAGTCCGCGGCCCAGCCCCTGCTGGTGGGTCTGAACCGCATGGCCCTCGGCACGGACGGCAGCGTCTACCTGGCCGAAGGGGCCAGCATGGCCTTCACCGTCCTGGATCCCGCCAAGGGTCCGAAAGAGCCCGGCCAGACCTTCTTCACCTGCAACGACGCCCTCCCCGCCCGCGCGGTGCTGGGACGGGTGGGACGCGGCCCCCTTCTCCCCTGGCCCGGCCGGGACGTGATCTTCGGCGTCTTCGCCCCCAGCCAGGTCAAATCCTGCGGCGCGCCGGAATCCAAGGGGCTGCTCCTCGCCCGCTTCGATCTGGCGAAGGGCACCATGGAATGGCTGCCCACGCCCCTGGGAGAAGGGCATCGCCTGATCGGCCTCCTCGATGCCGAGGCCGTCTTCCTCGCCCCGGGCGGCGGGCTGGCCTACGCGCCGATCCATTAGCATCCGGCGGGGGCTGCGCGGCCCGGGGCTGAAGCTCGGATCGAGTTGTGCGAACATGGGGTCGGGGTCCCGTAGCTCAGCTGGGAGGCTCCGCCGCAGAGAACACTCGTGATCAGAAGCATCCTGCGGGGCAGGATGCGATCGGCGGAGGAGCAGCTCCCCCTCATAACCGATGGAGCTGCGCGGCCCGGGGCTGAAGCCCGGATCGAGTTGTGCGAACATGGGGTCGGGGTCCCGTAGCTCAGCTGGATAGAGCAGCTCCCTCCTAAGGAGCAGGTCGGACGTTCGAATCGTCTCGGGGCCACCACTCCCCCCATCTGCCTTGTCATGGCGGCGAAGATGCTCCTGTTCGACGCCCATCGTCATCTGCCAGACACGGGGACCGGCTCCCCGGTGCAGATCCGGGTGGTCTGCGGGACTCGCGAGGCGGACTGGGATGCGGTCCTGGCCCAAGCGGCCACCGATCCCCACGTCATCCCCATGCTGGGCCTGCATCCCTGGTTCGTGGCCACGGCTGCGCCGGGCTGGGAGGCGCGGCTGGATGCTCTGCTGCGCGCGCACCGGACCGGCGTGGGGGAGTGCGGCCTGGACTTCGCCCGGGAGGCCGCGGACCGGCCGGCCCAGGAGCAGGCCTTCCGGCTCCAGCTGCGCCTCGCGCACGCCCTGCACCGCCCCGTGGCCATCCACGCCGTGCGCGCCTGGGGCCGCCTGCTCGACCTCCTGCGCGAGGAGGGCGTGCCGCCGGCCGGCGCCCTGGTACACGCCTTTTCGGGCAGTCCCGAGACAGTCTCGGCCCTGCAGGCCATGGGCATCTTCCTCTCCTTTTCCGCCGAGGGACTGGCTCCCGCGCGGACCAAGATCCATGAGGTCCTGCGTGCGGTGCCATCCAGCCACTTGCTGCTGGAGACGGATGACGGCGGGGATCTGGAGCGGGTGATTGCCACGGCTGCGGTTCTCCGCGGCGTGGCGGCGGAGGACCTGGCCGCGAGGACCTGGAAGAATGGCCTGCGGTGTTTCAAGGAGTTGATGGCATGAGGTGGTTTTCCCGCAGCGAGCTGCTGCTTGGCGAGGCGGCGCTGGAGCGTCTGCGCGCCGCCCGCGTGACGGTGTTCGGCCTGGGCGGCGTGGGGTCCTTCGCCGTGGAGGCCCTGGCCCGGGCGGGCGTGGGCCACCTGCGGCTGGTGGACCACGATGTGGTGGGCCCCAGCAACCTCAACCGCCAGCTCTACGCTCTGCGCTCCACCATCGGCCAGCCCAAGACGGAAGTGGCGGCGGCCCGGGTCCGCGACATCAACCCCGACTGCGACGTAGAGCCCCGCCAGACCTTCGTCCACACCGACACGCTGCCAGACCTGCTGATGCCCCGGCCCGACGTGATGATCGACGCCATCGACTCCATGACCTGCAAGGTGGCCCTCATGCGCACCGCCCACGAGCAGGGCATCCCCATCATCACGGCCATGGGTGCGGGCGGCCGCACGGACAGCAGCCTGCTCCGCGCGGGCGACCTGAGCGAGACCCGCCTCTGCCCCCTGGCCGCCCGCGTCCGCAAGGAGCTGCGCAAGGTCGGCATCACGAAGGGCATCCGCTGCGTCTACTCGCTGGAACCCGCCGACAACAAGCGCCCCGCCAACCCCATCGACATCGAGCCCCACCGTGGCCCCGGCCGCCAGCGCCGGCCGGTGGGCACCATCTCGTACATGCCCGCCATCGTGGGGATGAGGGTGGCCGAGGAGGTGCTGAGGATGCTCCTCGAAAACAATTGACTACCCTTACATCATTTTTAATATTTACCCCCGGGGAGGGCAGGCGTATATTGGCGATGAACTGGTCATCTTTTGCCGTTCAGGAGGATGGATCATGGCCACCGCAGACCTCGACCGCAGACAGATGCTCTTCTACCTCGCGAGCATCGGCGGCATCGCCGCCGCCGGAGGCGCCTCGTCCCTCGTGGCGGGAACCGCGCCGGAACCTTCCCCTTCGGCAGCCAGGGGCGGCATGGCCAAGCTGCCCTGGCCCTACAAGCCCCTGGATCCGGAGGCCATCGGCAACCGCGCCTACCAGGACTACGGCAAAGCCCACTGCATGTACGGCACCTTCGAGGCCATCGTCGGCTCAGTGGCCGAAAAGCTGGGCGCCCCGTACACCGATTTCCCCTTCGAGATGTTCACCTACGGCATGGGCGGCGTCCACGGCTGGGGGACCCTCTGCGGCTGCCTCAATGGCTGTGCCGCCGCCATCCAGGTCCTCAGTGCGAACCCCGAGCCGGTGATCGATGAGCTGTACCGGTGGTACCAGACGGCGGCCCTGCCCGACTTCGACCCCAAGGGCATCAAGTTCAAATCCGTCCAGAGCGTGGCCGGGTCGCCCCTCTGCCACCCTTCCATTGCCAAATGGTGCGAGGCCTCGGGCAAGAAGGCCTACTCACCCGAGCGGAAGGACCGCTGCGGCGTCCTCACGGCTGCGGTGGCCCGGAAGTGCGTCATGCTGCTGAACGATCAGGCGGCTGGCAGATTCGCGCCGGTCACCGTCGTCGATGCCCGCACCAAGTCCTGCATGGGCTGCCATGAGAAGGGCGGCCCCATGGAGAACATGCGCTCGAAGCAGGCCTGCGCCCCCTGCCATTCCGATGAGACGCTGGGCCTGCACGGCCACCAGAAGATCAAGCTCTGAGAGGCCGGGACAAACCCGGAAGGAACCCAGGCCTTGGGGGCCGGGTGCTGCCGGTGGCGGCGGAGGACCCTACTCGGCCTCCATCGCCCGCCGGAGCACCGCCATGAACTGGGAGCCCAGATAGGGCTTGGGCAGGAACCCGGCCAGCCCCCTGCCTAGAAACTCCGCCAGGACATCCTGTTCGCTGTAGCCGCTGGTCAGGATGACCGGGACCTCCGGGTTGACCTCGTGCATGCTGAGGAAGGCCTGGCCGCCGTTCATGCGGGGCATGGTCAGGTCCATCAACACCGCGGACAGTTCCGAATGGCGCAGTTCGAAGATGGCCAGGGCCTCCTTGCCGTCGGCGGCTTCCAGCACGTGGAAACCGAGCCCCTCAGCCATCCTCCTGGCCACATCCCGGGCCGATGGTTCATCGTCCACCAGCAGCAGCAGGCCATGCCCCTGCCACTCCGGGGCCTGGCGATCGGCCACTTCCACCGCCCCTCCGGGAGCCATGGAGGGGAGGAAGAGCCGGAAGACCGAGCCGCGGCCCGGTTCGCTGTAGACCTTGAGGCTGCCGTGGTGGCTCCGGAGGATGCCCAGCATGGCGGAGAGCCCCAATCCCCGGCCCGTGAACTTGGTGGTGAAGAAGGGATCGAAGATCCGCTCCAGCACCTCGCGCGGCATGCCGCACCCCGTGTCGCTCACCTCCAGCGTCACGTAGGTTCCCGCCGCCAGTGGCAGGGTGGGCAGCAGGCCGTTGGTGTAGGACTCGTCGATGGTCTGGACGCCGGTCCGCAGGGTGATCAGGCCGCTCGCCCCTTCCCCGATGGCTTCCGAGGCATTGGTCACGAGGTTCATGACCAGCTGCTGCATCTGGGTGGGGTCGGCCGTGATGAAAGGCAGGTCCGGGGCGAGGTCGTAGCGCACCACCGCCTGCTTGGAGATGGAGACCGTCAGGAGCTGGGTCATCTCCTGCACGAGCCGGTTCAGGTTGACCTCCATGACCTGCAGCCGCCCCTTGCCGGCATAGGCGAGCAGCTGACGCGTCAGGTCGGCGGCCCGCAGGGTGGCCTCCTCGATCTGCTTGAGGATGGGCTGCGCCGGACTTTCCGGAGGCAGCCTCATGGCCCCGATGTTCGCGTTGCCCAGGATGATGGTGAGCAGGTTGTTGAAGTCGTGGGCGATGCCCCCGGACAGGACCCCCAGGCTCTCCAGCTTCTGGGACTGGCGCAGGGCGTCCTCGGCCTCTTTCCGCTGCGTGATGTCGGCCCGGATGGCCACGAACTGGACGGGGGCGCCGTCCTCCCCGAGAAAGGGCACGATGGTGGTGTCCACCCAATAGTAGGTGCCGTCCTTGGCGCGATTCCGGATCTCGCCCTTCCACACGCCCCCTGCGAGGATGGTCTTCCAGAGCTGCGCCATGAAGGCCCTCGGGTGGAAGCCCGAGTTGATGATCCGGTGGTCCTGGCCTAGCAGCTCCTCCCGGCTGTACTTGGAGATGGCGCAGAACTTCTCGTTCACGTAGGTGATGCGTCCCTTGGCATCGGTGACGGCCACGATGGCGTGCTCGTCCAGGGCGCGCTTGAAGTTCTCGAGTTCCCGGATGGCCCGGGACACCCGTGAGAGCGGACGGGTCCCCCTGCCCAGGCCCGCGCCGTCATCGGAGGATGCACCCCTGCCTCCCTGCCGCAGCGTCACGGGTTGCTCACTTTCCAGATCATGGGAATTCAGATCTGGACTCAATATACTTTTTTCACCCCATAGAGCAAGAATGGAGTGTAATTAATTGATTTATAAATAGTTGAAATAGTTTCTCAAAACGACAGGCCCAGTGGATCGGGAAGCCTCAGCGCCCCGTCGGCGCGTTGTACTCCTCGTAGCTGCCCTGGAAATCCTCGATGCCATCGTCGGTGAGGTGCCAGATGCGGGTGGCCACCTCGTCGATGATGTCCTCGTCGTGGGTCACGAAGAGGATGGTGCCCTCGTAGCGCTGCAGGGCGTCGTTCAGCGCGATGACGGCTTCAAGGTCCAGGTGGTTGGTGGGCTCGTCCAGCACCAGGATGTTGGGTTTCTGCAGCATGAGCTTGCAGAAGAGCAGGCGGCAGGACTCGCCGCCGCTCAGCACGTCCGTCATCTTGTTGCCCTCTTCGCCCCGGAAGAGCATCTGGCCCATGATGCCGCGGATCTGCTCCTTGGTGGCCTCAGGGTCGAACTGATGGAGCCAGGTGACCAGCTCGTAGCCCTTGGGGATGCTCTCGGCGAAGTCCTGGGAGAAATAGCCCACGTTGGCCTCGTGGCCCCACTTGACCTGGCCGCCGTCCAGCTTCAGGCCCAGTTCCGTGACCTGGGGCGCGTTGGCCAGCAGGGCATTCAGCAGGGTGGTCTTGCCGATGCCGTTGCGGCCCATGAGGGCCACCTTCTCGCCCCGCTGCACCATGGCCGTAAAGCCCTTGATGACCTCGTGGCGGCCCCCGGTGCCGTCCTTGTCCGTGTCATAGCCCTTCTTCACCCCTTCGAATTCCAGGGCGTAGCGGCCGCCGGGCTTGCCGATGTTGAACTTGATGAAGGGCCGCTGGATGTTGCTGCGGGCCAGGTCGCTGGGCTGCAGGCGCTCCACTTCCTTGCGGCGGCTGTTCACCTGGCTGCTGCGGGTGCCCGCGGCGAAGCGCTGGATGAACTCGTTGAGCTGGGCGATCTTCTTCTCCCGCTGGGCGTTGTCCGACTCGATGCGCGACCGCACCTGGATCTTGGCCATGACCATGTCGTCATAGCCGCCGGTGTACTGGATGATGGTCTGGTAGTCGATGTCGGCGATGTGGGTGCAGACGTTGTTCAAGAAGTGGCGGTCGTGGGAGATCACCACCACCGTGCCCTTGTAGCGGCTGAGGAACTCCTCCAGCCAGTGAATCGAATCCAGGTCCAGGTGGTTGGTGGGCTCGTCCAGCAGCAGGGCCGCCGGATTGCCGAAGAGGGCCTGGGAGAGCAGCACCCGCACCTTCTGGCCGCCCTGCAGCTCGCTCATCTTGCGATCGTGGAGGGACTCGGGAATGCCCAGGCCGTCCAGCAACACCGCCGCATCGGCTTCCGCCGTGTAGCCATCCTCGTCGGCCACCACGCCCTCGAGCTCAGCCACGCGCATGCCGTCCTCATCGGTCATCTCGGCCTTCTCATAGATGGCGTCCCGCTCCTGCAGCGCCTTCCAGAGCCCCGCGTTGCCCATGATCACCGTGTCGATGACGCGGAACGCATCGAAGGCGAACTGGTCCTGGCGCAGGATGCCCATCTTGCGGGGACGGATCACGTTCCCCATCTGCTGCTCCAACTCGCCCGACAGGATCTTCATGAACGTGGACTTGCCCGATCCGTTGGGCCCCGTCAGGCCGTAGCGGCGGCCAGGGTTGAAGGTCGTGGTGACGTCCTCGAACAGGATCTTCGCGCCGTAGCGCATGGTGACGTTCTGCACTGCAAGCATGGAGACTCCCGAACCGGTCATTGTATCGCGGCGGCGTGAATTCTCCGAGGGGTGTTCTCTGGCAGGATGGGCTCCAGACGATGCCCTTGTGGGCACCGTCTGGAGTAAGGCGGCTGCGCCGCAGAACAGATCTTGCCCCTACTGCAGATCCTCAGTGCTGCCCTCTCTGAATTGCCGCCTCGAGTTCCTTCCAGAGCTCGTCAGGGTTCTTGCCTGACAAATCAAGCGAGACATGGTTCTTCAGGCCTGATCCAAGCGGGACCCGCCGACGAACCTCCTGGGGCACACCCGCATCCGGGGTCATTGCCATGAGTTCTTTCAGGGCTTCGAATACCGTCTCCACAGGCACATCCCCGGCCCACACCTGGACGTTCAAGCCCCTGGAGAGCACTCCGATTTCAGCGGTGAACTGGCTGTTCCTCTGGATGATGATCTGTCCGGGTTTCTTGTCTTCTGGCCATTGGCCGAGGAAGTGGAAAGTGTTCCAGGCATGCACGACGCGTTTCACCCGGGCTGGGTCCGCGCCGAGGAAGAGATACACATAGAGCCAATCCCGGTTCTGCTTGGCCAGTTCGGCTCTCGCCTCTAGTCCCTGCTTGGATAGATCCGCCTTCACCTCCAACTCCACATAACCCTTGGCTTCATCCTGGGGTGCCTGATCCAGACGGGTCAGCCCATCGGTGATCTCTGCAGCAGTCAGGCGGTTCACATGGACATAAATGGTTCCGGCCCTCCGCTTGCCGTCCGCAGAATCGCGGTCGTAGCGCCGCAGCCACATGGTCCCTTCGGGTGGCAACTGGCCGTTCACGAAGCGATTGCCCAAGTTGCTGTCGGCATCCTGGACAGGCTTCGCAGTCACCGAGGACATGGGATCGGGTCCAAACGCGTTGCGGGCTTGAAGGGTAAGGAACCCGCCCAGAAGGAGTAGCAGAACCAGACCCGCTCTCGGTGCCAGCGGTGTGGGGGTAATAGGTGAAATGAGTCGTCGAATGCGGTGCATGAACGAGCCTCCGGTGGCGCTCAGGGCCAGGGCCTGGGCGGCATGTCGTGGGGGATCCGGCGGGCGGCAGAGGGCTTCCAGCCGGGTGAGCGCGGCGGCGTAGTCCAGGGCGTCCCCCGTCGTTCGCACCGCCAAGTCGTCACAGCACAGCTCCCGTTCCTGACGGATCTTCGCGGAGACCCACCACACGGCCGGGTGGTAGAAGAGCAGCACTTCGACGCAGGACTGAATGAGGTTGATGGCAAAATCGTGGCGCAGAATATGGGCAAGTTCGTGGGCCAGCACCAGCTCCAGCTGATCGGCCGGCATCCCCAGCAGGGCCGCAGGCGGCAGCAGGAGCACAGGCCGCAGCCAGCCCATGACCGTGGGGCCCGGTACCTTTTCGCAGAGCAGGATCCGGATGTTGCTGACCAGGTTCATGCGCTGGCAGAGGCGTAACAGCCGCAGCTGGATGTCGTCAGACGCAGGCACGGTGTCTGGCCGGCGCCGCAGCCATTGGAGCCAAGCCCAGCCGCTGGCCAGGCGCAGGCTCATGATGGCCACGCCAATGAGCCACAGGCCCACACTCATTGGCAAGAATCCACCCCAAGTGCGGCTCGTTGTGGCCGCACCCTCCATAGGGGAAGCTGACTCCGTCGGGGTGGCGCGGCGGGAGGCACGTGCCACTTGGTCCGATGATTCGAGGATCACCCGGCTCGCGGCCTGGGGCTGCCCCAATCGGTACCAGGTGGCCACGGGTGCGACTGCCATAGCCAGCAGGACCGCGCAAGCCAAGCCATAGCGAAGTCGAGGTGACCGCCCCTTGATGGACCACAGGATCAGGGCCAGGGCACCCGCCAGGACTGCGCCCTGCCAGAGGAAATGCATCAGCGTCCATCCCGTCCTCAGCACCAGGGGCAGATCAATCCAGGTCATTTCCGCCTCCGCTCCAACCGCGCCTGATCGATGAGGGCCTGGATCTCGTCCAGCTCCGAGGCGCTGGGTCGCTTTGCGTGGAGCGCGTGGGCCAGTAGTTGGAGCGCGGAGCCCTCGAAGGCCTTGTCCACCAGATCGCGGACCATGCTGCCCCGGGTGGCCTGGGGCGCTTCAGCGGGCCGGTAGACGTGGCTCTTGGCACTCTCGTCGCGGCGCAACAGGCCCTTCTCCGCCATGATCTGCATGGTCTTCAGCACTGTCGTATAGCCCTGCTGGCGCTCCGCCTGCAAGGCCCCATGAACCTGCCTGACCGTGCCCTCACCCAGGCGCCAGAGCACACGCAGGATGGCCAGTTCAAAATCCGAGGGACGGGGCAGTTCGGGCATGAGAACTCCGGGGCTCCACAAACCTACGGCTTCGTCCGTAGATTGTCAACGGACGTTTCCGTACATCTTCCTCTGAGGCCTGGCCTGGAGTTAGGCGGCTGCGCCGCCAAGCAGATCTTCCCCTGACTTCAAAACGGCGCCTGAGGCGCCGTTTTGAAACCGTGCCGACATGTGCGGCGGAACCACGCCCGATCAGAACGGGATGTCGTCATCCGGGAAGCTGTTGTTGCCGCCCGCGGGGCTGGGGGCGCCGTGGTCCTCGAAGTCCTGGCCACCGGAGTTCTTGCCGCCGTAGCTGCCGGAGTCGCGGTTGCCGTCTTCCATGCGGCCCAGCATGACGAAGTTGTCGCAGCGGATGTCGCAGGCGGTCTTCTTCACGCCGGCCTGGTCGGTGTACTCGCGGTACTGGATGCGGCCCTCGATCATCACCTGCTTGCCCTTGCGCAGGTACTTCTCGGCGATCTCGGCCTGCTTGCCCCACACCACGATGTTGTGCCACTCGGTCTTGCTCTGCTTCTCACCGCTCTGGTTCTTCCAGGTCTCCGTGGTGGCCACGGAGAAGCGGGCGACGGTCTGCCCCGAAGGGGTGGACTTCAGCTCGGGATCGCGCCCGAGGTTGCCGATGAGCAGCACTTTGTTCAAGGATCCGGACATGTGTCCTCCTTTTGTATAGGCGGAGCTCTCCGCCTCACCGTCGACTCAGACCATCTGAGGGGGTGGTAGGGTGATGAGGTTTGCGCCGGGGAATGGACATGTCAAGCGGCAACTCAAAGCTCCTCGTGAGCTGTAAAAACAAGTCGGGCGCGGAGAAGCATTACCTCCCCGCGCTGGAGGCGGCGGGCTGGACCGGCCCCACCCTGCTGGTGGCCCCTGGCGATCCCGCGCCGGACCTGGCCGGCGCGGCGGGCCTGCTGCTCACGGGCGGCTACGACATCCACCCCCGCCACTGGGATGCGGACGAACCCGTGCATTCGAAGGCCGAGGTGGACGCTGAGCGCGACGACTTCGAGCTTCCCCTCATCCGCGCGGCCTGGGAGCGGAACCTGCCCATCCTCGGCATCTGCCGCGGCGAGCAGATCC
The DNA here is from genome assembly GCF_030219325.1 of Geothrix sp. Taxonomy (NCBI): domain Bacteria; kingdom Pseudomonadati; phylum Acidobacteriota; class Holophagae; order Holophagales; family Holophagaceae; genus Geothrix; species Geothrix sp. The sequence continues at coordinate 1,039,477 of NZ_CP126625.1, read as the reverse complement.
TCAACGTGGCCCTGGGCGGCAGCATGATCCAGGACGTGCCGGACCACTACGGCTGCGAGGACACCCGCCACCAGCACGGGACGCCGGAGGTGCCTGACATGCATCACCGCGTGCAGCTGGCCCCCGGTTCGCGGCTGCGCTCGCTGCTGGGCGAGGACGTCTTCCTGGTAAACAGCCGCCACCACCAGGCCGTGAAGCGCGTGGCGCCACCCCTGGTGGCGGTGGGCTGGCACCTGGACACCGCCCACCCCGACACCGGCCCGATCATCGAAGCCGTGGAAGCCGCCGATCCGAAGCGCTGGGTCTTCGGCGTCCAATGGCATCCCGAGAACCTGGTCAACCTGAAGGGCCCCGCAGGGGACGCGGCGAGAGATCTGTTCGCGGCGTTTGTAGAGGCCCTCGGATGATCCTCCAGATGCATCAGTGACTCATTCAATTTGGCCACCAGGTCCTTCAATCTGATGCCCCCAGAGCTCCACCAGGTCGAGGGTTTTTATTCGTAAAATATAATAACAAACAAATTAACGCGTGGACCGAGAATTGCACCCTTGGCTCTGTCCTTGAGGAGACAGATCATGAGCCTGCATTACTCCAAGCTTTTCCCCGCGGCCCTGGTGGTCGGCGTGATCGCCATGGCGGGCGCCCAGTCCGGTTGCCAGAAGATGGCGTTCTGGCGTGCCAAACCCCAGGAGATGCACGCCGCTTCCGACGTCCCCGCGGGCCAAGGCACGGTCAGGGTCACCAACGGAGACAACGGGAACTCCAAGGTCTCCATCCGGGTGAAGCACCTGGCACCCCCCTCGAGAATCGCACCGGATTCCACGGTCTATGTGGTCTGGTTCCGGCCCGTGGATGGGGACAGCCAGAATGTCGGCGCCCTGGTCCTGAACAGTGATCTCGAAGGCAGCCTGGACACCTTGACCCCCCATCACCGGTTCCGGATCACGGTCACGCCCGAACCCAATGGACAAGCGGCCTCCCCCACCAACGAGCCGGTCTTCACCTACAACGTGGAGAGCAACAAGTAGGCTCCCCGCAGGCCACCCCGGAACCATCCGGGGAAGCCCGGACGCCCCGCAGCGCCTTCCCGGGAGGCGCTGTGCCTCCGGAACCCCTCCCGGACCCAGTCGAGGAGCCCATGGCCACTGTTCCACCGCCGCCGACCTCCGCAAGCACCCGACCGGCCAAGTCTCTGGATCATGTGCTCGGGCAGAACGAACACGTCGAGGGACTGGTGGCGGCCAGTGCCGAGGACTTGGCCACGGTCAACCTGGCGCTGAAGCAGGAACTCGCGCAGGGTAATACGGGCCCTGGGATGGAGTCTGCCATCGAGAAAAGCGAGGCCGTCGAGGAGAAGGTGCTGGAGGCATCCGAGAAACTGTCGGACGTGAATGAGGCCCTGAAAGATGAAGTCAGGGAGCGCAGTGACCTGGAAGCCGAACTGGCAGCCGTCAAAGAGCAGGGGCAGGCCGATCACCACGCATCCCTCCACGACCTGTTGACGGGCCTGCCCAACCGCGCCTTGTTCAACGACCGACTGGAGCATGGCCTGGCCCAGGCTCTCCGGCATGGCTGGCTCCTGGCGGTGATGTTCTTGGACCTGGACGATTTCAAGACCATCAACGACTCGTATGGGCACGATGCAGGCGATACCGTTCTGCGGACCGTCGCGGACCGCCTGCGCGACATCACGCGGCACGACGACACCGTCAGCCGCCATGGCGGCGATGAATTCACGTACCTGCTGATGGAGGTCAAGCATGAGCGGGATGTCGCTCTCATCGCGGGCAAGCTGATTGAGGCGATCAGAATGCCGTGCCACCTGGAAGTGGGCGGCCATCGCATCAGCCCATGCCTCCAAGCCAGCGTCGGAATCTCCCTGTTCCCGAGGCATGGCACCACTGCCGAAGCCTTGATCCACCGGGCAGACGCAGCCATGTATGAAGCCAAACGAAACAAGGCGGGGTTTTCCTTCGCGAAATTGGCTTCGGGATACCTGGAACCATCTACGTCCTGAGGGCCCGGCAGACGGGTTCAGCACCTGAAGGGCACCCTGGGGCAGGCGACTTTGGGCACTATGGATGGGCCCCTTAGGGCTCCCGGAGCCTTCATGCCCACGCCCATCCTTTTCGACGTGCGCGACCGAGTCGCCACGCTAACGCTGAACCGGCCGGACAAGCTGAATGCGCTGGTGCCGGAGATGACGGAGGGCTTCGAGGAGGCCCTGGCGAGGTCGGCAGAGCCGGGCGTGAAAGCCCTGTTCCTGCGGGGCGAGGGCCGGGCCTTCTGCGCGGGCGGCGACATCGGGTGGCTGGCGAAGGCGCTGGCCGAGGGCCGCTGGAACGAGCTGGAGGCGCTGCTCGACCTGGGCGTCTCCGTGGCCCATGGCCTGGCCACCCTGCCCAAGCCTGTGGTGGCGGTGGTGCAGGGCCCTGCCGCGGGCGCGGGCATGAGCCTGGCGCTGAGCGCCGATCTGCGCATCGCCACGCCCGAGGCCCTGTTCAGCATGGCCTTCGTGAAACTCGGCCTCCACCCGGACTGGGGCGGCAGCGTGGGCCTGTCGCGTCTGGTGAACCCGGCCCTGGCCGCGGAGCTGATGATGACCGGCGACACGATCGACGCCGCGCGGGCCCAGGCCCTGGGCCTCGTGAACCAGATCGTTCCGGCGGATCAGCTGGAGGCCGCGGTGGAAGCCCTGGGCCGCCGCCTCGCCGCCGGCCCCGCCGGGACCTTCGCCCGCATCAAGGCCACGCTGCTGCGCAACCAGGGGCTGGATGCCGAGGGTCTGCGCGCCCGCCTTGAGGCCGAGGGCGCCCAGATGAAGGCCGCCATGCGGCACCCGGATGCCAAGGAGGGACTGGCCGCCTTCCTGGAGAAGCGGGCGCCGCACTTCGCCTAGGATTCCTACCGGCCGGAGTTCCCGAGGAAGTGGGCCCGGGTCTGATCGAGCTCGGCCCGGAGCTCGGGGGCCTGCCGACGGGGATCGGCCATGCCTTTGCCCAGCTCCGACAGGGCCGTCTCCCTCTGTCCCGCCTTGAAGGCGAACCAGGCCCGGGACCGGTACACGTAGGGCGTGTCGCTTTCCCCGGGAGGCAGGCTGGCCAGGATCTTGGCCGCCTCCTTCGCATCGGGCCGTGGCATCCGGACGAGACACTCGGCCAGCGCCGCCTGGGCGTTGACGCGCACCTCGGGGGTCACGCCCTCGGGAAGCAGCGCGAGGACCCTGTGGAAGCCCTCCCGGGCCTCCTTGAACCGCTGCCGGAGCCGGTCCAGGTCCGCGGCGTAGAACTGGCATTCGGCCTCCACGGTCCGGAGACCAGCGGCCTTGGCCAGGTCCATGGCCCGCAGGTGGAAGTCGGCGGCCTCCGGGATCTGGCCCTTCATGGTGGCGAGGATCCCCAGGTTGCGGAGGCAGGAGACCTGGCCGCCCTTGTCGCCCAGGGCGGCGCGGAGGGTCAGGGCCCGGGTCAGCAGGCCCTCGGCGCCCGGCAGGTCCCGCGTCATGAGGGCGACCACGCCGAGGTTGTTCAGGGCCAGGGCCTCGCCCGAGCGGTTGCCCAGGCCCTGTTGCAGCTTCAGGTTGGTCCGGTACAGGGCTTCGGCCGCACCCAGATCGCCCCGCTTCAGGGCGAGGTTGGCCAGATTGTTCTGCGCCAGGGACAGGTAGACCTGGTCGCCCGTCTGCTGACTGAGGGCCAGGGAGCGCTCGTAGAACCGGTTGGCATCCTCGTTCCGGCCCCGCTCGGCGGCGATGAGCCCGAGGTGGTTGAAGGAAATGGTCTCGCCGTCCCGGTCCCCGATGGACTGGGCCAGCACCAAGGCGGCCTCCCGCAGCCGTTGGGCCTCGTCCAGCTGGCCCAGGTCCTTGGCCAGGTAGGCCTTCAGGCCCAGGGCGCGTCCTTCCGCCCAGCGGTCGCCGGTGGCCCGGGCCGACATCAGGGCCCAGTTCGCCACCGCCGGAGCCTGCTCGCGGCCCAGGCGGCGGAGGCAGGCGGCATAGCCCGAGACGGCGCTGGAGAAGGCCGGCGCCTGCATGGCCGCATCCCGCAGGAAGGGCTCGCTGCCCTTGAAGTCGCCCTTGAGGAAGAGGGCCTTCCCGTTGGCATAGGTGGCGAAGACCCCGGGCGGGATCGGCAGGTTCTGGGTGGCGCTCGAGCGGAGTGGATCCACCTTGCGGAGCAGGTCGTGGGCGGCGGGATCCACCAGGGCGTAGGGGGCGAAGTTCGCCTGGCGGGAGGCTCTCGCGACGCCGGTGAACCGGGTCCGCCCGCTCTGGTCCACCAGCTCGTAGCTGAGCACGTGGGCCGGGCCCGAGGCATCCTGGCTCAGCGTCCCCCGCAGGAGGAGGCGGGCACCCAGGGCCGAGGCGATTCGGGCCTGGCCAGTGGGTTCCAGTGCCTCAGAAGGGTTCATCCGCAGGCCGCTGATGGCCCGGCTCACCGCTTCGGGTTCCACCACGGCCATGCGCTGGGACCCGTTCAGGGCCATGGAGAGCAGCTCGGTCATGCCCACGCCCACCAGGGCATCGAGGCTTGGATCCCCCGTCAGGTTCCGGATGGGCATGACCGCCATCCGGGGCGGCTGTTCCCGGCCCAGGTCGGCGATGATGCTCCGCCCGAAGAGGTAGTAGCCGGGACCGGCCACCAGGATGACGCCTGTGAGGGCGGCCACGGCCCACCAGGCGGCGGGGGTGCTGGCCAGCTGACGCGACAGGACCTCCGCCACCTGTTGGCTGGTGGGGCGCTGGTCCGCCTTCTTATGCAGCATGGCCCGCAGGAGGCCTGCCAGGCGCCGGGGGAGCTTGTGGCCCCGCAGCGGCTTGAGCTCTCCTTCGATGGTCGCGGCCATCCTCGCCTGCCCCTCGCCCGGGAAGGGCTGGTCACCCAGGAGCAGTTCCCAGGCCACCACGCCCAGCGAGAAGACATCGCTGGGAGGGCCCACCCGCTTGCCCCGCATCTGCTCGGGCGAGGCGTAGGTGGGGCTGCCCATGAAGGTGCCGACCTCGGTCATCTCCCCCCAGCTCGACGGCTGTGATGAGGAGCCCGGCGCAGACCCCAGGCTGGTCTTCTCCTCCGCGCGGAACGCGGCGGTCTCCGCCTGCGTGAAACCCCCCTCGACCTGGGCGGCGATGCCGGAGAGGTTCGGGACGTTGTCCGTGGAGGTCTCGCCCGGGTCGGGCGTGGCGTCCACGAGGCGGGCCAGGCCGAAGTCCAGCACCTTGACCTCGCCGCCGGCATCCAGCATCACGTTGCTCGGTTTCAGGTCCCGGTGGACGATCCCCTTCGCGTGGGCGGCTTCCAGGGCATGGGCGATGGACCGCAGGGCCTCGAGCTTCTGCCGGAGGTCCATCGTGGGGGCCCGGGCGGAGAGGGTCTCACCCTCGATGAACTCCATGGCGATGTAGGCGCTGCCGCCGGCCTCCACCCAGTCATGGACCTGGCAGACGTTCCGGTGATTGAGCTGGGCCAGGGCCATGGCCTCCCGGCGGAACCTGGCGGTACTGGCCACCTCTCCAGCCTGGCCCAGGCGGATGGCCTTGAGGGCGACCTTGCGCTCCAGCACCGGATCCCAGGCCAGGTAGACGGCCCCCATGCCGCCCTGGCCCAGGAGGGAGCGCACCTGGAAGCGGCCGACTTCCGTGCCCGGCGCCAGCTGGGTCCGCCCAGGCCTCACGGCTGCTACCTCATGCCCCGGCTCTGGGCCGCCTCGATGAGTTCCTTGATGCGACGGGCATCGGCCTTGCGGTGGCCGTGGCTGGTGAGGGGATCGCTGCCACCGGTGCTTTCCACCAGGATGTCGGCCCAGAAGAGGCCCGTGTCGATGCGCACGCTGGCGACCTTGGACAGGTGGATGCTGATCTCGTTCACGGTGAACCAGGATCGCTTGCGGCGGACGACGGCGGCATCCGTGACTTCGATGACCGTCGTGAACAGGTGGTTGCCTCCGGTCCAGCGGCTGGCCTTGAACGTCTCGGTGGCCATCAGAGCGCGCTCTTCGCGGCGGCGGCCACGGCCTGGGGCGTGACCCCGTAGGCGGCCAGCAGCTTCTCGGGCTTGCCGCTCTGGCCGAACTGGTCCTGCACGCCCACGCGGTGCACGGGCATGGGGTGGGCTTCCGAGAGGATCTCCGCCACGATGCCGCCCAGGCCGCCGTGGGCCTGGTGCTCTTCGCAGGTGACGACGGCCCGGTGGGTCTTCGCCAGCGCGATGAGCGTCTCGCGGTCGAAGGGCTTGATGGTGGGCGTGTGCAGCACGGTAGCCTCGATGCCGTCGACAGCCAGCAGCTCCGCGGCCTCCAGGCAGATGGAGGTGCCCAGGCCACAGCCCACCAGCAGGACATCCTTGCCAGGCCGCATCACCACGGCCTTGCCGGCCTCGAAGCGGTAGTCCGAACCGTGGATGCGGGGGAACTTGTCGCGGGTGAGGCGGACATAGACGGGGCCCTGGTGGGCGTAGGCGAAGCGGATGGCCTGCTTCGTCTCGATGGCATCGGCGGGGGAGATAATGGTCATGCCCGGGATCATCCGCATGAGGGCCAAGTCCTCGAGGCACTGGTGGGTGCCCCCGTCCTCGCCCACGGTGAGGCCCGCGTGGGTGGCTACGATCTTCACGTTCTGGTGGCCCACGCCCACGGCCTGGCGCACGAACTCATAGGCGCGGCCCGTGGCGAACATGGCGAAGGTGCTGAGGAAGGGCACCACGCCCGTGGTGGCGGCCCCGGCGGCGGCAGCCACCATGCCCTGCTCGGCGGCGCCCATGTTGAAGAAGCGCTCGGGGAAGGCCTTGGCGAACTTGCTGGTGCGGGTGGAGCCGGCCAGATCCGCGTCGAACACGATGATGTTGGCGCCCTCGTTCCCCAGCTCCACCAGGGTATCGCCGTAGGCATCCCGCAGGCTGTCCATGACACCGCCCACCTTGCCGCCCACGCCCGCCGTTTCCATGCCTGCCATGACCACTCCCGTCGAATCTCCCATTCTACGCGAGGCGGCCCGGAAGCGCTGCCGCTCAGCGGCAGCGGGAGGCGGATCGCCGGGCGATCCGCAGGAAAGGGCCTGGAGGCCTTAGGCTGGAGATATGGCCTCGCGCGTCCGCCCCTCGTCCCTGCTCTGGGGACTCTTCCTTGCCCTCGGCGGAGTGGCTCTGGTCTTGCGTCTGTGGGCACCCAGGCACCCGGCTCTGACCTGGATCACAACTTCCCTGCTGACGCTGCTGGCCATGCGACTGGTCACGCTGGTCCACGACTGGCGGCTTGGACGGATCCCGGGCACACGGATCCTGCTTCCGGCGCTGATCCTGACCGAGGGATTGGGGCTGGTCCTCACCCAAGCCTCGCACCGGGCCCTCCAGCTGCGGGTGGGCACGGCGCTGATCCTTGAACTGCTGCTCCTGATCCTGGCCATGAGGGCATGGCGGACCGCCAGGGCGCTTCCCGGAATCTGGCCCGAGGACCGCATCGCCACTGCCTTCGAGGCCTTCGTCCCGCCCCGCGCGGCCCGCCTCATGGCCCTGGAGCTGGTGATGCTGGGCAGCGCGGTCCGGTTCCTCTTCGGGGGCTTCCGCGAGGCCGCGCCCGCGGGCTTCACCCACCACCGCGAAGCCGCCCTGCGCGCCATTCTCCCGGCCGTTCCGCTGATGATCCCCGGTGACTTCCTGCTGATGAGAGCGATCTCGACGGGGCTGGCGCCCTGGCTGCGGTGGACGCTGCATGGCTCCACGATCTACGCGGTGCTCTGGCTGGTCGGGCTCTATGCCACGCTCAAGGCCCGGCCGCATCAGTTCCGCGAGGGCAGGCTCGAACTGCATCTGGGCCTCCTGAAGTCCGCCATCGTCCCCGTCAGCCGCGTCCTTTCCGCCTCGCCCCTGCCCGAGTTCGAAGACGACTGGGCCCGGCATGCCCACATGAAGGGCGTGGCGAAGCTGGTGGCCAAGGGGAATGCCGTTCTTGAGCTGAGGCTCTCGGAACCCATCCAGGTGACGGGGCTGCTGGGTCCGGGTCGGCCGACCCGGCGCCTGGCCGTGTCCGTTGACGATCCCGCCGCCTTCCTCGCTGCCCTGGGCCAGTCATGCGCCTGAGCCTGCCCATCGATCCCCTGCTGCCGCGGCTCGTGGAGAGTCTGCGCCGGCGACCGAACCTGGTGCTGCAGGCCGATCCCGGCGCGGGCAAGACCACCCGCGTACCCCCGGCCCTGCTGGAATCTGGCCTGCTGGGGGAGGGCGAGTGCTGGATCCTGGAGCCCCGCCGCCTGGCTGCGCGCCTGGCCGCCACGCGGGTGGCGGACGAGTTGGGCGAGCTGCTGGGCCAGCGGGCGGGCTATGCCGTGCGCTTCGAGCAGAAGGTGTCCAAGGCCACGCGCCTGCGCTTCGTCACCGAGGGCCTGCTGCTGCGGCGCCTGCACGGCGATCCTGGCCTGCGCGGCATCAGTGCCGTGGTGCTGGACGAGTTCCACGAGCGGCACCTGCACACGGACCTCGCCATCACCCTGCTGCGCCGGCTCCAGCAGGAGACGCGGCCCGATCTGAAGCTGCTGGTGATGTCCGCGACGCTGGACGCCGGCCCCGTGGCCGCCTACCTCGATGCGCCGGTCATGAAGAGCGAGGGCCGGGTCTTCCCCGTGGACACGGCCTTCCTGCCGCGACCCGATGACCGGCCCGTCGAGCAACAGGTGGCGGAGGCCCTCGACCGCCTCTATGGGGAGGGCCTGCGGGCCCACACGCTGGTGTTCCTGCCGGGCGCCGCCGAGATCCGGGCCTGCCTGAAGGGCTGCGAGGCCGTGGCGGGGCGCAGGGGCCTGAGCCTGCGGCCCCTGCATGGAGAGCTGTCGCCGGAGGCCCAGGCCCACGCCCTCGAAGTCACTGACACGCCCAAGATCATCCTCAGCACCAACGTCGCGGAAAGCTCCGTCACCCTCGATGGCATCGGCGCCGTGGTTGATTCGGGCCTGGGACGCGAGGCCTCGCACTCGCCCTGGTCGGGTCTGTCGGGCCTGCGCACGGTGCGCATCAGTCAGGCCCGCTGTGTGCAGCGCACGGGCCGCGCGGGCCGCACGGGGCCGGGCCGCTGCCTGCGCCTGTACACCGAGGCCGACTTCGGGGCCCGGCCCGCCTTCGACATCCCGGAGCTGCAGCGCTCGGACCTTGCCGAGCCCCTGCTGGCCCTGCATGGCATGGGCATCGGCCATCCGGAGGCTCTGGACTGGTTCGAGGCGCCTCCCGCGACCTCGATCGGCGCGGCGGAAATTCTCCTCACCCGCCTCGGCGCCCTCGAGGATGGCGCCCTCAGCCCCGTGGGCCGCCGCATGGCGGACCTGCCCCTGCATTCGCGCTTGGCGCGGCTGGCCGTGGCAGGTGAGGACCTGGGCATCCCCCAGCTGGCGCTGCGCGCCGCGGCCCTGCTGGAGACCGGCAGCCTCTCGGCCCGGCAGGGACTAGATCGGGCCCCCGTGAAGACCGGCCATGGCGCGGACTCCGATCTGCTGTTGCGCCTGGATCAGTTCGAGGAGGCGGAAGCCGCCGGCTTCGGGGCCGGGGCCTGCCGGGCCGCAGGGCTGGACGTGGCGGCGGTCCAGAGGGCGCGGCGGGCGGTGCAATCCCTGACCAGGCTCCTGCCCTCGCCGGTCGAACCCGCAGATGCGGAATCGCGCCTGCTGAAGGCCCTGCTCCTGGCCTATCCGGACCGCGTGGGACAGCTCTCCGCCAACGGCACCTGCGCCTTCGCCGGTGGTGGTGGCGCCAAGCTGGACCCCGCCAGCCGCGTGCGGCGGCCCGGCCTCATTCTGGCCCTGGAGGCCGAGGCCGTGAAGCAGGGTACCGGCGGCCAGACCCTCATCCGCCAGGCGTCGCGCTGCGAGGCCGACTGGCTGCTGGAGGCCTTCCCCGAGCGCCTGGAGGACATCGACGACGTGGTGTTCCACGCCTCGGCCGGTCGCGTCGAGCGCAGGACCGAGATCCGCTATGACGGGTTGAGCATCGACGTCAGCCGTGGCCCCGCGGATCCGGCGGATCCACGCGTGGCGGACCTGCTTGCGCAGGCCCTGGCGGATCGACCGCTGGACGAGGTGCCTGCCCGCATGCTGGCCCGGCTGGCCTTCCTGCGTCGGCATCGCCCGGAACTGGAGCTGCCCGAGGACCTGCGGCTGCCACTCCTGGCCGGCGCCTGCCGGGGCCGGTCCACCCTGCGGGAGGTCCAGGACGTGGACTGGTCCGCGGCCCTGCGCCAGGCCTTTCCGGCGGACACGCTGCGCCTGCTGGACGCCTGGGCCCCGGAGGCCATCCAGCTGCCCAAGGGGCGCCCCACCAAGGTCCACTACGAAGACGATCCCCCCTGGATCGCCTCACGGCTCCAGGACTTCTGGGGTCTGAAGAAGTCCCCGGCCGTGGCTGGCGGCGCCGTGCCGCTGGTCCTGCACCTGCTGGCCCCCAACATGCGCGCCGTGCAGGTCACCACGGACCTCGCCGGCTTCTGGCAGCGGGTCTACCAGGAGCTGCGCCCGGGGCTGTCGCGGCGCTATCCGAAGCATCACTGGCCGGAGTGAGGGGATCAGTCTGGAGTCTGGAGACCGGAGGTACGAGCAGGGCTCGGTGAATCCAACGGCCGCTCCCATCTGAACGGCCCCAAGGCCATCACTGGCGCGGCCCGAAGGGCCGCATCAGAAAAGCAGTACCTCCAGACTCCAGCCTCCAGACCCCAGACTCTTTCAGCCCCGCAACTCCGCGAGCATCCCCCGCGCCCCGGCCTCCAGCAGCGTGGTGTCCAGGCCCGTGGCCAGCAGGGTGAAGCCCTGGGGCACGTGGGTCAGGGCTTCGGGAGCCGTCATGCGGAAGATGCCGAGGGGCACGTGGGCGCTCCGGCAGGCTTCCGCCACGGCCTCCACCGCGGCGGTGAAGGCCGGGTGCTCGAACTGTCCGGGGAGGCCCAGGCTGTCGGTCAAGTCGTAGGGACCCACGAACACGGCGTCCACGCCGGGCACCCCGGCGATGGCCCCGATGTGGGCCACGGCCTCCCGGGATTCGGCTTGGACCACCACCAGGCCCCGGCCCCGGACCTGCCGGACCACCGCCTCGGCCTGGGCGGCCGTATCCACGTGGGGCAGGATGAGACCCTCTGCGCCGCAGGTGGCCACGGCCTCGAGGATCTCCCCATCCAAGGAGGGAACCCGCACCAGGCAGGGCACCGAACCGCCGAGGGCGCGAAGGGTGGCGGCCACCTCGGCGGGGCCGTAGCCGCCGTGCTCCCCGTCCAGGAAGAGCCAGTCGAAGCCCTGCCGGGCGAGGTGGACGGCCACGGCGGGATGGGGAATCTGGACGAGGGTGCCCAGCAACTGCGCACCGGCGCGAAGGCGGTCCTGGAACGCGGCTCCCGACATGGCATACCCCCCATCCAGCTTGGCCTGGACCGGGCCCCGGGGGGAGGCCTTTGAGTTACCTTAGGAGCCATGCTGACGTTCCGACCGATCCGCCCCGAGGATGATCCCGCCGTGGCGGCCATCATCCGCCAGGTCATGCCGGAGTTCGGCGCCGATGGCCCGGGCTTCGCCATCCACGACCCGGAAGTGGATCACATGAGCGCTGCCTATTCGGTACCGGGGGCGGCCTACTTCGTGGTGGTGGATGGGGGAGATCAAGTGGTGGGCGGCGCGGGCATCGCGGCCTTGGAAGGCGGCGAGCCCGGGACCTGCGAGCTGCGGAAGATGTACTTCCTGCCGGAAACCCGGGGACAGGGCATGGGTGAGACCCTGCTGCGGCACTGCCTGGTGGTGGCGCAGGACCTGGGGTACCGGACCTGCTACTTGGAAACCCTCTCCGGCATGGACCAGGCCATCCGCCTCTACGGCAAGCTCGGCTTCAAGCCCCTCTGCTCGCCCCTGGGTCGCACCGGCCACGGGGGCTGCGACCACTGGTTCGCCCGGGAGCTTGCGTGATCGTCGGCCTGGGAACGGATCTCTGTCCCCCCAGCCGCTGGCGCCACCTGGTGGAGCGCTTCGGGGCAGAGAAGTGCGCCGGGCGCATCCTCCATCCGGAGGAGGCCGCCTACCTGCTGGGGGGCAACCGGGAACGCCTGCCGGAGCGCCTGGCGGGGCGCTGGGCCCTGAGGGAGGCCTTCGGCAAGGCCCTGGGCCAGGGCCTGGACGGCTGGTCCTGGAAGGAGCTGCGCTACGTCAACGGCCGCCTCTGGGCCGTGGGGGGCCTGGCCGATCTACTGACTTCCAGGGACATCCGGGTCCTGCATGGCAGCGTCAGCCACGATGGGGACCTGGCCCTGGCGGTGGTCATCCTGGAGCGCTGATGCTGTCCGGGGGGGAGGCTCCGCCTCTGCGCTCCGCATAGCGGAAGCAGGAGCCTCGCGGGAGCGAGGCGCTAGGCGGAGGCCTGCTCGCTTCGCGAGCGATGTCCCCCCGGGAGCCCCCGCGCCTCCACCGGGCAAAGCCCGGTGGAGGCGCCTGATACCGACCCAAACTCAAGCCTTTGGATCCGAGGCCGATCCCGCGGGCAGGACGACCCGATGGATCCACTCCAGGCCAAACAGCAGATGACCCTTGCCGAGTTCCGGAGCCTCCGGGACTTCATCTATGCCAAGTCGGGCATCTTCTTCAGCGAGTCCAAGCAGTACTTCCTGGAGAACCGGCTGAGCAAGCGGATCGGAGAGCTGAAGCTGCGCACCTACGGCGACTACCTCTCCCTGCTGCAGGGCAGCCAGGGGGCCGCGGAGCTGAAGCGGCTCTTCGTGGAGATCACCACCAACGAGACCAGCTTCTGGCGCAACCCGCCCCAGATCGAGGCCTTCCAGAACATCGTGCTCCCGGACGCGGCCAAGCAGGCCCGCGAGCGGGGGCAGAGCCGCCTGCGCATCTGGTCAGCGGCCTGCTCCAGCGGCGAGGAGCCCTACACCCTGGCCATGATCTGCCAGGACCTGAAAGACACGGTCCTGCGGGGCTTCACGGTGGAGATCCTGGGGACGGACATCAGCGAGAAGGTGCTGGCCCAGGCCCAGGACGGCGTCTACAACAGCTACACCCTGCGCAACCTGACGCCGGACCAGCTCCAGCGCCACTTCATCCCGCTGGGGAAGGACCTCTTCCAGGTGAAGCCCGAGCTTCAGCGGCTCACCAGCCTGAGGAACTTCAACCTGGTGGACTATCCGGCCTACCGGCAGTTGGGCGCTTTCGACGTGATCTTCTGCCGGAACGTCCTCATCTACTTCGACGAATCCGTCAAATCCCAGGTGCTCAAGGGTTTCCACGGCCAGCTCCACCCCAAGGCCTACCTGCTGGTGGGACACAGCGAAAGCATCCATGCTTTCAACACCGGTTTTGAGCTGCTGCACTTCAGCAAGGCCATGGGTTACCGGAAGCGGACCTGAAAGGCCAGGAGCGGATCATGCCCATCACCCCCCAAGAACTCATCGCCAACCTCGGAGACCTGCCGCCGCTGCCGCAGGTGGCCTCCCAGGTGCTGCGCGTATCCGCCGATCCCGATGCCAATGCCGAGGACCTCCGCAAGGTCATCTCCATGGACCAGGCCCTCACCAGCCAGATCCTGAAGATCTCCAACTCCGCCATGTTCGGCATGGTGCGGGAAGTCACGACCCTCACCCAGGCGATCATGACCCTGGGATTCTCGACCATCAAGAGCGTGGTCATCGCCAGTTCCGCCAAGAACCTCTACCACCGGGGCGCCGTCGGCCTCCAGGAGCGGCTGATCTGGGAGCACGCGCTGGTCTCCGCCATCGCCAGCCGCGCCTTCGCGAAGAGCCTCCGCTTCCCGCGCATGGAAGAGGCCTTCATCGGCGGCCTGCTGCACGACATCGGCAAGTCCGTCATGGGCGTGAAGTTCCCCGAGCGCTACGGGACTCTGCTGCGCACCGTCTACAACGAGCAGGGCGTCTGTCTGGACCTCGAGCTGGATACCTTCGGCTTCGACCACGCCATGGTGGGCGAGGCCCTGGTGAACAAGTGGAACCTGGCCCCCAGCCTGCAGGCGGCGGTGCGCTTCCACCACGACCCCATCCATGCCCCCGAGGACTACCAGGAGCTGACCGCCATCGTGGCCCTGGCCAACCACCTGGCCCTGGAGGAGAAGGTGGGCATCGGTGACCCCCGCCACCTCGAAGGTGCCTCCCTGCAGGCCATGGAGATCCTGCAGCTGGGCCCCGAGGCCCTGACCGGCATCAAGGAAGGCGTCCGGACGGCCATCGAGCAGGACAAGTCCATGATCGCGGAGTTCTAACATGATTTCCCGGGAGCAGTTCACCTCGCGCCTGAAGGCCAGGACCCTTCCGAGCCTCCCCCTGACGGTGGTGGCTCTGGGTGAGGCCGTGCAGGACGAGCGCTGCACCGTGGACCGCATCCTCGGCATCCTCTCGAAGGACCCCTCCCTGTCGGCCACCCTGCTGCGTCTGGCGAATTCCGCCCTGTATGCCGGCTCGGATTCCGTCATGGATCTCCGGACGGCCGTGCTGCGCCTGGGCTTCGATGCCGTGGCCAACCTGGGCACCGGCGCCGCGGTCATCAAGACATTGAAGGGCGGCACCCATCTCGACGCACTGAAGCTCTGGCAGCACAGCGTGGCCGTGGGCCTCACCGCCAAGGGCGTCTGCATCCTGGCCAAGCGGCATGGGCAGGCGGAAACCGCCTTCCTCTGCGGCCTGCTCCACGACATCGGGAAGGTCGCCCTGGATACCTGCTTCCCGGAAGACTACGCCGAAGTGCTCAAGGCCGTGGCCGAGGGTGCCTACTTCGTGGACGCGGAACGCGCCCTGCTGGGCATGGACCACGCCGAGGCCGGAGCCCTGCTCGCCGCCGACTGGTCCTTCCCCGAGAGCATCGTCGACGTGATCCGCGATCACCACGATCCCAAGTCCGAGGATTTCCTGCCGAACCTCATCCACCTGGCCGACCTGCTGGTGCGCACCCGCATCCCCATGGGCCCGGCCGACGAGCGGCTGATGATCTCGCTCGACGACCTGCCGGCCTTCAAGGCGGTCCTGGCCGGCGCCCTGCACAAGGATCTGGACGTGGAACGGATGACCTTCTCCATCGACGACGAAGTGGATCACGCCCTGGCCTTCGTCGAAGTGGCATTCCAGGCTTGAGGCGAACCCATGACGATCCGGATCCTGGTGGTGGACGACAGCCCCTTCATGAGGAAGTCCCTGCAGAAGATGCTGGAGGAGGCACCCGACCTGCGCGTGATCGCCACGGCCCGCGACGGCATCGACGCCCTTGAAAAGATCGCGGAGCACAAGCCCGACATCGTCACTCTCGACATCGAGATGCCGCGGATGGACGGCCTCACCTGCCTGAAGAAGATCATGGCGGAGCACCCCATGCCGGTGCTCATGGTGTCCAGCCTCACCCAGGAGGGCGCCCAGGCCACCCTGGATGCGCTTTCGCTCGGTGCCCTCGACTTCATCCCCAAGGAGAGCGGCTTCGCCAGCATGAGCATCCTGCAGATCCAGCACGACCTGCAGGAGAAGGTGCGGCGCCTGGCCACCAGCCCGCGCTTCCACAAGACGGCGCCGGCCTCTGCCACGCCCGCCCCCACCCCCTCGACGCCACCGCCTCCGGCGGCGGGCGCGCCCCCCAAACCGGCCGCTCCGCCCAAGGCGGCGCCCCCCTTGGGGATGGGCCTCGGCTCTCCCCAGGCGGAGCTGTTGCTGATCGGCAGCTCCACTGGCGGCCCCAAGGCCCTGCAGGACATCCTGCCGACCATTCCCGCCAGCCTGCCGGTGGCCTGCCTCATCGTCCAGCACATGCCCAGCACCTTCACCAAGCCCTTCGCTGACCGGCTGAACGGCCTCTGCCAGGTGCACGTGAAGGAGGCCGAGCAGGGCGAGCCCCTCAAGGCGGGCACAGTCTACATCGCGCCCGGCGGCATCCACATGACCTACGGCGCCCGCGGCCCGAAGGGCTGCATCGAGCTGAGCGCCGAACCCGTGTCCTCCCTCCACCGTCCCAGCGTGGACGTCCTCTTCCTCAGCGTGGCGGAACTGTTCCGGGGCCAGGTGCTCGCGGGCATTCTCACGGGCATGGGCGCGGATGGCGCCAAGGGCATGGAACAGCTGAAGCGGAAGGGGGCCCACACCCTGGCCGAATCCGAGGAGAGCTGCGTGGTCTACGGCATGCCTCGGGCCGCCGTGGAGCGCGGTTGCGTGGACGTGGTCGCCCCTCTGGGCGACATCCCCGGCCACCTGCGGCGCCACTTCCACATTTAGGAGCATGCCCACGTGCTGACTCCCGCGATCCTGGGATCCCTGCGGATCCCGGCCTCCGCGGCCCCCTCCGCCCCGGCCCTCTTCAGCGCCCTCACGGGACAGACCATCGAGGCCACCCTCGAGGCCGTCCTGCCGGAGGGCCTCCTTCTGCGCCTGGCGGACGGCAGGCAACTCCAGGCCCAGGGCAGCCTGCCCTTCCCGCCCGGCAGCACCCTCGCCCTGCGCGGGGTGCCGCTGCCGGAGGGTGCCGGCCTACGCCTCCAGGTGGTCCGGGCCACGCCACCGCCCAGCCCGGCCCTGCTCGCCCCCCTGGTCTTCGGCGAGGCCGGCCCCCTGCTGGCCCGGCTCCAGTCCAGCGCCGCCCAGACGCCGCTCGGTCAGCTGCTGGGTCAGCTGCTGCAGGCGGGCCTGGCCGTGGCGGAACAGCCGGAAGCCTGGTCGTCCTGGCTGAAGGAAGCCATGAAGGCCCTCGCCGACCCGGCCGTTTCCCCCGCCGAGTCGGCCTTCCACCAGCTGCAGGCCAAGGAAGGCACCGGCTGGTTCGAGATCCCCCTGCCCTGGGCGCCAGGCGCAGAGCCCATGCGGCTCTGGATCGAAGGGGAGGGAGATCCCGCCGGATCCGGGACCGACGCGGTCCACCGCGTGTTCCTGAGCGTCCCCTTCTCCACCCTTGGCGAGGTGCGGCTGGGGCTGGAACAGCGCAGCGCCGGATTGAGGGTCCGGTTGTGGCTGCAGGACCCCGGGCAGGTCCCGGCCCTGCGCCAGGACCTGGAGGCCGAGCTCGTCTCGCTGGGGCGGCCCGTGGATCTCCAGGTGTTCGCCCTTCCCCCGGATGCGCCGGATCTGAGGGCGCTGGCCGGCGGCAGCCCCCTCCAGGCCATGGGGTGAGCCGTGACTGAAACCACCCTTCAACCCTCTTCCGTGACAGAAGCCTTCTCGGCCCAGTCCGGGGTCCGGGGCCGACGACCGGGTCTGATGACCGTGCTGGCCGGCTACTGGGCCGCCTTCATCCTGCTGCACCTGGTGGCCTCCGCCCTGAGCACGAAGGACGGGGTCTCGGTCTGGTACCTCCCGGCGGCGCTGAGCGTCGCGCTGCTGCTGGCCTACGGGCCGAAGGTCCTGCCCGCGGTCATCCTGGCGCCGCTGCCCGTGGACCTGTGGCTCCGCCCCATGGGAATGGGGCCCTGGACCATCCTGGCCGTGTCGGGTCTCTATGCCGGCGGCCACGCCCTGGCCGTCCTGGCCTTCCGCAAGGCGCGGCTGTCGATCCGCCTCCATCGCACCCAGGATGTGGGCGGCTTCCTGCTTCTCGTCTTCTTCGGCCCCCTGCTGGCCTCCCTGCCCGTGTACGCCCTGCTGCGCAGCCTGGGCCTCCTCCAGGGCATCCACCTCGCGAATGGCGTGCGGATTCTGCTCCTGAGCGACGCCCTCGGGGTGCTCACCCTGGGGCCCGCCCTGCTCCTGTGGGTGCGGCCCTGGCTGAACCTCGGGAGTGCCCGGCTCAAGCCCCTCGCTCCGGCCCTCCGGCCCCTGGAGTTCCTGGCCCAGGCCCTCGGCCTGTTCCTGATCACGGTCCTGGTGGTGCGGTTCAGCGAACCCGGCACCCTGCACCTGAAGTACCTGCTCTTCCTGCCCATGACCTGGCTGGTGGTGCGGGGGGGACTCCGCGCCGCCAGCCTGGGTTTCCCGATCCTGGGCCTGGCCTTGATCATTCTCATCCTGCGGAATGACCTGCCTGTGGAGGCGCAGCTGGGGATCCAGTCCTTCCTCGGCGTCCTGTTCGGGATGGCCATGTTCCTGGGCTCCGCCATGGATGCGCAGCGGGCGGCGCTGGGCATCCGCGACCGCCGGAGCCGCCACCTGAACCAGCTCATGGAGGTCACCGGGGCCATCCCCTGGGAGATGGACCTCAACACGGGACGCTGCAGCTACCTGGGCAGCGCCGTCGAAACCCACTTCAGCTGGCCGCCGGAACAGTGGCTGAAGCAGCCCTTCTGGGGCGAGGTGATCGATCCTGAGGATCAGCTCGCCTTCCTTAGGTTCCTCCTGGAGATCAGCCGTCCCGAGGGGGATCGCCAGCTCGAATTCAGGCTGCGGAGCCCCGCGGGCGGCGAGCACTGGGTGCGGGTGGCGGGCGGCCTGGAATCCAGGCGGGGACAGGGGCGGGTCATGGGCTTCCTGTTCGACATCCACGCCCACAAGCACGCCGAGGAGAACGCCCTCCGGGCCACCCTGAGGGAGAAGGACCTCCTGCTGCGCGAGATCCACCACCGGGTGAAGAACAACCTCCAGGTGGTCTCCAGCCTGCTGCGGCTGCAGGCCTCCACGCAGGAGGATCCGGCGGTCCACCTGGCCCTCCAGGAGGCCCAGGAGCGCGTCCAGGCCATCGCCCTCATCCACCAGAAGCTCAAGCACGCCCCCGATTTCTCTCAGCTCGACCTGCCCGGCTACGTGCAGACCCTGGCGGAACGCCTGGTCCGGAGCTACGCCAGCGTGCCCGCCCTCATCGACCTGCGGGTGCAGGTGGCCAGCGTGGAGCTCGGACCGGACGCCCCGGTCCCGCTCGGGCTGATCCTGAACGAGCTGGTGGCCAATGCCCTCCAGCACGCATTTCCGGTTGGACAGGGCGGCAGCCTGGACATCCAGATCGAACCGGACGCCCAGGGCCGGGTCACGCTCCGCGTGGCCGACTCGGGACAGGGCCTGCCGGAATCCGTGGATCTGGACAGCGGCGGCCTGGGATTCCAGTTGGTCCGGGCCCTGACCGATCAGCTGGGGGGAACCCTGGAGCTCGAACGGCGCCGGGGTGCCTCCTTCCTCCTGAGCTTCCCCCCCAGCCGCCACCCATGAGCCAACCCCGGATCCTGATCGTCGAAGACGAGGCCATCGTGGCCATGGACCTCCGTCTGCACCTCCAGGACCTGGGCTACGGCGTGTCCGGACTGGCCTCCACCGGCGAAGAGGCGGTGGCCATGGCGGCGAGCACGAGACCCTCCCTGGTGCTCATGGACATCTCGCTCGGGGCCGGGATGGATGGCATCGAGGCCGCCCACCACATGCAGGACCTGGGCCTGCCCGTGGTGTACCTCACCGCCTTCGCGGACGAGACGACGCTCACCCGGGCCAAGGAGAGCGGCCCCTACGGCTACCTCCTCAAGCCCTACGATGAGCGGACCCTCCATTCGACCATCGAGATGGCCCTCTACCGCCACCGGATGGAGCTGGAGCTGAAGGCCAGCGAGTCCCGCATGCGGGCCATCATCGAACATGCGCTGGACCTGGTCGTGATTCTCGACCAGTCGGGGCGGGTCGCCTACAGCAGCCCCTCCGCCTCGAAGATCCTGGGCTACCGACCCGGGGAGCGGATCGGGACCCCGGCCATCGAGTTGGTCCACCCCGAGGACCTTGCGGTCTTCGCCGGCGTGCTGGCCGAACTGCTCCAGAACCCCGGGGCCTCCAGGACCCTGGAGATCCGCATCCTGCACAAGGACGGCACGCCGAGGCTCATGGAGGCCGTGGCGCACAACGCCCTGGAGGTGCCCGGCGTGCACGGGATCGTCGTCAACGCCCGGGACATCACCGAGCGGCGCCAGGTGGAGCTGGACCGCCAGATCATGGAAGCCAAGGTGCAGCAGGCGCAGAAGCTCGAGAGCCTGGGCGTGCTGGCGGGCGGCATCGCCCACGATTTCAACAACCTGCTGATGGGCATCATGGGCCACGCGGGCCTGGCCCTCATGGACCTCCAGGTCGACAGCCCCCTGCGGCGACGCCTGCACCAGATCGAGCTGGCCGCCACCCGGGCCGCGGAACTGACCAACCAGCTGCTGGCCTACTCCGGCCGTGGCAAGTTCCTGGTCGAGCCCCTCTCACTGTCGCGCCTGGTGGACGAGATGGAGAGCCTGCTGGAGACCGTGATCTCCAAGAAGGCCGTCCTCGAGCACCGCTATGCCCCCGACCTGCCCCTGATCGACGGGGACGCCACCCAGATCCGGCAGGTGATCATGAACCTCATCACCAACGCCTCGGATGCCCTGGACGAGCGGACCGGCCGGATCACCATCACCGTGGGCGCCATGCCCACCGGACCCCTCACCCCCTGCCTGGCGGGTACGCCGCCGGAGGGGGAGTCGGTCTTCCTGGAAGTGAAGGACACCGGCTCCGGGATGGCCCACGACACCCTCGGGCGGATCTTCGATCCCTTCTTCACCACCAAGTTCACCGGGCGCGGACTCGGGCTGGCCGCCGTCCTCGGCATCATGCATGGCCACCAGGGCGCCATCCAGGTGCTCAGCGAGCCCGGCCAGGGCACGACCTTCCGACTGCTCTTCCCCCGCTCCGAAGGGACCCATGGCCAGGACCTCTGGCAGGACCGCCCCTCCCTGTCCTATTCGAGCCAGGGGACCATCCTCGTCGTGGATGACGAGGAGACCGTGCGCAGCGTCGCCGCCGCCACCCTGGAGCGCTGCGGCTTCCAGGTCGAGGTCGCCACCAATGGCCGCGACGGCCTCAGGGCCTACCGCGACCGGGCCACCGACATCCGCGCCGTGGTGCTCGACCTCACCATGCCCATCCTGGGCGGGGACGAGGTCCTCGCGGAGCTGCGCTCCGGAGGCGGACCGGGGACTGCCGTGCCCGTCCTGCTCTCCAGCGGCTACAGCAGCTCAGACGTGGCGGGCAACCTCCAGCGCTTCGCCCCCATCCAGTTCCTGCAGAAGCCCTACAACCCGGGCGACCTCATCCAGAAAATCCGGAGCTGCCTGGGCGAGTAACCAGAAACCGCGAAATTGAAAAAACACCCAACCGCGAATGGCGCGAATGGCCCTTCGGGCGCGCGAATAGAAAGCGGAAGATCGGAGTTCCTGCCTTATTTGCGTTCATTCGCGACATTCGCGGTTCCAGCCTTTTTGCGGTCAGCCTCTCCGAAGCTGTTTCATCAGCCGCGGCAGCCGGTTCAGGGCGGCCTGGGCCTCGGTCCATTCCTTGTGGGGGCGGGCCGGGAAGCCGGTGACGAAGCTGCCCTCGGGCAGGCTCTTGGCCACCACGCTGTTGCCGCCCACCACGCTGCGGCTGCCGATCTCGATGTGGCCCACCACGCCGACCTTGCCGGCCAGCGTCACGTAGTCCCCGAGCTTCGTCGAGCCGCTGATGCCGGTCTGGCTCACCAGCAGGCAGTGGCTCCCCACCTGCACGTTGTGGCCCACCTGCACCTGGTTGTCGATCTTCGTGCCGGTCCCAATGCGGGTGGGCCCCAGCACGCCGCGGTCGATGCAGACGCAGGCGCCGATCTCCACGTCGTCGCCCACCTCCACCCAGCCCACCTGCGGGATCTTGGCGTGGCGGCCCTCCGCCAGCACGTAGCCGTAGCCGTCGCTGCCCACCACAGAGTTGGCGTGCACGGCCACGCGGTTCCCCAGCCGGGTGCGGCGGTAGAGCACGGCGCCCGGGAACAGCTCGCAGCCCTCTCCCAGCACACAGTCGTCGCCGATGTGGGCGCCCGGGTGGATGACGCAGCCCTTCCCCAGCACCGTGCGGGCCCCCACCGTGGCGCCCGGCGCGATGCGGCTGCCCTCCCCCACCTGCGCCGTGGGATTGACCGGCGCGTGACTCCATTCCGGCGCCGGTTCCGGGTGCAGCCAGCCGATGGCCTGGGCAAAGGCCCAGTAGGGATGCTTCACGCGCAGCACGGGGCGGCCGCCAAGCTCCACGGTGGCGTCCACGAAGATCAGGCCCGCGGCGCTGTCCTTGGCTTTGCCCGCATATTTGGGGTTGGCCAGGAAGGACACCGAGCCCGCCCCTGCCTCCTCCAGGGGCTTCACTTCGGAAATGGGGCGTTCCGGGGGACAATGCTCCAGGACGCCACCCAGACGTTCGGCCAGATCCTGCGCGGTCAGGGTCGTCACGGTCCGGGACATGGGGGCCTCCTCGTCAGCCATCAGCCTACCGTCCTCCGTTTCCAATCTCCCCCCGGAATCCGAACCATGCATCCTGTCCTCTTCGAGATCGGCTCGTTCCCCCTGGGCACCTACGGGCTGCTGCTGGCCATCGCCTTCTTCGCCGGCGCGGGCCTCGCCAAGCGGCAGGCCAAGCTCGATGGCCTGGCCCCCGCGGCCATCACGGATCTCGCCATCGCCATGCTCATCTCCGCCATCCTGGGCTCCAAGCTCCTGATGATCGTGGTGGACCTGATCGGCGGCGCGCCCCTGCGGGAGGTGTTCTCCTTCGCCACCCTGCGGGCGGGCGGCGCCATCCACGGGGGCATCATCGCCGCCACGGCGGTGTTCTTCTGGAAGCTGCGCAAGGGCCAGGGCCTGCCCCTGCGGATCACGGGCGACGCCCTGGTGCCCGGCGTGGCCCTGGGCCAGGCCATCGGCCGCCTGGGCTGCTTCTCTGCCGGCTGCTGCTACGGCACCGAGAGCCACGCCTCCTGGGCCACCACCTTCACGGACCCCATCGCCCACGCCTTCAGCGGCACGCCCCTGGGCATCCCGCTCCATCCCGTGCAGCTCTACAACTCACTGGCCAACCTGGCCGTGATGGCTGTCCTGCTGCTGGCCAGGCCCAAGCGGGCCTTCCAGGGCCAGATCTTCGCCCTCTACTTCCTGGTGGAGGGCCTGGGCCGCGTCATCACCGAGACCTGGCGGGGCGATGTGGATCGCGGCACCGGCTGGCTGGGCTGGGTCTGGCTGAGCACCGGGCGCCTCACGGGCATTGCATTCATGTTGCTGGGACTGGGCCTCTGGTTGGTCTGGAGCCGGCGTAAGGAGACGAAGTGAAATTGATCGCCGAAGAAGGCGCCCCCCGCCTGGATCGCTTCCTCGCGGATCGCCATCCCGAGATCCCCCGCGCCCGCTGGGATGTCCACGTCCGCACGGGCGAGATCAAGGTGAACGGCGTGGCGGTGACCAAGGGCGGCGTGAAGCTGCGCCCGGGCGACGTGGTGGAGACCGAGCTCCCCGCGGTGGCGCCTCCCGCGGCCCACCTGGAAGCCGAGGACATTGACCTGCCGTCGCTCTTTGAGGACAACCAGCTGTGGATCGTCAACAAGCCCGCGGGCATGGTCGTGCATCCAGGCCCTGGCCACCAGGGTGGCACCGTGGTGAACGCGCTGCTGCACCGCCTCAAGGCACCCGTGGTGGTCGAGGTCGTTGAAGAGGACGAGCCCAGCGAGGACACGGAGGAACTCTCCACCGGCTGGCCGGGCCTGGTGCACCGCCTGGACCGCTACACCACGGGCTGCCTCTGCCTCGCCAAGACCGCCGAGGCCCAGCGCGCCATCCAGGACCAGTTCAAGGCCCGCACCGTGGAGAAGCGCTACCTGGCCATCGTGCGCCACTCGCCCAAGCTGCCCCAGCTGGGCAGCCTGCTCATCGACGAGCCCATCGCCCGCCACAAGCGGGACCGCCTGCGCATGGTGGTGGCCGCGGGCGGGCGCTCCGCCCAGACCCGCATCCGCGTTCTCGCCCGCACCACCAGCGCCGCCCTGGTGGAGTGCGAGCTGCTCACGGGCCGCACACACCAGATCCGCGTCCACCTCGCCCACCTGCGGGCGCCGCTCATGGGCGATCCCCTCTACGGCGGCCCCGGCAAGTGGAAGGACGTGGACGGCCAGCCGCTGCTGCTGCCCCACCCGGCCCTCCACGCCTGGAAGCTGTCCGTGGACCACCCCCTGACCGGGGCCCGGATCGATGCGGAGGCCCCCATCCCCGACGCCTTCCGCGCCCTGGCGGCCGCCCTGGGCTTGCCTGGGTTCTGAGCCGGGGGCATCATCCCGGCAGGGCATCCATACCCGGGGGATCCATGTTCGGCACCGCGCTCGCACCCACGACCCTGGAAGGCTGGCTGAATGCCCATCCCCACCTGCCTGGGATCCTGCTGGCAGCCCTCTGCCTCCTGATCCTCTTCCTGGTGGTCCTGCCCCGGATCGCCTCCCGGCGCCGGGGGAAGGGGCGCCCGGTCCTGGATCCAGTGCAGGTGGAGGAACTGGTCACGGGATCCGGCGCCCTGGTGGTGGACCTGCGGAGTGCCGAGGACTTCCGGACGGGACACATCCGCGGCTGCCTGCACGTGCCCTTCGCGGAGTTCCCGCAGCGGTTCACAGCCCCGGATCCCAAGGCCCGTCGGGCCCTGGTCCTGGTGGATGAGACCGACGAACTGGCCCATCAGGCCTTCGACCTGCTGACCCAGCGGGGCTTCACCTGGCTCTACGTGATGCGGGGCGGCATGAAGGCCTGGCGGCGGACCAACCGGCCCCTGGCGAGGTGAGGGCCTACTTCTTCGGCTGGTCCGCTGCGGGCTTCCTGGGTGCGTCCAGCGTGGCCGCGAGGGCCTCGGTGGGGGCGCTCTGGAAGGCGAGGTGCATGATCCACCAGCGCTTGCCGTCGAAGACGCACTGCAGGGCGTTGGTGCCCGTGTAGAGCGCGGGGCCGTCCGCCTCCAGGCGGATCTCGTAGGGCGACCAGACCTGGGCGATGCCCTCCTGCTTCGTGACGGTCACCGCCGTGCCCTTCTCGTAGAAACCCTTCTCCCACTGGGGAATCGCGAAGGCCAGGAAGGCCTCCAGATCCATGGGGCGCATGAAGGCGCCCTTCTCGGGGTGCTTGGCCGCCACCGCCAGGCGGGCCTGGAGGTGGAACAGGGCGCGGATCTTCTCGATGCTGCGCTTCTGGTCCTTCGGGCCGGAGATGAACGCGTAGAGCGAGGCGGTCAGCGCCTCGGGCGTGCCGGTCTCCGCTTCGCCCAGGTCCGCCCGGACCAGCTCCTTGATGGGATTCGAGCTGATGGGAGGCGCCGTGGGCAACTCGGCCACCGGCTTCTTGACGGGGGGCGGGCCCTGGGCAAGCAGGGACAGGGCGGTCAGGCAGAGCAGCGGACGGATCACGGAACCTCCGGAGTATAGAGTGCGTAACAAACCCCCACGTGGTCGCGCGAGGGTCGCCGGGCGAGCGAGGCGAGGAACGCGAGTCGAAGCGTAGCGGGTACTACGCGCGACGAGCGTGACGCTGCATCGCGACGCCCGCCGCCCCTCGCCCGGAGGGATGAAGCCAGGCAGGCGCCCCGCGGCGTCAGGTCCCTTGAACAACGAACCACGTTGCCCCGCGGGCCCTTCCTTGGGGTGCATCCTGCCTGGCTTCATCGCGGCCTCGTCGGGGTTTGTTAGGCACTCTAAGCGACTTTGTCACGACTCGGGCGCTTCGGGGAGCCCCCAGCGGTCCCAGAGCAGCAGCAACAGCAAGCCAGGGATGGCCGCCGCCGCGCAGACGGGGAAGTAGAGCTTCCAGCCGTACCAGTCCGCCATGAAGCCCGTCATCCCTGCGAAGAGCGTCCGGGGCAGCGCCGTCAGCGCACTGAACAGGGCGTACTGGGTGCCGGTATAGGTGCGGTTGCAGCTGCCCATGAGCAGGGCGACCAGGGCGCTACCGCCCATGCCATAGGCCAGGTTCTCCAGAGTGTTCGCCGCCACGAGCAGGGGCAGGTGCCGGCCCAGCAGGGAGATGGCCCAGAAGCCGAGGATGCTGCCAGCCTGCACGAACCCGCAGATCCACAGCGCCTTTCTGAGGCTCATGCGCATGAGCATCCAGCCGCCGATCAGCCCCCCCAGGATGATGGCCACCATGGCCGTGGTCTTCTGCACGGTGCCGATCTGCAGCTTCGTGAAGCCCATGCCCCGCAGCAGGAAGGGCATGGTCATGGCCTCGGCCAGCCAGTCCCCCAGCTTGTAGAACACCGTGAAGGCCAGGAGCAGCCAGATGCCCCGGCGCCGGAGCAGATCCTTCATGGGCCCCACGACCGCCTCCTGCAGGGTGCGGGGCGCATGGGCCACGGCATCTGTATTGACCGCCAGCCAAGTGCCCGCCATCCCGAGACAGGTCAGGAAAGCCATCAGCAGGTAGCTGGTCCGCCACCCGAAAAACTGGGCCAGGCTCATCGCCAACCCGCCGCTCACCAGCATGGCCACGCGGTAGGCCGTGATGTGGATGCTGTTGCCCAGGCCCAGGAATTTCTGTTCCAGGGCTTCCGCCCGCCAGGCGTCCACGGCGATGTCGAAGGTGGCACTGGTGACGGCCACCGCCAGGGCGAGTACGGCCACGCGGTAGAGGTCCAGGCGGGGTTGTGACCGGGCCAGGAGGAACAGGGCCACAGCCATGCCGACCTGCATGAGCAGCATCCAGCCTCTCCGTCGACCCAGCCCTGGCAGGGCGTAGCGGTCCAGGAAGGGCGCCCAGAACACCTTCAGGCTGTAGGGCAGGGTCACGAAGCTGAAGAGCCCGATGGTGCCAAGGCTCAGCCCCTCGTCCGTCAGCCACAACTTCAGGGTCGACCCCGTCAGGAACAGGGGCAGCCCCGAGGCGAACCCGAGCAGGATGAGGACCAGAAGGCGGCGAGACGGCATGGGAGATGGTAGCGGGTGCGCCGCTGCGGTGGGCAGATGCTGCGGGATCAGCTCACCGGAGGCTCGGGGGCCGCGTGGGTGTGCAGGTCGTGGACCAGGTGTCCGCCGAGGTGGCCGGCGCGGGCCAGGGCGAGGACAGCGCCCGCCGCGAGGAACAGCCAGAAGACCAGCAGGCTGAGTTCGATGTGGCGGGCCAGTTCGCGCCTGCGCGCCAGGGGCAGCACCCAGAGCACCGCGAAGCCCCCGCCCAGCAGCCCGAAGATCAGGGTGGCCTTCTGCGCGGCGAGCTCGTGGTCGCGCAGCCCGGCCATGAGGGCCGGGGTGGCGCGGGCGTACCGCTCCACCGCGTCACCACTGGCCAGGGCCAGCATCAGCCCGCCGAAGCCGAGCACCAGCAGGACCAGGGCCGCAGCGTGGATGCCCCGCCGCTGGGCCGGCCACAGCAGCCCGAGCAGCACCAGCAGGGGGGCCACCGTGAGCAGGGCGATGGGGAAGTGGACGATGGCCGGGTGGAGGTGGTTCCAGGGCGGCAGCATGGGGACTCCAGGATCGACCTTCGATCATGGAGCATTACGCCGGAATGGGACACCCAGATGCGGTCAATCCGCGAGGGTGCTGAGGTCCCCCGGATCCTGACCCAGGGCCTCAGCCTTGAGGGCCCGGCGGAGGATCTTGCCGGAGCGGGTCTTGGGGAGGCTGGCCCGGAGCTCGATGTCAGAGGGCACGGCGATGCCGCCCAGGTCCTCGCGGACGTGGTCCTTCAGGCTGGCGATGAGGCCGGGTCCCGTGGCGACCCCCGCCCGCACGACCACGAAGGCCTTGATGTTCTCCCCCTTGATGGGATCGGGAATGCCCACCACGGCGCTCTCGGCCACGGCCGGGTGGCGAATGAGGGAACCCTCGACATCGGCGGTGCCGATGCGGTGGCCGGCAACGTTGAGCACGTCATCGGACCGGCCCAGCACGGCGATGTAGCCGTCGGCATCGCGGACCGCCACGTCGCCCACGGTGTAGTAGCCGGGGATCTCCTTCCAGTAGTCCTCGTAGCGCTTGTGGTCGTTCCACACGGTCCGCAGCATGTAAGGCAGCGGGAACTTGATGACCAGCAGGCCGCCCTGGCCGTCGGGCACGGGCGAGCCGTCCTTGTTCACCACCGCCAGTTGGGCTCCGGGCATGGCCTTGCCGGCCTTGCCGGGCCGCACTTCGAAGGTGGGCAAGGTGCCGATGACCGGACCGGCGATCTCCGTCTGCCACCAGTTGTCCACCACCTGGCCGTTGCCCTGGCCCACGAGGTGCTGCTGGGCCCAGCGGTGGGCCTCGGGATTGAGGGGCTCCCCGGCGCAGGCCATGAGGCGCAGGCGGCTGAGGTCGAACTTCCCGGGGGCCTCGGCGCCGTGGCTCATCCACATGCGCACGGCCGTGGGGGCTGTGAACATCACGTTGACGCCGAAGCGCTCGCAGATCTCCCAGGTAACATCGGGGCTCGGGTAGTCAGGCGCGCCCTCGCGGCAAAGCACGGTAGCGCCGATGCTCATGGGGCCGTAGACGATGAAGCTGTGGCCCACCACCCAGCCGATGTCCGAAGTGCTCCAGTAGATGTCGCGCTCCTGGATCTGGTAGAAGGCCTTGCTCAGGTAGTTCACGCCCACCAGGTACCCGCCCGTGGCATGCACCACGCCCTTGGGCTTGCCGGTGGTCCCGCTGGTGTAGAGGATGAACAGCGGGTGCTCTGCGTCCACCATCTCGGGATCGCAGTGGATGTCGCGGCCCTGCTGGATGTCGTAGAAGTCCTTCTCCCGCTCGCTGGCGAAGGTGACGGGCGCGTCGCCGGGACGGGACCCGCGCCGGTGGACGATGACGTGGTCCACCGAAGTCAGGTCGCGCACGGCCTCGTCCACGATGGGCTTCAGGGCGATGGCCTTCCCGCGGCGGTAGGTAAAATCGGAGCAGACGACCACCTTGGCGCCGGCATCCTCGATGCGGGTGCGGAGGGCCAGGGCGCCCATGCCCGCATAGACCACGCTGTGGATGGCGCCGATGCGGGCGCAGGCCAGCATGGAGATGATGCCTTCCGGCGTGAGCGGCATGTAGAGGATGACGCGGTCGCCCTTCTTCACGCCTAGGCGCTTCAGGGTGTTGGCGAAGCGGTTCATCTCGCGGTAGAGGCGGTTGTAGGTGTAGGAGCGCTCGTCGCCGTCCTCGCCCACCCACAGCAGGGCCGCCTTGTTGCGCCGGTCGCTGTGGACGTGGCGGTCGATGCAGTTCACCGTGGCGTTGAGCTTGCCGCCCAGGAACCAGGCGTGGTTGGGCGGATTGAACTCGAAGACCTTCGTCCAGGGCTCGGCCCAGTCGAGGGCCTTGGCCTTCTCCGCCCAGAAGGCGGCGGGATCGTCCTCGGCCAGGGCGCGTTCCACCTCGTAGTTGATGGCCGCCTGCTTGGCCAGCCAGCCCTTCATGGGAATGGGGGCCTCGCCCTTCTGCAGCGCCTGGATGGTCTTCTGCTGGGTAATGCTGATTTCCACTTCGCTCATGGAGGGCTCCGAGAACGGGATGCGGGTGGTGAGATGGGATTGGTTGGGAGGGAAGGTAGCACGAGGCCCGGGAGATCGCGGACAATCGATGACGGTCATCACAGCTACACCGGCCCCGGAGTCCTGCCCATGGCGAAAACCACCCACCTGGCCCCCTACGACGTCCACCCCAGCGTGGCCTATGTCCAGGCCATCCTCGCCAACTTCAAGACCAAGACCGGGCATACCCTGGAGGAGTGGGTGACCCTGCTTCGCCGTGAACAGCCGGCCGACCCCAAGGGCTGGCTGAAGGCCCGCGGCCTGGGCACCAACCAGGCGGGGTTCGTCCTGCAGCGGGCCGGGGCCGCCCCGGGCCATGCCTTCGACGACTCGCCGGAGGGCTACCTGGCCGCGGCACCGGGCTATGTCGATACGCAGTACGGCGGGAAGAAGGCCCTCCTGCGCCCCCTCTTCGAGCAGATCGTGGCCCACGCGCGCGGCCTGGGCTCCGACGTGAAGATCTGCCCCTGCGAGACCATCGTCCCCTTCTACCGGAACCACGTCTTCGCCGAGGTGAAGCCCTTCGCATCGCGGCTGGACCTGGGCCTCGCCCTGGGCGATCCCGCAGAGGTGAAAGACCCCGGCGGCCGGCTGAAGGACACCGGCGGCTTCGCCAAGAAGGACCGCATCACCCACAAGCTCGAACTCGCCTCGGAAGCGGATCTGAAGGCCGCGCTACCTTGGCTGAAACGGGCGTACGAGCAGGATGGGGCCTAGCAAGAGACACCAACCGCCGTTTGGTTGAGGCCGGGAAATCTCAGGACTTGGGCCTCGGACGGCTGGCGGGCGGCACGATGCCGTTCATGCGGAGGTACTCCACCATCTGGCCATAGTGGTCCATGCCGTGGAAGGCCAGAAGCGTGGCCATGCCGATGGCCGTGAAGTCAGGCCCCTGGCCGAAGGGGTTCTTGATGGGCCGGCTGCCGTTCTGGGCCGTGATGCTCTGGATGGCCTTCCGGGCGTAGGCGAAGGAATCCTTCATGTACTTCACGATCTCGGCCTTGGTCTTGAGGCTGTCGGGGCCCATCTCCATATCCCCCACCTCCGCCGGGGGCTTCTCACCCAGGATCATGGCGCCCATGGCGAAGTTCACGGCGGAGACATGCTTGATCTGCTGGGCGAAGGTCTTCACCCCCTTGAACTCGCCCTGGCTGGGGGCCCAGTCGAACTTGTCCTCGGGCATGGCCTCGGCGGCGCCGATGAACTGCATGGGCACCCACTGGTAGGTGCCGTCCATGGCCGCGCCGACGGCGGGCTCGGCGGCGGGGGCGGGCACGGGGGCCTTGGGTGCCGGGGCCTGGGCCGCCAGCGGCAGGGCGAGCAGGATGGAAAGAACCGTCATTTTCATGGTGATCTCCTGAGAAGGGAGGTCATCCTACACCCAACAAGCCACCCATGTGCAAACATCCATGCTGGAAGTCGGGCCCGTTACTCAGGATTTACTCGTCGGGCAACTCCGCTTGGAAAGCACGATGGCGTCATCTGAGCTGTGGTTCCTGGCGTTGCACGGTGCGAGCACCAATGAGGTCAACAATGGCCCCTGCCTCGACCGCCTGTTTACCAAGTGCCTACCTGGATACCTGCTCGAGGCCCTTTTCCAGAACCTCATCCCTTCCCTGAGCAAGCCCCTGGACGGTGGGCCGCACGGGCAGGGTGGGCTGGATGCCAACCCCATGGTGGGTCGACCCATCGTGCTTCAGCACTTTCATGCCGGTCCAGGAAATGGTGAAACCACCAGGCAGGGAGAAGGGATTTACATTGCCATTCGTGCCCGCCGTGGGCTCCCCCACAATCTCCGCCAGCTTGTACGCTTCGACGATGCCCAGGCAGGACTCGGCATAGCTGATGGCGCCGCCGCCCGTGAGAAAGGCCACCTTGCCCTGAATGCGGGGAGCCAGTGGTTCCAGATTCCAGCGACCCGAGGAATCCCAGGTCCAGCCCTTCCCGTCGGGCTGGGTGATCTGAGGCTTGTTCCAACGGGCGCTTTCCAGGGGTTTGTCGGTCAGGTGCTGAAGGAACGCGGGCCCCATTTTCGGATAGCCCCGCAGGTCGAAGACCACGCCCTTGGCCTGCGCCAGGTTGGGTAGCGCCGCCTCGAATTCCTTCTCCGAAATTCGATTCAGATCGAGATACCAGATGCCGGGCCTGAGTTCCCCCACCTTGGTTGCGGGTTGTCCATTCTCCAGAAGCCAATACTTCGCATCCCGCACCACGGTCGCCTGGCCGGGGAACCCTGTGGCGGTGACATAGGTCAGTCTCACTCGGGTTCCCGTTTCGCCAGCGAGGAATTCACTTGCGAGGCGATGGTTCATCCAGCCCTCACCAGCGGCAGAGATTTCCTCCTTCATCCGCGCAAGCCGTTTTCCTGAAGGTTCGCCATCTACGGACAGGATGCGGCTTCCCAGGGGCAGGTGTTTCGCGGTTCCTTCAGCGGACCGGATCACGGGAAGGCCGTCGATGACCACCAAGCCGAGCGCCGGGACGGAAGGATCGTCTTGGTCGGAGGCAGACACCCAGACATGACCATCCTTCAGCGTCGCGGTCATCCGCTTCAAGGTGTGGGTGAACGCGCTGGCATCCTTGTCCAAGGCCGCGGCATGCAGCGCCTTGGTCAGTTCCCGCGGCCAGTCCGTTTTCACCACGTCGAAATAGGGATAGAAGTGCTGGAACACGCCCCAGGCCAGGATGACGTCTCCGAGGCGCGTGGCGCGATCATCCGCCGTGCTGAAGAACCCGGTAGTGGGTTCAGGCAGGCCCGCAGGCAGAGAATCCACCACGGGGGCGGTCCTGGGCAGGGTGTGTTTGGCTTCGTTCGCAACACAAACGGTGGGGAGGACGGCTTGGACGCCCCCCGCCAGCTGCACGGTTTCGGGTGAGGCTGGATCCCGCCAGCCCTTGGACTTCCAGTCGGTGATGGGCGCGTATTCCCGGAGGCTCTTGTAGATGTTCGCGTTGTTCTGCCCCAGCCCCAAATGGTTCCAGCGCACCGCCAACACCGCGTCTGCAGGGACGGGGGCAGCCACCGGGGCCTTCCCCCCCACCATGAACCGGGCGCCCGGAGCCAGGGGCGCAAAGAAACGCTGGAGCCGCAACGCCAACGCCTTGGGGGTGGCAGCCCCTTCCACGGCCTTCACCCCCTCGGAGGCCAGACGATTCCAGTCCGCCTTGGCCGCTTCGTCGCTGGGGTGGAAGTAGCGCACCCGGTTCAGGACGACCGCCAGGGCTCCCAGGTTCTCCATTCCCCGAGGAGAGAGCACCTTCGGTCCTTCCGCCCTCAAAATGGGTGTATCACCCAGGATCTCAAGGGTCACGGGGCCAATCCAGGCCTGCAGGCCCCCGTGTGGAAGCATGACTCCCAGGGCTAGCGCCTCGGCATCTTGGGCCACATCACCAATGATCTCCGCAGGTGTCCACGCCGCAGCAAGCACCGGCCGGCTGTCCATGTTGTCGAAGAAGCCCATCTTCTGGCCCACCCGGTCCACTCGGAACCACATCTGGATTGGACTCGGCCTATCGGGATCGAGCGCCCCCAGGCGGAGCTGGGTCTTCAATCGGATGCGTTTGCCTCGGTAGGGCTTGGCATCAATCGATTGCATGAGATTCCCAAAATCACGCCAGGTGGGCTTGTTTCCACCCGTGAAAACGAGCTTGGCGCATCGCCTCCCGGGCAGTTGAGCATCTTCTGAAGTCTCCGCTTTGAATCCGAGCTCCCGACTTACCTTGGGCACAAACCAATCAGAAGGAGGCTGTCCGACCGCATCCTTTTGGAAGGTCCCGTTCTGGATCCCTTCGGGAAGTCGAGGCTTGGCGGGCTCTGGCGCTTGCGCGACGAGGGGCAAGGTGAGCGTGAGTCCAAGCACCTGAACGAGTCTGAACATGCTGTCTCCTGGCTGGAACAGAACCTCAAGCCGATCCGTCGCGAACACAGCAAAAGCTACCAGTAGGTTCAGTGCGCCAGATTTCAAGTAAGTGCCACGTGAACTCGCCTCAGACTCAACACACGCTCCAGGTCCTTTGGCTCCAGCCCCACCAGAAACCCCCGGCTGCCGCCGTTGAGGTAGATGCGGTCGAGCTCGAAGATGGTGGCCTCGGCATGGACGGGCATGGCCTTCTTCAGGCCGAGGGGGCTGGTGCCGCCGACCAGGTAGCCGCTGTGCCGGTTCGCGACCTCGGGCTTGCAGGGCTGCACGCTCCTGGCGCCGATCTGGCGGGCCAGCTCCTTGGTGCTCACCTCGCGGTCGCCGTGCATGAGGATGATCAGCGGCGCCCCCTTTTCATCCTCCATCACCAGCGTCTTGATGACGGCGTGTTCCGGCACGCCCAGTTCCCGGGCACTCACGGCCGTGCCGCCCTTGTCCTCGTAACGGTAGAGGTGCTCCGTATAGGCGAGGCCGGCCTGCTTCAGGATCCGGGTGGCGTTGGTGGAGGGCGCTTTCGACATGGCATCATCATTCCATGACTCAGCCCATCGCCCTCGTCACCGGAGCCTCCCGCGGCCTGGGCCGGGAGGTGGCCCGCCGCCTCGGGGCGGAGGGCTTCACGGTCCTTGCCGGCGTGCGGAACCCGGCAAGCATGAACCCCCTGCCGGGCGTGGAAGTGCTGCCGTTGGATGTCTCCGATCCCGCCTCCATCCGCGCTGCGGCGGCTTCCATCCGCGCGCGCCACGGCCGCCTGGAGGTGCTGGTGAACAACGCGGGCATCCTGCTCGACCGCATGGGCGATGCGCTGGCCCTCGAGGTCGAGCTTCTGAACCGCACCCTCGAAACGAACACCATGGGCCCCCTGCGCCTAATCCAGGCCCTGGCTCCCCTCATGCCCAAGGACGGCCGCATCGTGAATGTCAGCAGCGGGGGCGGCCAGCTCTCGACGCCCGCCACCTGGGCCCCCGCCTACTGCATCTCGAAGACCGCCCTCAATGCCGTCACGGTCCAACTCTCGGAGGCGCTCAGGCCCCAGGGCATCGCGGTCAACGCCGTCTGCCCGGGCTGGGTGCGTACGGACCTCGGTGGCCCCGAGGCGCCCCGCAGCCTCCAGCAGGGCGCCGACAGCATCCTGTGGCTGGCGCTCCAGGCCGATCCCGGGCTCACGGGCGGCTTCTGGCGGGATGGCGAGCGGATCCCCTGGTAGGAGACCTTCACCACCCCGGTGAATCGACGTTGGAGAAGCCCTGCCATGGATGCCCCCGCCCCCGAACCACCGCTTCGCCCCATCGCCGCCGCGGGCCCGGAGCCTGTCACCAAGACCTGTCCTGCCTGCGGGTTCGTCCAGGAGCACTGGGCCCAAATCTGCCCGAAGTGCGAGTACCTCTGGCCTGATCCCAACCAGGATCCCGATGGTTCCCAGGCCCGGCTGGCCCAGTTCCAGGACCAGCTGGCGACGAAGGCGCCCTTCCCCACGCTGACCATGGGCATCATCTGCGCGAACGTCGCCATCTATCTTGCGATGCTGCTGACCGGGGTCCATTTCCTCAAGCCGGGCGTGCCGGACCTCCTGACATGGGGCGCGAACCTTGGATCGGCCACCACCTCGGGCCAGTGGTGGCGTCTGTTCACCTGCACCTTCCTGCACATCGGCCTCATCCACCTCCTCTTCAACATGTACGTCCTCTGGGACATCGGGCGCTTCATCGAGCGTCTCATCGGCGCCGCCGGATTCGCCGCGGTCTATCTCCTGGCCGGCCTCGCGGGCAGCATCGCCTCCATGTGGTGGAATCCCTTCGTCGTGTCGGCGGGCGCGTCGGGCGCGATCTTCGGGCTTTATGGCTGCCTCATCGGGTACCTGCTGGCGGGATCCCGGGACATCCCCGAGGACGTGGCGAAGAATCTCAAAAAGAACGCCTTGATGTTCCTGGGTTACAACCTGGTCTGGGGGCTGACCCACCGTGAGCTGGACATGGCGGGCCACCTGGGTGGTCTGCTGGGGGGGCTGGCCTGTGGGTTCGTGATGGCGACGCGATTCCGCGTGCATGGCCCTGAAGCCAGGCCCCGGATCAACCTCCAGGTGCTGGCCTTCGGGCTTGCCATCCTGGCCCTCGCGGCGGCCCTGCGCCCGAAGACGGTGGACCTTCAGCGGGAGCTCGCCCGGTTTTCGGAAACTGAAATCAAGGTACAGGCCAGCTACAACCTGGCGCTCCAGAAGGCGAGGTCGAATGCCCTCTCGGATGCGGAATTCGCCCATCTCGTTGAAACGGAAGTGATCCGGCCCTGGCACTCGGCGCGCCTGCGGCTCGAGGGCGTCCATGGGCTCCCCGAGATCCAGGCCAGGCTGCTCTCCCGGATCGAGCGCTATGCCGAGACCCGTGAGCAGGCGTGGAACAGGCTTTCGGAGGCCCTTCGACTTCAAGATCTCGAGGGCATCCAACAGGCGAACGCCCTGCAGGCGGACGCCGACCGGCAGGCCAAGAGCCTGCGGGACTGAGGGCCATCGACCAGACTGGTTCGATGGGTTCCCCGACAGGTCAGCTCCTCGGACGGTGGCGCACGGGCAGGTCGGGATACATCTTCGTCACGCAGTCAGGACAGATGCCATGGGTGAACGTGGCCGCGGAGTGGGCCTGCACGTAGGATTCGATCTGGTTCCAGTACCCCTCGTCATCCCGGATCTTCTTGCAGCTGGCACAGATGGGCAGCAGGCCCCGCAGCTCCTGGACCTCCTCCCGGGCCCGCTCCCGCTCCCGCTTCCAGGCCCGGTGCAGCAGCCAGGCCAGGCCCGAAGTGAGCAGGGTGAAGAGCCCCGCGAGGCTCCAGCTCCAGCGCGACACGGTCCGCCACCGGGTCAGGTAGTCCTCGGAGCCCAGCCCCACATGGAGGTACAGCGGGTGCTGCCCGATTTTGGCGAAGGCGAAGGTCCGTTCCACGCCATCGACACCGCCCCGGGCCTTGTACACGGCCGAGGTGCGTCCCTGCTGGAACAGAGCCTGGAAGGTGGGGGAGATGTCCCGCCGCCCCACCACCTCTCCCAGGGCCTTGTTCACGGGGTATTTGGCATAGATGTCCAGCTGTCCGCCCCGCAGGGTCACGGTGCCGTGGGGGCCGAGGTCCATGCGCGACATCGACTGGGTGAACTGGTCGAGGGTGGTGGCCGCGTAGGCTACGCCGGCGAACCCGCCATCGGGACGCTCGACGCGCCGGGCGAAGATGAGCACCCACTGCCCGCTGATGCGCCCCACCACGGGCTCGGAGATCAGCAGGCCCGCCTTGGGGTTCCGCTGGGCCTCGGCGAAGTAGGCCCGGTCCGCCACGCTGAAGGCGCTGCCGGGCTGGACGCCGATGCCGTGGTCGATGCGTCCGTCGGCATTCGCGGTCCGGATGGAACTCAGCTCCGGGAACTGGGTGAAGAGGCGGGCGATGTAGGCGTTCAGTTCCGCGTCCCGGATGCCCCCGGTGCTCATCTGGCGGGTCATCTCGCCCCGGAGGGCGAAGAGGGCCAGATCGATCCGCTGGAGGTCGCCCGACAGCTGGCGATCCAGCACCTGGGTCAGGTTCTGGGCGGTGCGGCCGGCATCCTCCTCCGCTCGGTGAAGGTGCCACCGCAGGATCGCCACGGTGAAGGCCAGCACCAGGAGGTTCACCACGAGGAGGACGCCGACGACCATCCGGATGCCACCGGCCGGGTGGTCCGAAGGCCTCGCTGCCACTGGAGACATTGCCAAGACCCCTCCTCGGTCCGACGAGACCGGTTGCCTGGCCTCAGCCCTGCAGGGACATCATCGACGGGCATGGCTGGATTCTTAAGGATTCCGCCATCTTTCCGGCCCGGCCATGCGGGTGGCGGGGTTCAGCCCTCCAGTGCCAGGAACCTTGCCCCCTCGGGCACGTCGATCCCGAAGGTCCCCCGCAGCATGGGGATCACTTCCTCCGGCGCCAGCTCGCGGCCCGCCACCTGATCGCCCCGCAGCTCGGCGTAGGCGCGGTTGCGGAGGATCCGACGCACCTCCGGCCCGGGCAGCTGGGCGGTGAGCGTCTTGATGAAGCGCGAGTCGGGATGGGTGCTGGTGTAGTGGCTGGCCAGCTCGAAGTCGATGGGGAAGCGCGGCGCGGGCTCGAAGGCGTAGAGATCCTCCCAGGCGCCGTGATGGAAGGACTGGAGCACGCGCAGACCGCCCTCCTCGCCCACCCGGTAGGTGTTCAGGAACTGCACGTGGGCCGCCCCGTCCAGGGGCACCGGCCCAAGCAGGCCCTCGCCCCCGAAACCCGCGTCCGCCAGCCAGTCGCTCCCGCCCAGCCGCACCAGCAGCAGCATGTGGGTGCGGGGGAGCAGCACTTGCGCCCCCAGCCGCACCCGGGCCTCGCAGGAAATGACCTCGAACCCGGTGGCCTTCAGCACGGCCTGGAACAGCGTGTTGTGCTCGAAGCAGTAGCCGCCTCGCCGCTGCCGAACCAGCTTGGCCTGCAGCGAAGTCAAGTCGAGATGGATGGGCAGGCCCAGCTGGATGTCCAGGTTCTCGAAGGGAATGCTCGTGGCATGGGCAAGGTGCAGCGCCCGCAGGCCCGCCAGATCCGCCAGGGGCGGTTCCTTCAGGCCGATGCGCCGAAGGTAGGCGCCCAGGTCCAGCTCAGCGGACATACTGCGCTTCGCCATTGCCGAAGGACCAGTCCGCCAGGTCGTTCTCCACCAGGCAGACCAGGATGTCCTCGGCGCGCAGACCGGGATTCCGGGCCAGGTTCTCGGCGATGCGGCGGTAGAGGGCCTGCTTCATTTCCACGGTCCGGCCCCGGCGCAGGGTGATCTGGATGGCCACCCAGTCGGGCGTCCGCTCGATGCCCAGATAGTGGGCATCGAAGATCAGGCCGGCCGCATGCTCGGTGAGGATGTGGAAACGGTCGTCCGGAGGCACGTTGACGGTGCCTGCCATCGCCTCCTGGATGCCGTCGGACAGGGCCTGCCGGTAGGCTTCGGAGGCGCCGGACCGGTGGGAGATGCGGACGAGGGGCATGGGATCTCCAGATTCAGCGGTTCTGCCAGGCCGCGAGGTTGCGTCGGATCTGGGCCGCGTGGATCTCCAGGTGCTCCCCGTAGCTCCGCAGCCAGTCATCGGTTCCATAGGGTCCGCTCTGGGTGTGGCGGCCCATGCGGCCCCAGGCCTCCTCGGGCAGCCGGTCGAGCATGGCGGCCGTGTGGGCGCGTGCGGTCTCCACCAGGTGCAGGGCCAGCTCGGGATCCGAGGCGTGGTAGTCGAAGCGCTTCGCCCAGGCGGTCTCGTCGTAGCCCACGACCAAGGGCTCGGCCTCCCCCAGCAGGAGCCGGATGCGGATGGCCGCGTAGGTCTCCGAGTCGGCGCAGTGGATCACCACCTCGTGGGCGCTCCACTTGCCCTCGCCGGGGCGCCAGGTCCGGGCCCCGGCGGGAACTTCGTTCCAGGCCTGCCGCAGCAGCGCGGCGCCCTGGCGGTAGCGGCGGAGGAAGGACTCCCGGGTGACAGCGTCGAAGGACATGGGGCACCTCGGCTCCAGCATGGTCCCTTGGCGCCAAAAATGAAGCCTCATCATGCGAGGCAACCGTGGTTACATGGAACCACGCCCCGGAGCTCCCATGCGCCTCCTGACTGCCTGTCTCGTCCTGGGTTTCACAGCCCTGTCTGTTCGGGCCGGCGACCGCGTCACCGGCCGCGCTTTCGCCACGCGCTCCGAAGTGGCGGCCCAGCACGGCATGGCCTGCACCAGCCAGGCCCTCGTCACCCAGATCGCCCTGGACGTGCTGAAGCAGGGCGGCTCCGCCGTCGACGCGGCCATCGCGGCGGACGCGGCCCTGGGCCTCATGGAGCCCACGGGCAGCGGCATGGGCGGCGACCTCTACGCCATCGTGTGGGACGCCAAGACGAAGAAGCTGCATGGCCTCAACGCCAGCGGCCGCTCGCCGAAATCCCTCACCCTCGATCACTTCAAGAAGCTGGGGCTCAAGCACATCCCGCCCCATGGCCCCCTGCCCGTGAGCGTGCCCGGCTGCGTGGATGGCTGGTTCGAACTGCACCGGAAATTCGGCAAGCTCCCCATGGCCCAGGTGCTGGCCCCGGCCATCCGCTACGCCAAGGAAGGGTTCCCGGTCTCCGAACTCATCGCCTACTACTGGGATCGCAGCGTACCGGTACTAGGCAAGTTCCCGGGCTTCCTGGAGACCTACACGGTCGACGGCAAGCGGGGCCCCAAGAGCGGCGAGGTCTTCCGCAACCCGCGACTGGCTAAGACGCTGGAAACCGTCGCCAAAGAGGGCCGGGACGCCTTCTACAAGGGCGACATCGCCCGGAAGATCGACGCCTACATGAAGACCCAGGGCGGTTTCCTCAGCTATGAGGATCTGGCCGCCCACCACTCGGACTGGGTGGAGCCGGTCAGCGTGAACTACCGCGGCTACGACGTGTGGGAGCTGCCCCCCAACGGCCAGGGCATCGCCGCCCTGCAGATGCTGAACATCCTCGAGGGCTACGATTTCTCGAAGATCCCCTTCGGCAGCCCGCAGCATGTGCATCTCTTCACCGAGGCCAAGAAGCTGACCTTCGAGGACCGGGCGAAGTTCTACGCCGATGCCCCCTTCATGAAGGTGCCGCTGTCCTGGCTGCTCTCGAAGGATTACGCCACCCAGCGCCGCGCCCTCATCGATGAGAACCGCGCCGCGCGCCGGCTGGAAGCGGGCCACCCACCCCTGAAGGAGGGCGACACCATCTACCTCACCACCGCCGACGGTGAAGGCAACATGGTGAGCCTCATCCAGAGCAACTACCGCGGCATGGGCAGCGGCATGACGCCCGGCGACCTGGGCTTCTGCCTCCAGGACCGCGGCGAGCTGTTCAACCTGGAGGAGGGCAACGCCAACACCTACGCCCCCGGCAAGAGGCCCTTCCACACCATCATCCCGGGCTTCATCACCAAGGACGGCCAGCCCTTCCTCAGCTACGGCGTCATGGGCGGCGAGTTCCAGCCCATCGGCCACGCCCAGATCGTGATGAACATGATCGATTTCGGCATGAACGCCCAGGAGGCAGGCGATGCGCCGCGCATGAGCCACGACGGGTCGCCAGAGCCCACCGGAGAGAAGGGCAAACTGCCCGGCACCATCCAGCTGGAGAGCGGCTTCCCCTACGAGACCGTGCGGGAGCTCATGAACCGTGGCCATGGCGTGGGCTGGCTGTTCGGCGGCTACGGCGGCTACCAGGCCATCCGCTGGGATCCCAAACAGAAGGTCTACTTCGGCGCCTCGGAGTCGCGGAAGGATGGGCAGGCCGCCGGCTTCTGAGGGCCTATTCCAGCTTGTGACCGCCGTCCTCGGCTGCCGCGGGGGGCGTGTTCTAGACTGCCCAGAGCCACCCTCGTCATTCCACCGCCGCTTCCCCCACCTGGACAGGGCATGACCCCTCTTCGCCGCCTCCTCGCCCGCCAGCTGCTGAGCATCCAAATTCCCCTCGTGGCCATCCTCCTCGGGCTGGTCTGGTGGGGATCCCGGACCCTCCTGCTTGGACAGGCCCAGCGCGATGGCGAGGCCCGGCTGCGCATCGCGGTCCAGGCCATGGACCAGCGCCTGACGGAGGTGGAGCGAGGTGGCTCCCTCGTTCACAGCTATTGGACCCAGGGGAGGCTCCCATTCGACGCTCCCGAAGCCAACGCCTCGCTGCTCATGCCCTGGCTGCACAGCCAGGATGATTTCCGCCTGCTCAATTTCCTGGATGAGCAGGGGCATTCCCTCCTCCTCATGCAGGGCACGGATGGTTGGCATGGCCGGGTGATCCGGAGAGTCCCCGGTGGCAGCTTCCAGCTGGGCTGGCAGAAGGCCGGGGCCCTGGGCCTCGAGCCCCCAGCGCCCGGGACCTACCGTGACTTGGACAGCTACGATCCCAGGAGCCGGCCATGGTACCGGGAAGCCCGCGGGCTCGAGACGCCCCGTTGGTCTGTGCCCTATCGCCTGGGCCCTCCGGAAAACCGGCTTGTCATGACCTGGCTCGTGCCCTTGAGGAGACCTGGAAAGCCGCTGGAAGGCGCGTTGGGGCTCGATCTTGTGGCCGAGGATCTCCAGGGCTTCCTCGAGCTGCTCCGGCCGACCCAGGGCAGCCGGCTCTGGCTCCTCGACCAGGAGGGCCAAGTGCTCTCGGATGCCCATGGCTCCCAGGCCATGGTGGCCCTGCCACCGCCCGGCTCGACCTCGGCCCTCCTCGGCGGGCTGCGCCACCGCATCCTGCGGAGCGAACTCCCCCGCCACCCGGGGTCCCAGTGGCACATGGTCCTCGCCATCCCTGAAGCGGACCTGCTCGCCACGGCCCAGGGGAAGCTGCTGGGATTCACGGCGGCCGCCTTCGTGGTGATGCTGCTGCCCATTCTCTGGGGCCTCCGGGTGGGACGGAGGCTCTCGGACGACATCCAGGACCTCGCCAACGCGGCGGGAGAGGTCGGCGCGGGCGTCGCTCCGCACCGGCCCTCGAACGAGGTCCTCGAGTTCCAGGTCGTGGGTCAGGCCCTGCAGTGGGCCCACGCCGAAATCCGGGAGCGGCACGCCCTGCAGGAGCAGCTCCAGCACAGCCAACGGCTGGAGACCCTGGGCACCCTTGCCGGCGGCATCGCCCACGACGTGAACAACCACCTCAGCGCCATCCTCGGCCAGATGCACCTGGT
The DNA here is from genome assembly GCF_030219325.1 of Geothrix sp. Taxonomy (NCBI): domain Bacteria; kingdom Pseudomonadati; phylum Acidobacteriota; class Holophagae; order Holophagales; family Holophagaceae; genus Geothrix; species Geothrix sp. The sequence continues at coordinate 997,712 of NZ_CP126625.1, read as the reverse complement.
CCGGGAGACGCTTCCGGACGGGCACCCCGCGCAGCAACGGCTCATCCTGGCGGAGTCCTCGGCCACCAGCTGTGCGCGGACCACCCGGACCCTGCTCGCCTTCAGCCGCCATGGCGACCCGGACCTTCGCCCCATGGACCTCCACGAGCTGGTGGCGGCCACCGCGGACCTGCTGGGTTGCATCCTGGGGGGGCTCATCCAGGTCAACACCGACCTGGCGTCCGGGCCAGCCCCCATCAAGGGCGACCACCTGCAGCTGGAACAAGTGCTCATGAACCTGGCCGTCAATGCTCGGGACGCCATGCCCCAGGGGGGACAGCTCACCCTGCGGACCCGTCGGACCAGGGAAGGACGCATCGAACTCGAGGTGGAGGACACAGGCCAGGGCATCCCTGGAGAGGCCCTCCCCCGCATCTTCGAACCGTTCTTCACCACCAAGGCTGTGGGCCAGGGCACGGGGCTCGGGCTCTCCATGGTGCATGGGATCGTCCAGACCCACGGAGGAACGATCGCCGTGGACAGCCAAGTGGGCACCGGAACCCGGTTCACGCTGAGCTTCCCCTTGGCTGAATGCGGAGGCGCGGACAGCGCCCCACGGCACTCTGGGAAGAACCCCATCGAATCCCTCCTGGGATTGCGGATCCTCGTGGCCGAGGACGAGATCTTCCTCCTCGACATGCTGGAGAGCGCCCTGGTCGCGGCCGGAGCCCACGTGAGCCGGGCCGCCTCCGGAGACCGGGCCTGGGAGGCCTTCCAGATCCAGGCCTTCGATCTGGTGCTCAGTGATCAGCGCATGCCCGGCTGCACAGGCATGGAGCTGTTCCAGCGGATCCGCGCGACGGGCTCGCGGGTTCCGTTCATCCTCGCCAGCGGGCAGTCCCTGGAGGCCTTCCAGACGCCCTTCGCCGCGGATGCCCGGGCCCACCTGCTGAACAAACCCTTTGCCATCGACGATCTGCTGACCCTGATCCGGGGGCTGACCGCCCATTGACCCCCGGTGTGCCCCGGCGGGTCGTGGTCGCTAGGCCCGGAGGTAGTCCAGGGGGTTGAGATCCCACTCCGCCGGCTCCTCGAAGGATTCGATGTGGTGGTCGGAGGCCAGGAGATCCAGGTCCCTGGGAGGGAGGCCATAGCCGCGGACGGCATCGTACACGACGCGCACCGTGGGCCGCAGCAGATCCTCCTGCTGTTCCACCACCACGGCCAGCTTGCCGTCCGACAGGCGCACCAGGCTGCCCACGGGGTAGATGCCCAGGGCCCGGATGAAGAGCTGCACCAGATCGCCGTCCAGGTGGTCGCCGCTCCACTCCAGCAGTTTCTTGAGGGCATCGGAGGGCTCCATCCCCTTGTGGTAGACCCGGTTCGAGGTGAGGGCATCGTAGACATCCACGATGGCGGCCATGCGTCCCGCCTGGGAGATCTGGTTCCCCCGGAGCCCCTTGGGGTACCCGCACCCGCCCATCTTCTCGTGGTGCTCGGAGGCGATGCGGATCACGGTCTCCGAGATGCCCGGCGTGCCCTGCAGCAGCTCGCGGCTGAGGGCCGCATGGGACTTCATGACGGCGAACTCCTCCTCCGTGAGGCGCCCGGGCTTGTTGAGGATCTCATTGGGGATCTTCATCTTGCCCACATCGTGCAGCAGGCCGCCCAGCCCGACTTCGCGGACCGCCTCGGCATCCAGGCCAAGGGCATGGGAGAAGCTCACCAGGAGCGCGCAGACGCTGACACAGTGCTGGAAGGTGTAGGTGTCCGCCTGTTTGATGCGCCCGAGGCTCAGCAGAGCGCCGGGATTGCGCAGCATGGAGGCGTTGATCTCGTCCACCACGGGCATGGCCTTGGCCGGATCCACCTGCTTGCCCAGGCGGATGTCATGCATCATGTCCTTCACGACGCCCTGCGCTTCGCCCAGGATGCGCTGGGCGGCGGCGGCCTCCTCCCGCTGGGGCACAGGGGCGGTAGGAAGCATGGCCCTCTGGGTCCCGGAGGCCTCCAGCTGTTCCTGCAGGACCTGCTGCACCTCGGCCTCGGTGGGCGCCCCGGGCAGGTCCGCCCCCTTGCCGGTGTCGATGTAGACATCGTGCATGCCCTGGTGGTGCATCTTCTCGATCTGGCCCAGGGACTTGAGCAGGAACTGCTGGCGGAGGAACCCGTGCTGCAGCCAGCCACAGTTCAGGTCGTGGATGTACATGCCCGGCTTGAGTTGATCCACCCGCACCCGCTTGATCGCCATCCGTTCCAACCCCCCGGCCTTCCCCCTCCATCGGCCGGCGGGCCCAGAGGTTGAGTCAAAGCCGACCCGGGCATCTCCCGCCTGGCCCGTTCCGCCGGGCCGGAGCACCGGGAAGGGAGCGCCGCCCCAGCCCCGCCGGGATGTAGAATAGAGGTTCGGACCGCGCCCAGCGGCGCTCTCAGGGGGTCGACCGTGCTTCAAGCCTATCGCCAACATGTCGCCGAACGTGCCGCCCTGGGCATCCCGCCCCTGCCACTGACCGAAGCCCAGACCTCTCAGCTCGCGGATTTGCTGGCCCATCCTCCCGCTGGGGAAGAGGCCTTCCTCCTGGACCTGCTCACGCACCGCGTGCCGGCCGGCGTGGATGACGCCGCCCGGGTGAAGGCCGCCTTCCTGGCGGATGTTGCCAGCGGCAAGGAAAAGGTCGCCCTGGTCTCCCGCGAGAAGGCCACCGAGCTGCTGGGCACCATGCTGGGCGGCTTCAACGTGAAGCCCCTCATCGACCTGCTGGACGACACCCAGGTCGGCACCCTGGCCGCCGAGGGCCTCAAGAAGACCCTGCTGGTCTTCGACGCCTTCGCCGACGTGAAGGCCAAGGCCGACGCGGGCAACGCCAACGCCAAGGCCGTGCTGAAGTCCTGGGCCGAGGCCGAGTGGTTCACCAGCCGCCCCGAGGTGCCCCAGAGCCTCACCCTCACCGTCTTCAAGGTCACCGGCGAGACCAACACCGACGACCTGTCCCCGGCCCCCGACGCCTGGAGCCGTCCTGACATCCCGCTCCACGCCCTGGCCATGCTGAAGAACGCCCGCCCCGGCATCAACCCCGACGATCCCGGCAAGGTGGGCCCCCTCAAGCAGCTGGAGGCCCTGAAGACCAAGGGCAACCTCATCGCCTACGTGGGTGACGTGGTGGGCACGGGTTCGAGCCGCAAGTCCGCCACCAACTCGGTGCTGTGGTTCACGGGGGAGGACATCCCCTTCGTGCCCAACAAGCGCTTCGGCGGCGTCTGCCTGGGCACCAAGATCGCGCCCATCTTCTACAACACCATGGAGGACGCCGGCGCCCTGCCCATCGAGCTGGACGTGAACGGCATGGAGATGGGCGACGTCATCGAGCTGCGCCCCTATGAGGGCAAGGCCCTGAAGAACGGCCAGGTCATCGCCGAGTTCAAGGTGAAGTCCGACGTGGTCTTCGACGAGGTCCGCGCCGGGGGCCGCATCCCCCTCATCGTGGGCCGCGGCCTCACCGCCAAGGCCCGCAAGGCCCTGGGCCTGCCTGATTCCACCATCTTCCGCCTCCCGGCCGTGCCCAAAGACACGGGCAAGGGCTACTCCCTGGCCCAGAAGATGGTGGGACGCGCCTGCGGCGTCACCGGCATCCGCCCCGGCACCTACTGCGAGCCGCACATGACCACCGTGGGTTCCCAGGACACCACGGGCCCCATGACCCGCGATGAACTGAAGGATCTGGCCTGTCTGCAGTTCTCGGCCGACATGGTGATGCAGTCCTTCTGCCACACGGCGCCCTATCCCAAGCCCGTGGATGTGAAGACCCACCGCGAGCTGCCGCCCTTCATCACCAACCGCGGCGGCGTCTCGCTCAAGGTGGGCGATGGCGTCATCCACAGCTGGCTGAACCGCCTGCTCCTGCCCGACACCGTGGGCACCGGCGGCGATTCCCACACCCGCTTCCCCATCGGCATCTCCTTCCCCGCGGGCTCCGGCCTGGTGGCCTTCGCCGCCGCCACGGGCGTCATGCCGCTGGACATGCCGGAATCCGTGCTGGTGCGCTTCAAGGGCGAGCTGCAGCCCGGAGTGACCCTGCGTGATCTCGTCAACGCGATCCCCTACTACGCCATCCAGCAGGGCCTGCTCACCGTGGAGAAGAAGGGCAAGAAGAACATCTTCAGCGGCCGCATCCTCGAGATCGAGGGCCTGCCCAAGCTGAAGGTGGAACAGGCCTTCGAACTCTCCGACGCCTCCGCCGAGCGCTCCGCCGCCGGCTGCACCGTGCACTTGGACAAGGAACCGATCATCGAGTACATGACGTCCAACATCACGCTCATGAAGTGGATGATCGCCAACGGCTACGAGCACCGCGAGACCCTGGAGAACCGCATCCGGGCCATGCAGGCCTGGATCGCCAAGCCCGAGCTGCTGGCCCCGGACGCCGACGCCGAGTACGCCGCCGTCATCGAGATCAACCTGGCCGACGTGAAGGAGCCCCTGCTGGCCTGCCCCAATGATCCCGATGACGTGAAGACTCTGTCCGCGGTGGCGGGCGTGGCCGTCGACGAGGTGTTCATCGGCTCCTGCATGACCAACATCGGCCACTTCCGCGCCGCCGGGAAGCTGCTGGACGGCAAGAGCGACATCCCCACCCGCCTCTGGATCGCCCCGCCCACCAAGATGGACGAGTACATCCTCACGCAGGAGGGCTACTACGGCATCCTGGGCCGCACCGGCGCCCGCCTGGAGATGCCCGGCTGCTCGCTCTGCATGGGCAACCAGGCCCAGATCCGCAAGGGCAGCACGGCCGTGTCCACCTCCACCCGCAACTTCCCCAACCGCCTTGGCATCGACACCCAGGTCTACCTGGCCTCGGCCGAGCTGGCCGCCATCTGCGCCCTGACCGGGAAGATCCCCACCGTGGCCGAGTACATGGCCCAGATCGGCGTGGTGGATGCCAAGGCCAAGGACATCTACCGCTACATGAACTTCGATCAGATTCCGGATTTCCGCGAGATCGCGGACACCGTGCAGGTCTAGGTTCCTTCCGGCTCGGAAATGGCCCGGGGCACGCCCCGGGCCATTTCCGAGTTACCGTTGCCGCGGGTTGTGTTACGCTCGTCAGTTCTTAACCACCTTTCGGGGGGTTCCCATGGGGATCTTTGAGGGCCACATCCGCGTGCATGAGGGCGATCGCTTCGCCCTGGTGGCTTCGCGCTGGAACGACTTCATCGTGGAGCGCCTCATCGACGGCGCGAAGGACTGCATCCTCCGTCACGGCGGCACCGAAGATCAGATGGACCTCATCCGCGTCCCGGGGAGCTTCGAGCTGCCCCAGGCGGCCAAGCTCGCCGCCACCAGCGGCCGCTATGCCGGGGTCGTGGTGCTGGGCACGGTGATCCGCGGCGGCACCCCGCACTTCGACATGATCGCCGCCGAGGTGACCAAGGGCGCCGCCCAGGTGGCCCTGGACACCGGCCTGCCCCTGGCCTTCGGTGTGCTCACCACGGACAGCGTGGAGCAGGCCATCGACCGGGCCGGCGCCAAGATGGGCAACAAGGGCTGGGAAGCCGCCCAGAGCGTCCTGGAGATGGTGGACCTGGCCCACACCCTTGGCGGCAAGAAGGGAAAGAAGTAGATGGGAGTTCGTCGTCGCGGGCGTGAATACGCCCTGCAAATGTTGTACGCCATGGACCTGACCGGCTACGCGCCGGATCAGGTGTTCGCTGGTTTCTACGCCATCCAGGATCTGAACCGGGACGCCTTCTACTACGCCCGACGCCTGGTTGACGGGGTCCACGGCCAGATGGAGGAGATCGACGGCGTGCTCACCAAGTACGCCGAGCACTGGAAGATCCACCGCATGGCCGCCGTGGACCGCAACCTGCTGCGCCTGGGCCTCTACGAGCTGATGTTCGTGAAGGAAGTGCCCTTCCCCATCGTCATCAACGAGGCCCTGGAGATCGTGAAGGAATTCAGTGACCAGGAGGGCACACAATTCCTCAACGGCATTCTCGATGCGGCCCGCAAAGAATTCCGACCGGAAGAAAACGGCCCCCGGGCCAAGAAGAAGGCTCCCGTGGCGGAACCTTCAGAAGAATCGTGACCTGTCCAGCCCCCCCTGGTTTGGTATGCTCGATCCCTTCCCCAGCCTGACCTGATCGTTGGAGCCTTGATGAGCACCTCCCGCAAGCCGTCCGCTGCCGTGAAGAAAACCGCGGCCACCCGCCCCGCTTCCAAGACCAAGGCCACTCCTGCCGCGTCAAAATCCGCCGCACCTGCCGCGAAGGCCCCAGCCAAGGCTTCGGTGCAGACCATCGGGCTCGAGGAGATCAAGTCCCTCATCGCCCTGGTGGGCCGTGAGCCCTTCCAGGAATTCGAATTCGAGGCCGGCGACATGCGCTTCCGCATCCGCAAGGATGGTCCGGCTCCCGTGATCCAGGCCCCCCTGGCCGCTCCCATCGTCATGGCCGCCCCGGCGCCCCAGGTCCACCACATCCCGTCTGCCCCCGTAGCCCCCCAGGCCGCCGCGGTCCCGGTGGACGAGCCCGGCATCCACTACGTCACCAGCCCCATCGTCGGCACCTTCTACCGGGCCTCCAATCCCACGGCCACCCCCTTCGCCTCCCCCGGCGACTTCGTGAAGCCCGGCCAGACCCTCTGCATCATCGAAGCCATGAAGCTCATGAACGAGATCGAGAGCGACGTGGCGGGCGAGGTCGTGAAAGTGCTCGTGGAGAACGGCACGCCGGTCGAGTACGGCGAGCGCCTCTTCGCGGTCCGGATCGGATAAGCCATGGGCGCCATCAAACGCAAAGCCTCTGCCGCCGTCGCGGCACCCATCGACACGCCCCCCTTCAAGAAGATCCTCATCGCCAACCGCGGAGAGATCGCCCTGCGCGTGATCCTGGCTTGCAAGGAGATGGGCATCCAGACCGTGGCCGTCTATTCCGAGGCCGATCGCAACGCCCTGCACGTGCGCTTCGCCGACGAGGAAGTCTGCATCGGCCCCCCGCCGTCCTCGAAGTCCTACCTGAACATCCCCCAGGTCATCGCCGCCGCCGAAGTCACGGGCGCCGAGGCCATCCATCCCGGCTACGGTTTCCTCAGCGAGAACGCGCACTTCGTGGAAGTGTGCCTGGCCTGCGGCATCACCTTCATCGGCCCCAGCGCCGAGATCATCCGCAAGATGGGCAACAAGGCCCAGGCCAAGGCCACCATGCTCGAGGCCGGCGTGCCCCTCATGCCCGGCAGCGACGGCCTCGTGGAGACCGTGGAGGAGGCCCTGGTGGTGGCCGAGCAGATCGGCTATCCCGTCATCGTCAAGGCCAGCGCCGGGGGCGGCGGGCGCGGCATGCGCATCTGCAACAACGCCGAGGAGCTGCCCGACCTCTACAACACGGCCCGCAGCGAGGCCAAGGGCGCCTTCGGGGATGACAGCGTCTACATGGAGAAGTACCTCCTGGAGCCCCGCCACATCGAAGTCCAGATCATGGGCGACCTGTTCGGCAACGTGGTGCACCTGGGCGAGCGCGAGTGCTCCATCCAGCGCCGCCACCAGAAGCTCATCGAGGAGAGCCCCAGCGCCGTGCTCACGCCCGAGCTGCGTCAGCGCATCTGCGACACCGCCGTGCGCGCCGCCAAGGCCGTGGGCTACTACAACGCAGGCACCATCGAGTTCCTGCTGGACAAGCGCGGCGACTTCTTCTTCATGGAGATGAACACCCGCGTGCAGGTGGAGCACCCCGTCACCGAGCTGGTCACGGGCATCGACATCGTCAAAGAGCAGCTGCGCATCGCCGCCGGCCAGAAGCTCAGCTTCCGCCAAGAGGACGTGGTCCAGAAGGGTCACGCCATCGAGTGCCGCATCAATGCCGAGGATCCCTTCAAGTTCACGCCCAGCCCCGGCCGCATCACCGCCCTGCACTTCCCCGGGGGCCCCGGCATCCGCGTGGACACCGCCATGCATCAGGACGCGGTCATCCCGCCCCACTACGACTCCATGGTGGCCAAGCTCATCGCCTACGGCGCCAACCGCACCGAGGCCATCGCCCGCATGCGCCGCGCCCTCGACACCCTGGTCATCGAGGGCATCAAGACCACTGCCCCCCTGCACCGCCGCATCATGGACCACCCCGACTTCGTCTCCGGCGCCTTCTCCACCAAGTGGATGGAGACCTTCATGGAAGAGCTGAAGCGCAATCCAGCCGGCGACCCACGGTAGGGCCCTAGTCCGTTAGACTGACTGCGTGCCGCCTTAGCTCAGTTGGCAGAGCATCTGATTTGTAACCAGAAGGTCGCCGGTTCAATTCCGGCAGGCGGCTCCAATTCTTCGGTCTGACCCTCTACCCCGTTCCCGTGGGCCGGTTCATCTGCAGCCAGTGGATGAAGACCATGTCCGCGGTCTCGAAGTGGTAGGTGAAGCTCTCCCTGGCGTGCTGGATGAAGGCGGGGACGGCCTGGTCGCCCTTGACGACCCGCCGCAGGGATTCGATGAAGGCCTTCCGCATGGCCTCGTGTTCCAGGATGTGCCCGGCGGTCCCGGCGTAGCCCCAGGCCTGCATCATCTGCTCTTCGCGGGTGAAGTGGTCGAAGGTGTGGTCGAGCAGCTGGTCCAGGAGGGGATTGAGCTCGTCGATGTCCGAGGCGCGGCGGTGGGTGCCCATGCGGTCGAGGAGCTTGAACAGGGCGAGGTGGTCCGCGTCGATGCGCGGATCCGTGGAACTGAAGGCTGTCTCCCTGCGTCGTCTCATGAGCCCACCCCCAGACCTCGGGGAGAGTGTTCATCCTAGTGCCGAAGGCGAACCGCGTTGCCTGAAATATCCGGCATTCCTGCTCCTTTTCCAGGGAACTTTTCGACGGAATCGTAACCGCCCTGTGCCCTGGAGAAGGCACCCGGAGAACCCCCGGCCCAGGCTATCCTCATGACCATGCTCCTCCTTCCGCATCTGGCCGTGCTGCACGCCATAGACCCCGCAGGCCCCGACCTGCTGATCCAGGCATGAGCGGGGACCCGGGCGCACCCAGTCTGCTCAGGTCCGCGGGGGTCGTCGGCCTGATGACCCTGCTGAGCCGGCTCACGGGCCTGGCTCAGACCTTCTTCCTGAGCCACGTGCTCGGCGCGGGCGCCGCGGCCGACGCCTACGTGGTGGCCTTCCGCCTGCCCAACCTGCTGCGCCGGTTCACCGCCGAAGGCACCATGACGGCCGCCTTCCTGCCCACCCTGGCGGAAGCGGAGGCCGCCGAGGGCGAGGCCGCCCTGAAGGCCGTGGCGGCGAGGTTCCTCGGCACCCTCCTGGCGATCCTGCTGGGAGGCGTGGCCCTCGTGCTGCTCCTTATGGGGCCCCTGGCGGGCCTGCTCATGGGCGGTCGGCCCGAAGCCCAGAGCCAGCTCACCGCGACCCTGGGCCGCATCATGTTCCCCTACCTGGCCCTGGTGAGTCTCACGGCGGGCTTCGCGGGCTTGCTGAACCTGCGCCACCGCTTCGCCCTGGCGGCCTCGGTCTCCGTGTTCTGGAACCTGGCCTTCATCGCCTTCGGGTGGACGGCCCTGCGCATTCTGCAGCGCGGAGGTCCGGTGCCCTTCGAGACCGTGGCCATGGTGTGTGCCTGCGCGGTGCTGGCGGGCGGCCTGCTCCAGCTGCTGGTGCTGCTGCCTGCCGTGCGGAAGGAGGGCTTCGGTCTCGCCTTCGGCCTGCACCTGAAGGATCCCTGGGTGCTCAAGGCCCTCAAGCGCATGGGCCCGGGTCTGCTGGCGGCGGGCATCTACCCCATCAATGCCCTCATCAGCACCATGCTGGCGTCGCGGCTGCCGAACGGCGCCCAGACCGTGCTCTACAACAGCGGCATGATGGGCGAGATGGTCATGGGCATCTTCGCCATGAGTCTGGCCACGGCCAGCCTGCCTGCACTCTCGCGGCAGGCCGAGGCCCGGGACTGGCCCGCCATGCACCACAGCCTCATCCAGTCGATCTCGGCCTCGGCGCTGCTGGTGCTGCCGGCCTCCGCGGGCCTGGCGGTGCTCGCGCGACCCATCTGCGCCCTGCTCTTCCGCACCGGCGCCTACGGACCCGCTGCCGCGGACTGGACCGCCGTCACGCTGGTGTTCCAGTCCCTGGGACTCGTCTTCGTCGCCGCCCAGCGCCTGGGCAACCAGGCCCTCTACGCCCTCAAGGACTACCGCGGCCCTGCCTCCCTGGCGGGCTTTACGCTGGTCCTCAACGTCGCACTCAGCCTCGCCCTACTGAAACCCCTCGGCACCGGCGGCCTGGCCCTGGCCAACGGGCTTTCCAGCCTCGTGGGCCTGCTGCTTCTGCTGGTGCGCCTGCGGCCACGCCTGCCGGGCCTGAACCTGCTCCCCCTGCTGCGGGCCACGGCGAAGGCGCTCGCGGCGTGTGTCCTCATGGGCCTGCTGGCCTGGGCCGGGGCCCGGTTCCTGGCCCTGGACGCGCCCCACGCCTTCACGCGCCTGGCCCTGGGGCTCCGCCTGCTGCCCCTGGTGGCGCTCTGCGCCGTGGCCTACGGCATCGCGGCGGCGGGATTGGGGCATCCCGAGGCCCGGGAGCTGGCGGGGAAGATCCTGCACCGGTTCCGGCGAGGCTGAGGGTTCCTAGCCCTCGCTGGCGGCGGGCAGGCGCAGCTCGCGCCGGAGGGCCTTGCCCACGGCGTTCTTGGGGATCTCCGCCAGGAACCTGAAGCTGGTCGGCACTTTGTAGTTCGCCAGCAGGCTGCGGCAGTGGGCGCGGATCTCCTCGACGGAGAGCTCCTTGCGGGACACCACGAAGGCCCGCACGGCCTCGCCGGTGTCCTCGCTGGGGATGCCCACCACGGCCACGTCCGCCACGTCCGGATGCAGGGCGATGCAAGCCTCCACCTCGTTGGGGAAGACGTTGAAGCCGCTGACGATGATCATGTCCTTCTTGCGGTCCGTGATGTCGAGGTAGCCCTCGGCATCCAGGCACCCGATGTCGCCCGTGCGCAGCCAGCCATCCTGGAGCGCGCGGGCCGTCTCCCCGGGCTGGTTCCAGTAGCCCTGCATCACCTGCGGGCCGCGCACCAGGATCTCGCCGTGCTCACCGGACTGGAGGTCCTTGCCGGCGTCATCCACGATGCGCACATCGGTCCCCGGAAGGGGCAGACCCACGCCACCCACCTGTCGCATGGTGCGCCGAAGGCGGCTCCCATCCCGGACGGCGGCGTTGTAGGTGACGAGGGGGCTGGTTTCGCTGAGGCCGAAACCTTCGATCACCAGGCAGCCCGTGACCTCCTCCCAGCGCTGTAGCACCGCGGGGTGGGTGCGCATGCCGCCGGCGAATGCGCCAAGCATCTTCCGGGTCATTTCTGGCCTGAACCACGCCTCGTCGGGGAGCGCCTTGAGCAGCGTATTCACCGCCGTCATCCAGGTCATCTCGTGGTTCCTGAAGGCCGCGCGGAGGTTCCTGAGGGGCCGCGGATTGGGCACCAGGATGCTGTGGCTGCCGGAGTGGAAGGCGAAGAACAGGTTGATGGTGAAGGCGATCACGTGGTACATCGGCAGCACCGTCAGCACGGTCTCCTCGCCGTAGGTCAGGTAGACCTTCGTGATCTCGGCGATCTGCTCCATGTTGGCCAGCAGGTTGCCGTGGCTCAGCATGGCGCCCTTGCTGGTGCCGGTGGTGCCACCCGTGTACTGGAGCAGCGCGAGGCTGTCCCGGGTGGGGGCCGGGCGCTGGACCGAATCGGGGAGGAGGTGCTCCTTGGCCCGGTACAGGGTGCCCTGGTGCAGGGCATGGGGCAGGCGCATGAAGGGCAGGCCCAGGGCGGGCACCGCCCCCGAGAGCTTCAGCTTGGCCTTGATGAGGGTCCGCGACACCAACGGGAAGAAGTCCGCGATGCCCGCGACCACGATGGTCTTCACGGCGGTCCTGGGGACGACGGCCGTCACCTTGTCGCCGAAGTGATCCAGGACCACCAGCACTTCGGCCCCACTGTCCTGCAGCTGGAGCTCCAGCTCCCGGGGCGTGTAGAGGGGGTTGGTGTTGACGACGACGCAGCCGGCCTTCAGGGCACCGAAGGCGCAGATGGGATAGGCCAGGCAGTTCGGCAGCAGGATGGCCACCCGTGCGCCCGCTTCGAGCCGGAGGCCGTGCCGCAGGTAGGCTGCGAAGGCATCCGAGAGAGAGTCGATCTCCTTGAAGCTGAGCGAGGCCTCCATGCCGTTGGGGAGGACGAGGGTCTCGGCCTTCCGGTCCCCGTACCGCTCTGCCGCCCGCCGCACCAGCTGGCCCAGGTTGTCGAAGGGAAATGGCTGGGCATCGCGGCCCACGCCCGCCGGATACCCGGCCCACCACACGCGCTCACTGTCCACTCAACCGCCTTCATCCACGGATTTCGACACGGACCGATCCCTCGGCCGACCCAGGTCCCTTCATGAAGAGACACCCTTGATCTTAGCCCGTCCGGGCATGAAAACGGCCGGGCAAGCCCGGCCGTCCCTGGAGCAAGTCCGATTCAGTTCTGCAGTTCCACCGTGACCACGGCGCCGCCCATCTGGGGCAGGGTCGAGACGGTCTTGAGCACCTTGCGGGTGGCGGTGTCCACCCACATCGTGGTGCTGCCGGGATCGCCTTCGGCGGAGGTGAGCTCCACCTTCCAGGCCTTGAAGCTGCCCGCGGGCACCTTCACCTCTTCCTGGGCCAGGACCTTCGCCTGCTTGAGCTGGACCTTCTGCTTCTGCAGGTCCACGTTGCGGAAGGTGACGCTGTAGTCCACCGCCAGGGGCAGGCAGGCCAGGGCATCCTGGGAGCCCGAGCCGTCGGCGTAGGCACCGCCGCCGAGGTCGATGCTGAAGGGCTTGGGCTCGGCGCCCATGGCCATGGTGCCGGTGGCCTTGCTACCCTCGAAGACGATCTCGATGGCAACGGGGCCCTGCTTCACCTGCCGCTTCTGGGGCGCCAGGGTGTCCTTGGCCATGGTGGTGGTGTCCACGGCCTCGCCCATGGGCAGCTTGGCCGTGTCCGTCACAACCCAGGAGCCGCCCTCCTCCTTCACGGTGCGGACCATGGAGATGGGCATGCTCTGGGGGCCCATGGCGATGGTGCCGGCATAGGTGAAGGTACCGGCCGTGGGGTTGGCCACGGGCTTGGGCACGGCGACGGAGGCGGCATCAGCCTTCTTCGCCAGCACCACGGTCTTGGGATCCACCGTGATCTCGGGCAGGCGCTGCATGACGTCGGGCTTGCCGCCTTCCTGGTAGCGGGCGTGCAGGTACTTGGCCAGGAACTTCTCGGCGGCCGCGAACATGGCCTGGCTGTTGACGGGCCGGGCGAAGCCATGGCCCTCGTCCGGGGCGCAGAGGTACTCCACGGGGAAGCCCCGGTCGCGCAGGGCGATGACGATCTGGTCGCTCTCGGCCTTCTTCACGCGGGGGTCATTGGCGCCCTGCACCACAAGGAGGGGCGTCTTAATCTTGGCGGCGGAGTTCAGGGGGGACTGGCGCTCCAGCTGCTTCTTGCCCTCGGGCGTGGCGGGGTTGCCCATGCGGGTGTGGAAGATGATGCGGAAGGACTCCCAGTAGGGGGGGATGGTTTCCAGCAGGGTCAGGAGGTTCGAGGGCCCCACGATGGGCACCGCCGCGGCGTAGAGGTCAGGGGTGAAGGCCACGCCCGCCAGGGAGGCATAGCCGCCGTAGGAGCCGCCCATGATGCCCACGCGCTTGGAATCGACCGTGCCGTTGGCCACCAGGTGCTTCACGCCCCAGGTGATGTCGTCCTGCATGAGATCGCCCCACTGGTTGTTGCCGGCGTTCAGGAATGCCTTCCCATAGCCGGTGGAGGCGCGGAAATTGGGCTGCAGCACGGCGTAACCACGGTTGGCCAGGAACTGGGCCATGTTGTTGAAGCCCCAGCTGTCCCGAGCCCAGGGGCCGCCATGCGGCACCACGACCAGGGGAAGGTCCTTGGCGGGCACGCCCTTGGGCAGGGTGAGGTAGGCCGGAATCTCAAGGCCATCACTGGACTTGTAGTGGATGGGCTGCATGGCGGCCATGTGCTCGCGCGGCAGGTCCTCCCGAGAGATGTACTCCAGGCTGAGCTTCTTGGTGCGGCGATCGAACAGGTAGCGGGAACCGGGGTCGCGGTCGCTGTAGGCCGTGATCATGACCAGCTGCTCATCGGTGGTCATGGAGCCGAGACCGATCTCGCGACCCGGCAGCTTCTTCTGCAGCAGCTTGTAGTCGGCCTCCCAGGCCTTGTTCTTCCAGTAGATCCGGGTTCGCTCATCCTCGTAGGTGGTGGCCAGCAGCTCATCCGTAAGGTCGGAGAAGATGGCGCTGCCGAAATCCACACGGCCCTTGGGATCGGACTCGAGCTTCACTTCTTCGCCCGTGGCGGGATCGAAGAGCACCAACTCCGCGAGGTTCCGCTTCCCCTTGTTGGTCTCCAGGTAGACCCGCTTGCCATCCTTGTGGAAGGCCACGGGGCCGGCGGATTCGAACACGGTGCACTCGTAGACCTTGACGAAGCGGGTGGGATCCACGCGCAGGATCTCGGTGTCGCCCTTCTCCGTGGTGCGCACGGCGAGGCGCAGGTTGGCCTTCTTGTCGAAGACCCAGCCGGCGATGCGCTCGGTGTTCTTGCGGATCAGGGTGCGCTCGCCCGTGGAAATCTTCACCTTGTAGACGTCGTGCCAGGCGGCGTCCCGGTCGTTGAGGCCCACATAGATCGTGTCGGGGTCGGCCTTGGGCACGGAGAGGATCTGCGCCCGGGCGCCCTTGGCGGCGGTCAGGTTGCGGGCTTCGGGGGCGTCCTTGCCGGGGGCCGGCGCGGCTGCGGGGTCCACGGCGTAGACGTTGTAGTTCTCGTCGCCATCCTTGTCCTGCACGAAGAGGATCTGCCTTCCGTCCCGGCTCCAGAAGAAGCCCGGGATGGGGCGCTTGGGATCCGCCGTGATGAGCCGGCCCTTGCTGTAGGGCTCACCCACCTTCTTCACCCAGACGTTGCGCGTCTCCTTGTAGGGCTTGAGGAAGGCGATCCACTTGCCATCCGGCGAGAGCTGGGCTCCGGCGATCACGGGGTTCCCGAAGAACTTGTCCCGGTCGATGAGGGGTGGAAGCTGGTTCTGCTTGGCTTCCACGGCGACGGCTTTGGCTCCTTTGGGAGCCGGGGCTTCGGCGCCCCCGGCGGCCAGGGGCAGCGCCAGGACCAGCGCGAGACCCGGCCAGAGAAGGCGGGACATGGACACAGGGTTCATGGGGGGGACTCCTTGAGAAAGATGGGGCGAGGAGAAGAGGTTACGCCGATTTGCGCCCACTGTTGAGCAGAAGGCCCGTGCGGAACAGACCGGCGGCCCAGCGGTCGCCCTGGGGGGACCAGCGGTCATGGGGCCCGGCGGATCAGCTGTGCAGGGCCTCGATCAGGGCCTTCCGCAGCATGCCCATCGAGTAGGGCTTCTGGATGAACCCGGCCAGCCCCTCGCCGAGGAAGGCCTTGACCGATTCCTGCTCGCTGAAGCCACTGCACAGCACCACCGGCAGATCGGGCCGGATGGCGCGGAGGGCCTTGAAGCACTCCCGGCCGTCCATCCTGGGCATGGTCAGATCCACCAGGGCCAGGCGGAACACCTCCGGACACTTCGAGAACAGCTCGATCGCCTCCCGCCCATCGGCCGCCGTCTCGACGTCGAATCCGAGCCGCTCCAGGGCCTTGGCCGTGACCTCCAGAATGGAGTTCTCGTCATCGACCAGCAGCACCCGGCCGCTCAAGACGACATCGGAGTGATCTGAGCGGAGCTGGATGATCTGCGGCAGGGGCGCCGAGGTCGCCGGCAGGTAGACCTGGAAGCTGGTCCCGCGGCCGGGCTCCGAATACACCTTCAATCCGGCCCGGTGCCCGCGGAGGATGCCCTGGATGGCCGAGAGCCCCAGCCCGTGTCCCGCGGGTTTCGTGGTGAAGAAGGGATCGAAGATCCGGGACAGCACCTCGGGCGTCATGCCGACGCCGGTGTCCCCGACCTCCAGCACTGCGTAGAGACCTGGCGTCAGGCCCTGGCTGGGGAAGGTGGCCGAAACGAAGGTCTCGTCCAGGGTGCGGGCGCAGGTGGTGACCCGGATCTCCCCTTCCGCATCCCCGATGGCATCACTGGCATTGGTAACCAGATTGAGGATGACCTGCTGAAGCTGGGCCTCGTCCGCTTCCACCAGGGGCAGGCCCTGCTCCAGCGAGAAGTGCAGGTTCACCTTCTTGGCGATGGAGACCTTCACGAGGTCCGTCACTTCCCGCACGACCAGGTTCAGGTCATGGGCTCTCACCACGAACCGGCCCTTGCCCGAATAGGCGAGCATCTGACGCGTCAGCTCGGCCGCCTTGAGGGCCGCCCCCTCGGTGGCCCGCAGCCGCGCAGCCACGGGACTGTCCTCGGGGACCCCGGCCTCTGCGAGGTTGAGGTTGGCCAGGATGGCGGTCAGCAGGTTGTTGAAGTCGTGGGCGATGCCGCCGGCCAGGACACCCAGGCTCTCCAGCTTTTGCGCGTGGAGCATCTGGCGCTCCAGCTGGAGCCGGTCCTGCTCGGCCTTCTTGCGGTCGGTGATGTCGCGCCAGGAGGTGAACAGGATGTCCTTCCCCCCCAGGGGGATGGGGATGAGCGTCACTTCGACGGGGAAGTCCTGGCCGGACATGCGCCGGTGCATCCACTCGAAGCGGTGCACGCCCCGGGCATGGGCCGTGGCGATCATGTCCCGGGCCTTCTCCTCGCTGGAGCGGCCATCGGGCTGGACCGGCGGGGAAAGCTCCCAGGGATGGAGCCTCAGGAATTCCGGTTCAGTGCAGCCCAGCAGGTCGAGGACGGCCTGGTTGCAGTCCGTGAAGCGGTCCCCGTCCAGCAGGAGGAGGCCCTCCACGCTGCGCTCGAAGAGCAGGCGGAACTTGTTCTCGCTCTCCAGGAGGTGGCGCTCCTTCGCCAGCCGCGGCCTCAGGTCCACCATGCTGCCCCGGACCAGGTCCCCGGCGGATCCCGGCAGTTTCAGCAGGCGGATTTCACAGGGGACGAGCTCGCCGTCCACGGTCCGGTGGGTCCAATCGAATTCCACCGTCCCCTCCACCAGGGCCCGGTGGATGTAGGCGGGGGCGGCCTCGGCGCTGGGCCGGCCGTCCGGCTGGACTTCCGGGCTCAGCTGGGCGGGCCCCAGGGCCATCAGATGGGCCCGGTCGGACTTGAAAAGAACCTCGGCCTGGGCGTTCGCCTCCACGAAGCGGCCGGTGGTGGCATCCAGGATCACGATGGCCTCCGGCGCGTGCTCGACCAGCGACCGGAATCGCATCTCGGACAGGCGTAGCTGCTCCCGCTCCCGCGCCAGGTCGGAGATGTCCCGGCCTTCCGGCAGGAGGGCCACCACCCGCCCCTGCTCATCCAGAAGGGGGCGGATGCTGAAGCTCACCACCAGGACCCGGCCGTCCGCGGTGGTATGGGTGGTCTCCATCTCGAAGGACTCGCCCCGGGCGGCCCGCTGGATGCCGGCCCTGAGCCGGGCCTGCTGGTCCGGGTCATGCGTCCACCAGGGCGTCTCCCAGAAGGGCCGCCCCTGGACCTCGGCCAGCGGAAGACCCACGGCCCCCAAGGCGGTCTGGTTGGCGTCCAGGAGGATCCCCTCCGGCGAAAGCACCCCCATGAAGTGGAGGCTCGCGTCGTAGACGGACCGGAGGTCGATGGGTTTCGGATCGGACATGCTGGTTTGTTCATCGGCCCCCGGCGGATAGACCCTGACATCGGGCTCGGAGCCGGCCCCCGCGACCAGATGTCCAGATCAGCCAGGCTGGCCACCGGAAGGCCCGGGCCCTGCGTGCGGGTCGGGTCCGCTGGAACCGGAGCGGCGGCATTGCCTGGCCGCACCTGCTCTCGCCGGGAATGTGCACAAGATCACTAAAGATTACCTCATGGTTGTTTATTTTTGAACCTACCTTTTAAACGATCTTGCGATCATCAATCGGATCATCGCAGCGGTTGGAATGTCTTTTCTCATTCGACCCGGCAGGGAGCTTGTGGCCGGCCATATCCGGAGGTGGGTTGTGAAGTGGAAGTGGGGAAGACTCATGGTGATCATGGGTGGCCTGGCCCTTCTCGTGGGCCTGCATGCGACCGAGAAGCCTGGCCCCGCCCAGGCTCCGGCCAAACCGGCGACCGCCGGGACCATGGCCGCCCGCAAGACCCCAGCGGCGAAGCCTGCCGCCAAGGAGGCGACCGAGGAGGGCCCCCGCACGCTCGAGGGCTACGTGGAACAGGAGAAGGCCTTCCACGACTTCCTGAAGAAGAACCACCCGCTCTTCACGACCTACGAGAAGAACAGCCGCCTCGTCGGCAAGTACCAGATCAGTGACCGCGAGGAGGAGTTCGTCGAGTTCGGGGGAGGCAAGAAGTTCGCCGAGGAGAACAACCGGCACGCCGCCATCACCTACCGCCTTGGGATGGAATCCATTCTCGACTTCCCCAACAAGTTCGTCGGTGCGAAGAAGTGCGGCGAGTGCCACCCGGTCCAGTACGAGAAATGGTCCCGCTCCCGCCACGCCAAGGTGGTCCGCTTTCCCGACGAGATGGATGAGATCCCGGGCAAGGACTTGAACAAGGGGCTCTACGGCACCAAGGACGTCTCCGTCCTCCCGCCGGGCATCACCGCCGACTCGATCTTCGCCGTCATCGGGACGCCCCGCACCAAGTACGGTTTCCTGGATCCCTGGCTCGTCCGCGGGACCTACCACATCGAGGGTGGTCTGCTGAAGGACGGCACCGGCACCCTGGTGGCCGGCGGCAACCAGCACAGCCGGACCTGGGCCGAATCCATCACGCCCGAGATGACGAAGAAGATCGCCGCCTACGTCCCGGGTTTCCCCACCGACCTGAAGGGCTTCGGAGACAACGGGTCGAAGATCTGGGGCTTCTCCTCCTACGGGGCCAAAAACCAGAAGAGCATGCTCTTCCAGCCGGCCAGTTCGTACTGCGAGGTCTGCCACTCCTTCAAGTTCGACTTCAAGAACCAGAACGAGCTCTTCGCCGCCCTCGGCAAGCCGGCGGAACTCCGCAAGCACACCATCAACAAGGGCATTTCCTGCGAGGAATGCCACGGTGCCGGCGCCCACCTGGTCGGCGCACGCGGGGCCGGCTTGCCCTCCAATTGCGAGCGCTGCCACCAGCGCTTCGCCTGGAACTCGGACGAGGCGAAGAAGGATCCCAAGCATCAGTTCTCGGCTTATTTCAAGAGCCTCCATCCCTCCTGCGGCACCGAAGGCTCTCAGTCCTACTACACCTCTCACAAGGAACACGGCATGGGTTGCGGCACCTGCCACGACCCCCATGAAGTGACCCAGAACGACTGGCGCGAGTCCGTCACAGTCCCGGCCCTGAGGAAGAAGTGCCAGGACTGCCACGCCACCCAGGCCGCCTTCTTCGCCAAGAATGAGATCCACGGGGCCAACAGCTGCGCCAGCTGCCACATGCCCGCGATGGGGAGCTGCGAGAACTTCGGCTCCATCCAGTACCCGGACTATGGTGGGTTCGATGCGCAGCGGGCCTCCCACATCTGGAAGATCCTCGTCGATCCTGCGGCGAAGACCCTCAACCCGCCCGAAGGCAAGGACCGGAACTACCGCGAAGGCGCCTGGCGTCTCACCAAAAAGGACGGCAAGCCCTACATCGACCTCATGTGGTCCTGCGGTCGCACCAGCTGGGGTGACTCCGCCCTGGCCGCCGCGGGCGGCTGCCACAGCCCGGCCATGTCCTCCATGCCGAAGGACCTGCTCTTCACCAACCAGAAGATGGTCTACGACAAGGTCATGACCTGGCAGAACCCCGTGAAGTCGGGGCTGGCCGAAGTCGAGGCCGCCCTCAAGGAGCTGGGGCCCGCCCTGGCCAAGAGCCAGCTCGGCAAGGCCGAGAAGGCCCAGGTCCAGGTGATGGTCAACCAGGCCCGCGAGATCGTCGCCACGATCAAGAAGGACGGCTCCTGGGGCGTCCATGCCCCCACGCTCACCGCGGACAAGGTGCAGGAGGCGAAGGTGCTCGTCCAGGGGGCCCAGGCCTTCCTGAAGGGAAGCACCCTGGCTTCCGCCAAGGCCGGCGGCACGAACAAGGGTTGATCAGTTCGCATCAACTGGAAGCACGCAACCCCCGGGCGACCGGGGGTTGCCGTTTCCAGGGCCCGATCATTCGTCAAGCCCGTCCCGCATGAACCCTCACAGGATGCCGGTCCTCCGGCACTGCTCGATGAACTCGGAAGAACTCATCAGACCGAAGATCCGGACCCACTGCTCCGAACCGGCGGGGCGGATCATGGTGATTGGAACCATGGACGACAGGTCCGGGATGAAGGTGTTCATGCCGTGCATGGCCGCATCGATGTCCCTGCGGCTCCCCGTGAGGCAGTCCCAGCCAGGCCTGGCCCGGAACCGTCGCATGTAGTCCTTCAGGGCCTTCGGCGTGTCGCGGTCGGGATCGATGGTGATGGAGATGAGGTGGACCTTCCCCGAACTGGCGCCGAGCCTGCCCTGGAGGGTGGCGTACCCCGCCGAGAGGGTCGGGCAGATGGTGGTGCAGTGGCCGTAGATGAAATTCAGGACGACGGGATCCCCCGATTCCAGGATCTGCTTGAGCCTGACCTTCTGGCCGTCCTGGTTGATCAGGACCACGTCTGCAGGCTTGCAGACCTCCGAGCTGACCCGGAGCCGGGGCTCACTGGCGGAGGCGACCTGAACACAGGCCGCGGCCGCCAGGAGAAGCTGACCAAATCCAGGGACGGTGGCACTCATCGAGGGGGCTCCTGCATGCACGCGCGGGTTGAGGAGGGACGCCGCTTGCCGGTCCAGCTTACCTTGGTGCCGGCCCTACCCGCCGCCACGCTGCGGACCTGGCGCGGGGTCTGGGATCCGCCCGGCCATCTGTGGCACTGTCATGGGTGGAGGGACCTGCCCATGAAAGCCGTCATCCAGCGCGTGCAGCGGGCCTCCGTGCGGAGCGGGGACCTGGAGGCCACCATTGGCCCCGGCCTGCTGGTGCTGGTGGGCCTGGAGACCGGGGACACCGAGGAGACCTGCGCCTGGGCCGCTGCCAAGCTCGCCACCCTGCGCATCTTCGAGGACGCAGATGGAAAGATGAACCTCGGCCTGCAGGAGGTGGGCGGCGAGATTCTCGCCATCAGCCAGTTCACCCTGGCTGGCAGCATCGCCAGGGGCCGGCGGCCCTCCTTCGATCAGGCCATGAACCCCGAGGCCGCCCGGGTGCTCTTCCGGAAGTTTCTGGACCTGCTCAAGGCCCACTACCCCCGCGTGAAATCCGGTTTCTTCCAGGAGCACATGGAGGTGGAGCTGGTGAACGACGGGCCCGTGACCTTCATCCTGGAGCGCTGAGAGCGTAGGAACTCCGGAGTGCGTTGCAGATCGACGCCGCGTGGCGCGGGCCTGTGCGCGGGTGCAACGTCGGTGTGCGCTGGATTCATGAAACGCACTGGAATTCAAAGCGCCTGAACCCCTGGCACAGCCCTGGCATATCCCACCCGTCAGACCTTTCCCCCATGGAGGCATCATGCGTGCTCGACTCCCGGCGCTCTGCGCCCTCGCCTTCGGCCTGCCCCTGGCCGCGGGAAACTTCGATGTGCAGGGCCAGGTGACGCTGAACCAGCCCACCCAGGACCTGAAGACCGCCATGGATGGCAAGCAGGGCTTCGGCCTGGGCATCCACGGGCTGCACCGCCGCGGGCTGCACCACACCAGCCGCACCCGCTTCGACTGGAACGTCTGGGGCCAGGGCCCCGCGGTGAACGGCGTGAAGACCCAGGTGAGCAACTACAACCTCGCCTTCGATCACCTGTACCACGTGGAGGACCGGGACCAGGGTTTCTATCTGGTGGGGGGCCTGGGCGCGGTACGCTGGTTCTCCGAGCAGGAATCCGCCCTGGGCTCCATCCGTTCCCACACCACCAAGCTCGGCATCACCGCCGGCGCCGGCTGGCAGTTCACGCGCAACCTCGGCGCCGAGGCGCGGGTGCTGGTGAGCAGCATCAACCGCACCTACGACAGCACGCTCCTGCAGGGCGCGGTGGTGTTCCGGTTCTGAGGTGCTAAGCCAACGCCCCGGAAGGAATTCCTCCCGGGGCGTTGTGTGTACGGAAGGCCCTAGAGCGACATGCGCTGCAGGCTGGCCTTGAGGCTTTCATCGACGACGGCGAGGCAGTCGGCGAAGTGGGCCCTGGTCTCCTTGCTGAAGCCGGGCTTGGCCGGGGCGGCCTTGAGCTGGGCCTGCAGGGAGCGCAGGGCCTCCCGGGCCAGGGCCCGGGAATCCGCGGGGGTGAGCGGATTGGCCCGGATGACCTGGCCGCTCAGCTGGCGGAGGTGCTCCCGCTGGAGGTTGCGGCGCATCACGGAGACCTCGCGCCCGCTCTTCAGCTCACTCCAGATGGCGGTCTGCAGCGTGTCGTAGAGTTCGGAGAGGCGGAAGGCCTCCTTGGGGTTCGCCAGTTTGTCCGGCATGTCGAGGATCCGCTGGGCCACGGCCGGGTGGAAGACCTGGGCCAGCACCTGGGTCTGGGTGCGGAGCACCCACTGGGCGGGGGAGGGATCGGCATTCAGCGGACCGTTGAACCGGTCCGTGGTGAGCCGGGCCAGAAACTCGGGCTTGAATTTGAAGGCCTCCACCGAGAAGATCCCGGTTTCCAGCAGCTTCAGGGCCTGGCGCTGACGCGCCGCGGGAACGGGCGTGAAGGGCGCCCGACCGGAGCCCGCGTGATCACGCAGGTGGACCACGCCGCCGATGTACTTGGCGCTCAGGTTGGCCGAGAGGCCCACCTGGCCCAGTGCGCGGAGCAGGCCCCGGCGCAGGGACTGGTAGCCTTCGCCATCCGGGAGGGTCTTGGCCTGCAGGCGCTCCCACAGTTCCTTCGAGAGGCTCAGACGCTTCTGGTAGAAGGCCAGCGGATCCGAGCCCAGATCCCGGCGGTTCACTTCGGGGTCCATGCCCTCGAGGCCCATGAAGCCCAGGGCCTCCTCATCGGTGCCGTAGGCCAGCTGCGGCTCCGAGCTGCGCGCGGCGATCTTGGCCAGGCCGGCCTTCTCATCGGCCGGGGCCAGGGTCTTGTAGCCGTACTCGATGGCCCAGTGGTCGTAGGGCCCGAGCGTGCTCATCACGTACTCACCCTGGGGCTGGCCCTTGAGGGCGAGGTTCAGGGCGTTGTAGTCCATGACCGAGCCGGTCAGGCCGTTGACCTTGGTGAACTCGGGGTTCGAGATCTGCTCCAGGGAGTGGATGGTCGAGGCCCGGAAGTTGTGGCGCAGGCCCAGGGTGTGGCCCACCTCGTGGGTGATCACGTCCTTGAGCACCGCGGCCACGTAGGCATCCTCCTCGGGGCTGCCGGGGGCGATCTCCCCGCGGGACTCCAGCAGGTCCAGCGCGAAGCCCATCTCCTGGTGGGCCTCCGCCGCATAGACGCAGAGGTCGTGGTCGTGCCGGAAGGCGAAGCCCTCCTGGGCCTTGGGCGGCAGGACCTCGCGGGCGTCGGTGCGGGTGCCCCGGGCCCAGACTTCGCCGATGCCGATGTCCGCGTCGAGGATCTCGCCGGTGCGGGGATCCACCTGGCTGGGCCCGATGGCGAAGCCGATGTCGGTGCCCGTGAGCCAGCGCAGGGAGGCGTGGCGGGCATCGTGAGTGTCCCAATCGGCGTCCTCAGGCTGCACCTTCACCTGCACGGCATCCTTGAAGCCCTGCTTCTCGAAGGCCTTGTTCCAGATGAGCACGCCTTCGGTGATGGCCGGCCGGTACTTCTCCGGGATGTTGCGGTCCAGCCAGAACACGATGGGCTGCTTGGGCTCGGACAGCGCCGCGGCGGGATCCTTCTTCTCCAGGCGCCAGCGGTGGACGTAGTGGACCTGGGGATCGACGCGGGTGTCGTCGCCGAAGTCCCAGCGGGTGGAGGTGAAGTAGCCGACCCGGTCATCCGCGAGGCGGGGCGCCATGGGCTGCTCGGGCAGCTTGGCGAACGAGAAGTGCCAGCCCAGGAAGAGGCTGCGCATGTCCTCCAGCGTGCCCGGAGGTGGCACGGAGGGCATGGGCGGGGCGCCCGGCATCATCAGGGGCGGCAGCATGATGCGCTGCAGGCTGTAGTGGGCCTGGACGCGGAAGGCGGCCTGGTCCTCGGTGCTGCGAACCTTCTCGAAGAAGCTGTTGGACGGATCGAAACCATAGGGCTGGCGATAGGTGGCCTCCAGCCGCGTGGCCCCCATGGGAATGTCCCTCAGCAGCAGGGCGTTGGCTTCCACCAGGAAGGACTTCCGCTCCGGGTGGGGCTGGCTGAGCACGGGGGCGCTGGCGAGCAGGCTGTCCGTGAAGCCCTCGGCCACGGCCCGCGCTGCCGGCGTGCCGGCCGGGGCCATGAAGGTGGTGTTCTTGGCCAGCATCTGCAGGGTGTTCCCCACGCGGCGGAAGCTGGCGAGGAAGCTGTCGTCCATCATGCCGCCGTAGAGTCCCCGCTCTCCCGTGCCCCGGGTGCTGCTGATGGCGAAGAAGAAGGGCGCATCGAGCTGGTCGGGCTTCACCTCGATCCAGACCTTGTCCTCCTTGGTCCAGAGGGTGAAGAGGCCCTTCTGTTCCTTGGCGTCCTTGATGACCTCGGCGAAGGGCTTCAGGGCTCCCGGAACCGGGGCGACCGGCGGCGGCGTGGCGGGAGCGGAGGGCGCCTTGCCTCCATTGGGTGCCGTCTGGGCCGCCAGGCTCAGGCAGAGCAGGGACAGGAGCGCGGTCATGCGCGAACGACAAGGCATACGGATCCTCCTCACGGTTGGGTGTGCATATCACCTTACGATGCCAATCCCCATGAGGTTTAGGCAAGGCCCCACCTGGTCGTCGAGGCCCCATTCGCCGCACCGGGATACCCCGGCCCTGCTTCAATGGGGGAACCCCAGCCTGATCCCGGAGCCCCCATGACTGTCCTGACCGCGGCAACGACCGTCGCGCGCCTGCTGCTTTCCACCCTGTCCCTGGCCCTCGCTGCCCAGGAGCAGGCACCTCCGGTGGATCCCGATGCCAGGAAGCCCCTGGAGTCCTGGGCGGCAGAGTCGCGCCCCGTGGCCCTGAGCCGGACGCCGGGTCAGGTGCGGGTCTTCGATGAGGACGACATCCAGCGCTCCGGCGCCCGCACCCTGGGGGAATTCCTCCTGCGCGAGCTGCCCTCCCAGGTCCAGAGCCAGGGCGGCCCCGGCCTGCCCTCACGCAGCTACCTGGGTGGCGGCCGCCCCCAGGACACGGTGGTGCTGATGGATGGTGTTCCACGCATGGATCCGGGCCGGCTGGGCCAGAACCTCAACGAGGTGCCCCTGCTGGGGATCACGCGCATCGAAGTGATCACCGCCTCTGGCAGCCAGGGCGGCGCCATCGCCCTGTTCACGGGGCGGCCCGATAAACCGGGCCTGTCGGGCGACCTCGGCGGTCTCGGCGGCAGCAACGGCCAGGGCCAGAGCACCACCTCGCCGGGCTTCGCCTGGGAGGGTGGCTACCTGAGCGGGGGCAACCTCAGCGCCCAGGAGAAACAGACCACCGAAACGGACCGCCCCTTCCGCATGGTCACCAACTTCCTGGGGCTGGGCCAGAAGTGGGGCTCCGCCCTCTGGACCCTGGCCTGGCGGGGCACCTTCTTCGGTGTGCCCGAGCCCTACCAGCAGGTCACCGAGACCACCCGCGTCTACGATGCGGCCCGCGAAAGCCGCCAGCGCAGCGACGCCGGCCAGCTCCGCGTGGACTGGGACCTGGTACCGGGATTGCAGCTGGAGACCACGCTCGGTCTCGCCCGGTTCCGGCACGAGCAGGCTCCGCAGGGCACCTCCCAGCCCAGCCCATTCGAAGGCCGCGAGACCCGCTTCCAGTCGTCCCTGCACTGGGCGACCGGGGCCCGCTCGGACCTCAGCCTGCGTCTCGAGGGCCAGGAGGTCCGCCAGGACGGGGACGAGAACCCGCTGGTGCTGGGCTCCGCCAAGGGCCGCCAGCTGGGACTCGGCGTCGAGTGGCGCTTCGAGCCCAGGCCGGGCCTGCGCCTCCTGGGAACGGCGCGAGGCACCCGGGACCGGCAGTCCCTTCTGGTCGGCGGCACCGATACGGAGGTGCTCGACGCCTCGGGCCACATGCTGCGCCTGGGCCTCAACCAGGAGCTGGCCCACGGCCTGCGGATCTACTCTGCCCTGGGCGGGGCACGCACGGCCCCCACGGTACTCCAGCAGCTGCGCAACAGCCTGGTGCCCACCGCCGCGCCGCTCCGCATGGAGCAATCCACCTTCGTGCAGATCGGGCTCGGCTGGGGCCAGGGCAACTGGTACGGCCGGCTCGAAAGCCAGCAGCAGTCGGGCAAGGACCTCCTCGCCTTCGACGGCCAGTCCTACGCGAACCAGGATCGGGTGCGGGTGCGGGGCACCGAGGCCGCCTTCGGCTGGCGCACGGCGCAGAAAGCCGGGCTCGAAGGCTTCGTCCGGGCCCAGGAGGCCCGGGACCTCAACGCCCCCGAGGGTCAGGCGCTCAGCACCCTGGCCTCCCAGCGGCGCCCCTTCTCCTCCCACGGCCTGAAGGGCTTCATGGGCTGGAGCCGGGTGCGGGCCGAGGTCCACTACACGCTGCAGGGCCACCAGTACGCTGCGGCCGGGGACAGCGAAGGCGGTGGCGCCCGGGCCAACGGCCTGCCGCCCACGGTCCGCGCCACCCAGGTGGTCTATCGGGATGTCGGCATGTCCACCACGGTGAAGGCAGGCAGGCATTGGACTATTGTTCTGCGCGGCGAGCACCTGCTCCAGCCCACCACCGATGCCGCCGCGTGGGTGGCCCGGGCGCGGGAAGGCCAGAACGATGCCTCGATCATCGACGGCTATCCCGCCGCGGGGCCCAGCTACTCTGCGGAGGCGCGGTTCCGGTTCTAGGTGGCGGGGCGCTGGTGGTCTTCAGCGCCCCAGCCCGGCCTCGAAGGCGCGGACGGCGACCAGGAAGGCTTCGGGCGCGTCCCACATGATCCAGTGCCTGGCGCCGGGAAAGTGGATCATGCGGAAGGCCGGCAGCCCCTTGAAGCCGAACTGGGCGAGGGTCGCGGCCTCCCGGGCCGGATCGGTTTCGCGGCGGCCCGCCGCCAGTTGCAGGACCGGAAGGCGCAGCTCGCCCTGCCGGGCCGCCAGTGGATCCAGCGTCATGCCCCGCAGGTAGGCCTGCAGGACCGCCACGGGCACGCGCAGGGCCTCGGCCACCACCCGCTCGTTCTGCGCGGGCCCGGCGCTGACGTGGCCCATGAACACCGCAAGGGTCAGGGCGGGGTCCGCCTCCAGGCCCGTGATGGTGGGTTCCATGTAGGCCGCCGGAAGGGCGCCCAGGAAGCTGTCCACCAGGATCAGGCCCCGGAAGGCCCCGGGGTCCTCAAGCGCCGCCCGCGCGGCGATGGGGCCGCCCATGGAATGGCCCACCACCAGGCAGGGAGCGAGTCCCTCTTTGCGGACCAGGGCGGCCAGATCCTTCGCCACGGCCCCAAAGTCTGCGCGCCCCTCCACCACCACCGGGCCCGGTGTCCCCCCACTGCCGGGAAGGTCCACGCTCAGCACCGTATGGTCCTGGGCCAGCTCGGCAGCCACCCCGGCCCAGACCTCCTTGTTCCCGCCGAAGCCGTGGATCAGCAGGATGCCGGGGCCCTTGCCGGCCTTTTGGAACGGGGGCGATCCCGCCTGCAGGCAGAGCGTGGCGAGGCAAAGCAGCAGGGCACGGCAGGGCATGGGGCCTCCAGAGCATGGCCACCCAGCATAGCCCTACCGACTCAGACGCGAGGAGCTTCGAGCCCGAACTCCGCCCAGCCCTCCTTGGTGGGGCCATAGGTGCTGGGCACGTGCAGGCCCGCCTGGCGCAGGAGGACGGTCATCTGGCCGCGGTGGTGGGTCTGGTGGCTGACGAGGACATACAGGGCGAAGGCGCCGGTCCAGGTCTCCCCGTAGAGGGTGAAGTTGCGGCCCAGCTCGGTGTTGCTCCAGCTGCCCATGTGATCCAGCAGGGAATCGCTCACGGCGCGGTAGGTGGCGGCGATCTCGGCCATGGTGGGCGGCGGTGGCGTGGCGATGAAGCCATCGGGACCCAGCCCGACAGGCCCCTTCACCTTGAGGCCCAGGTTCTGCGGCAGCTCCAGGACGGTCTCCACCAGATGCCAGGCGATGCGCCGCAGGTCGCGGTGCTGGGAGTCCACCGCCTGGTGGGCCGCGGCGTCAGGAATGGCCCCGAAGACCGCCAGGGTCTTCTCAGCCTCCTGCTGCCAGATGGTCTTGAAGTCCTCCACGCGACGGAACATGCCTGCCTCCTGGAATGCGTGATTCAACCCTCCGGCCAGCGGATCAGATGGCCGGATCCACCTTCACGATGGCGATGCCGAACACCGTGGGATCCGCCACGCTGGTGGCCACCACGCGATAGGTGCCCGCTACGGCCGGGGCCGTGTAGTCGCCCGTGGCGGTGATGGTGCCTCCGGCCGCGCCATCCAGCACGGACCAGGTCACGTTCGTGTCCCCGGTGGCCGTGATGACGGCGGTGAAGGTCTGAGTGCCTCCGGGGACGATGGTGACCTGGCTGGGGGTGACCGCCACGGGGGCCACCACCATGACCGTGGCCACGGCGCTCTTGCTGGGGTCGGCGGAGCTGGTCGCCGTCACGTAGCAGACGCCCCCGACCTCAGGAGCCGTGAAGAGGCCCTTGTCCGTCACCGTTCCATCCGAGGCCGACCACGACACGGTCTTGTTCCCCGCGCTGCCCACACCGGCCGTGAACTGGAACTGGGCATTGGCATTCACCGTGGCCTCCCGCGGGGCGATGGACACGCTGATGTCGTTGAACCCGCAGCCGACCAGGAGGGCCGCAGAGGCTACGAGGAGGGGCTTCAGGGCACGCATGGTCGCTCCAGGACTCAAGGGGGTCATTATGCGCCCGGCCGCCGGCCAGGGGTCAATGCCCAGGCCTCAGACCGGCGTAACCGGGCGGCGCTTGGCGGGCCAGACCTCCCGGCGGCGGGCGCGGGCCAGCCGGGTGACGAGTTCGCCGCGCAGGTCCGCGGGATCCACGATGGCATCCACGTGCAGATCCGCCCCCAGCTTCTTCAGGTTGATGTCCTCGTTGTACTCGTCGCGCAGCTGCTGGACGTAGGCCGCGCGCTCCTCCTCGGGCTTCTCGGCGATCTTGTTGGCGAAGACGGCGTTCACCGCAGCCTCGGCGCCCATGACTGCGATGCTGGCCGTGGGCAGGGCAAGGGTGGCGTCGGGGTCGAAACCCGGGCCGCTCATGGCATAGAGGCCCGCACCGTAGGCCTTGCGCACCACCACGCAGATGCGCGGCGTGCTGCAGCTGGCCATGGCGCTGATCATCTTGGCCCCGTGGCGGATGATGCCCTGCTTCTCCACGGCGCTGCCGATCATGAAGCCCGGCACGTCGCTGAGGAACACGAGGGGAATGCCAAAAGCGTCGCAGAGGGTCATGAACCGCGTGGCCTTGTCCGCGCTGTCCACGAAGAGCACGCCGCCCTTCACGCGGGGCTGGTTGGCCAGGATGCCCACGGGCTTGCCGTCCAGCCGCGCCAGACCCGTGATGATTTCCCCCGCAAAGAGCTTCTTCACCTCGAGGAAGCTGCCCTCATCCACCAGGCCTTCGATGAAGTCCTTCATCTGGAAGGGGGCCATGATGTCCGTCGGCACCAGTGTGGTCAGGTCCTTCGCCTTGGCGGATACGGGCTTGGGTTCGGCGGTCGGTAGCGCGTCCTCGCAGTGCTGGGGGAAGAATCCCAGGTACTGCCGGCACAGGGCGATGGCCTCCTGCTCGGTCTTGCAGAGGAAGTCGCCGCAGCCGCTCACGGAGCAGTGCATGCGGGCGCCGCCGAGGTCTTCCAGCGAGATCTTCTCCCCGATGACCATCTCCGCCATGCGGGGCGAGCCCAGGTACATGCTCGCGTTGCCCTCCACCATGATCACGACATCGCAGAAGGCGGGGATGTAGGCGCCGCCCGCGGCCGAGGGCCCGAAGAGCAGGCAGACCTGGGGCACCAGGCCCGACAGCGCCACCTCCATGTGGAAGATCGTGCCGGCGTGGCGTCGACCCGGGAACATGTCGAGCTGGTCAGTGATGCGCGCCCCGGCGCTGTCCACCAGGTAGAGCATGGGGACCTTCAGGCGCATGGCCACTTCCTGGATGCGAATGATCTTTTCCACCGTGCGGGCGCCCCAGCTGCCGGCCTTGATGGTGCTGTCATTGGCCATGAGCGCCACCGGACGCCCATCCACCGTGGCCGTGCCCGTGATGACGCCGTCGGCGGGCAGGTCCTTGTGCAGGGCGTTGGCGAAAAGGCCGTCCTCCACGAAACTGCCTTCGTCCACCAGCAGGCGGATGCGCTCGCGGGCGAAGAGCTTGCCGGCCTCGGCGTTCTTCTCATGGGCCTTGGCGGCGCCGCCCTTCTTGATGCGTTCGGATTCGGATCGGAACTGGTCGAGTTGCATGATGCCTGCCTTGGATGGGGTGGCTTCAGCTTCTCATGGCCCGGAGATCCCGGCCGAGGGTCAGTCCCAGAGGCGCCAGATGCCGGGCAGCGGGTTCTTGGCCAGGTTGTCCTCGGGCAGCCCCTGGACGAACACGCCGCCATCGAGGTTGAGGAACAACACGGGCAACCAGACCCCGATGCCCATCTGGCTCCGGACCTGGAAGGTGCCGGAATCGGGATTCCAATCCTCCATCGTCTTCGAGGCCCGCGGGCCGTCGCCCCCGCCGAAGACGAGGATCTGACCGGTGGGAATGAGGATCGCCGCATGACGCTCCCGCGGGGCGGGCATCCTCCCCGCGGGACTCGAAAGTCCCTTGGCGAGGTCGATGCGCTCGGCCGTGGCCAGCGCGCCCTGGGCGCCCCTGCCGCCGATCGCCACCAGTTCCTTCTCGTCCCACAGCAGGGTCGCCGTGAAGCGGGAACGGGCCTGCGCGAGCTTGCCGAAGGGCGTGAAGGTGCCCTTGCCCGGATCGAAGCTCCACAGCACCGCGACGGGCTTCTGGTTCAGTTCACCGCCAAGGATCAGCACTCGGCCATCCTTGAGCCGGACCGAGGCCGCGTGGACGGGCCAGGGCCGTTCGTCCACGGTCCGGAAGGCGGCGGTGGCCGGGTCGAACACCTCGGCGCCACAGGGCTGGCCCTGGGGTTCGTGCCCCCCCAGCAGCAGGGCGCTGCCCCCGGGCAGCGGCTGCAGGAGGCCTC
This sequence comes from Geothrix sp., assembly GCF_030219325.1. Taxonomy (NCBI): domain Bacteria; kingdom Pseudomonadati; phylum Acidobacteriota; class Holophagae; order Holophagales; family Holophagaceae; genus Geothrix; species Geothrix sp. The sequence continues at coordinate 966,525 of NZ_CP126625.1, read as the reverse complement.
CGATGTGGAACCACTTCGGGGCGCCCACGCGCCAGGACACCTTGCGCTCCGGATCCAGGCGCTCCGCGTCGCGCAACGGTGTGCTGCCCTTCCCCCCGATTCCGCCCACCACCAGGACGGTGCCGTCGGAAAGTGGGACCGCCAGGGACCGGGCCCGGGGGACCTGCAGGGCCCCGCAGGGCTGGAAAGTGCCGGCCATGGAATCGTGCAGGAGCACCTCGCCGGATATCTGCTCGCCGTCCCAGCCGCCCAGGATCACGTAGGTCTGCCGGGGCCCGGGAACAATGGTGATGCCCAGGCGGTTGGCCTTGGTCGCTTCTTCCTCTTTCACCGACTTCACCGAGGACTCGACTGTCACCTCGGCCTCGGCCCAGCACTCGGGATAGGCGATGCTGGTGGCCCGGATCCTGTATTTGCCCGGTTGTGGTGTCCGGAAGACACCCTGCGGATCGAGCTCGCCATCCTTCGGCCCTGCGGCGATGCTCCAGGCCACCAGCTCCAGGTCCGCCCCGATGACCGTGGCACTGAAGGACTGATGCTCTCCGGCCCTGCATTCGGATTTGTCCGGCTGCACCCGCACCGAGACGGGATCTCCTTGCGGGTTCACCCGCCCCGGCCGGGGCCGAAACACCCGGAGGAGCGTGACGGTGCGGATGCGGGGGTCGGTCGCGAGAACGATCTCCACCGGATAGACACCCTCCTCGGAAGGAGCGCGGACCCAGCCCGTGGCGTCCACCCGGCCCTCGTGGGGCATGGGCGGGGCCGCCCCGGCCGCGTCGTCTTCGGACTGGCGCTTTCCGTAGGCCCACAGCAGTTTTCGGTCCAGCTCCCCGCCCCGAAAGGCCAGTTCCACCTGGATGCGTCCCTCCTCGCGGGGCTTGAGCACCAGTTCGGGGCTGGACTGCAGGCGGATCTCCACGGCCCGGATCTCGACGGAGACGGTGCGGTTGACATCCTGCCAGTCGGTGGCGTTGATCCGGCAGGGGCCGTACTGCCCGGGGGCCGTGAACAGGCCGGACTCGTCGACCGTTCCGCGGTCCGCCTGCCAGCGGAACGCCTTGGGGTCCTGTCCGGGGATCCGCAGCTGCAGCGTCTGCCCGCAGGGCACCAGGGCCTGCTTCGGCAGCATCGTCAACGGCTGCGCCATGAGACCTTGCAACATTGCGAAGAGCAGGCAGATGATCCGCATGAAGGCCTCGATGGGCCTCCAGCATATGCGATCCTGAAACGATGGCGGACGCGGAGACATCGAGGCGCAGCGGGTTCCTGACGGCGCCTTTCGTCATCCTGTGCGCGTTCTACTTCCTCGTGTTCGCGGCCGGGTACCAGCTCTTCCCGGTGGTGCCCCTGCACCTGCGCGACCTGGGCGCGAGTCTCGCCGAGAGCGGGCGGTTCCAGACGGCTTTCATGCTGGGCTCGGGCTTCGGCTCGCTGTTCACGGGGCCCCTGGGCGACCGGCTCGGGCAGCGACGGGTGCTGCGCGTGGCCTCGCTGGCCCTGGTGGCCATCCTGGTGGTGTACGGCTTCCTCAAGGTGCGCTGGGTGTTCTACCTGCTCGCGCCCCTCCACGGCGTGCTCTGGTCGGCGCTGCGAACCGCCTCCATCGCCAAGGTGGGCGGCATCCTGCCCCTCGAACACCGGGCCCAGGGGCTGTCGTTCTTCGGCCTGACCGGGCCCGGCGGGGTGGCCGTGGGTCCCCTGGTGGGCCTGTGGCTGATGCCGCACCTGGGCTTCGCCTGGATGCTGATCCTGCTGGCGGGCGTGTTCGCGGTGCTGCACGGGCTCATCGGCGCCCTGCCCCGGGAGGCCCCGCGCGAGATCCAGGCCACGGCGCTGTTCCAGTGGCCCGACCGGGCCGTGTGGGGGACGGTGGCCGTGATGATGCTGGTGGGCCTGGGCTTCGGCCCCATGCCCCCGTACAGCGCCCAGGAGGCGAAGGCGCTGGGAATGGCCTGGCCCTCGACCTTTCTCACCTGCTTCGCCCTGGGCATGATGGCCATCCGGGGCCTGCTGGGGCTGACGGGCATGGGGCGGCGCCCCGTGGCCCTGCTGCCGTACATGATCGCCCTGGCCGCCTCCGGCTATGGCCTGCTGGCCTTCCTGCCGGGCGGCATGGCCCGGCACCTGCTCTCCGGACTCATCTACGGCGCGGGCTACGGCATGGTCCACACCCTGCTGATCATGAACATCTTCGCCACCACGCCACCCCAGCGCACCGGAGCCGCGGTGGGCGCCCTCTTCTTCGCCTTCGACGCGGCCACGGCTCTCGGCGCCCTGGGCCTGGGCTGGGTCATGGAGCATCTCAATTTCCGGTGGGGCTGGGCCATCGGGGCGACCCTGATGGCCCTCTCCATCCCCGTGGCCCGCCGCATCGTCCGGAAGAGCGCCGCCATGACAACCGAGCCGGTCCCCTCTGGCATCCTGGAGGGATGACGGATCTTTCGGTACCCAGAACGCGGCTCATCACCCGCAGCTTTGCCCTGGTCTGGGCGCTCACCTTCGTCACCTTTTTTGCCGCCTTCCAGCTCTTCCCCACAGTGCCGCTGCGCCTGCGGGAGCTGGGCGCGAGCCTAGCCGAGAGCGGCCGCTTCATGAGCCTCTTCACCGCAGGCAGTGCCATCGGAGCACTCTTCACGGGCCCCCTGGGTGACCGGGTGGGCCACCGGCGGCTGGTGGTCATCTGCGCCCTGCTCTACGCCTGCTTCCTGGGCGCCTACGCCCTGCTGACCTCGCGATGGGGCTTCTACCTGCTGGCCTTTCCGCATGGCATCGTCTGGTCGGGCCTGCTTACGGCCACCATGGCCTCGCTGGCCCACGTGCTGCCGGAGGACCGCCGGGCCGATGGCCTCAGCCTCTACGGTCTGGCCAGCCCGGGCGGCGTCATCGTGGGGCCGCTGCTGGGCCTGTGGATCTTCCAGCACGGGGGGTTCGCGCCCATCGGCTGGTACCTGGCCGCCCTCTTCATCCTGCTGGGCCTTCTGGGCACCACCCTGCCCGCGGACCACCCCCACGGCCGGGCGGAGGGCTTCAAGTGGCCGAACGCCGCCGTCCTCACGCCCTGCCTGATCCTGTTCTGCGTGGCCCTGGGCTACGGCGCCCTCGGCAGCTACACGGCCCAGGAGGGTCTGGCCCTGGGAATGGCCCTGCCCTCGGCCTTCCTCTCCTTCATGGCCGTGGGCATGGTGCTCATGCGGATCGCCATGTTGCGGCGGGGTTTCGGGAAGCGCCCCATCCGCAAGCTGCCCGGCATGCTGGTGGGCGCCTTCACCGGCCTGGCCCTGCTGGCGCTGCTACCCGGCGGCATGGCGCGGCACATCGCCGCGGCCCTGCTGTACGGCGCCGGGTACAGCATGCTGCACACCCTCCTCAATGCGAAGCTCCTGGAATCGGTCGATCCCCAGCGGCGCGGCTCGGCCTTCGGCGCCCTGCTCTTCGCCTTCGACGCGGGCATCGGCCTCGGCAGCTTCAGCCTCGGCTGGGTCATCGGCCACCACGGCTACCGACTGGGCTGGGGCCTGGGCGCGCTGGCCATGCTCGCGGCGCTGCCGCTGGCGCTGAGGATGAGCCGGAACTGATCAGGCCCTGCGATGCAGCTTGTGCACGCTGGCCTGGTCGAGACACTTCACGAGCATCTCGTCGATGTTCACGTGGTCGGGCAGAATCAGGCACCACCGCACGCACTCGGCCACATCGTTCGCACTGAGGGGCTTCACGCCCTTGTAGACGGCCTTGGCCTTGTCGCCATCCTTCAGGCGGACGTCCGAGAATTCCGTCTCGGCCATGCCGGGATCCACGGAGGTCACGCGGATCTGCTCGCCGTTCAGCTCCAGGCGCAGGCTGTGGGCCATGGCCTTCACGCCGAACTTCGAGGCGCAGTAGACGCTGCCTCCCTCGTAGGGCTGGTGGCCGGCCGTGGAGCCGATGAAGAACACGTGGCCCCAGCCTGCCTTGCGGAGGTGGGGGATGCCCGCGCGGATGGTCTTCACCACGCCTTCGATGTTGGTCCGCATCATGGCCTCGAGGTCCTCGTCCGGCGTCTCCCACATCTTGTAGGTGCCGCTGGCCAGACCCGCATTGGCGACGAGCACGTGCAGGCCGCCCAGGGCCGAGGCCGCCGCCTCGACGAAGGCGTTCACGCTGGCCGTCTCGCGGGTATCCACCGCGCCCGCGAAGGCCTTGATGCCGTGGGCCTTCACCAGCTCGTCGGCCAGGGCCTGCACGCGCTCGATGCGGCGGGCGCCCAGGGCCAGGTGACAGCCCTGGGCAGCCAGGAGGCGCGCCATGGCCGCACCGAAGCCACTGGACGCGCCGGTGATGAGGACGATGGGATGCTCGGGACGCATGGGGACTCCTGAAAGGGTCAACGGTAGTTCCGGTGGAATTCGCCAAGGGCCTGCACCACCTTCTGGATCTTCTCCGTCGGCGGCAGGATGGTGGTGCGGAAGTGGGCGGTGCCTGTGGCCTGGCCGAAGCCCGAGCCCGGCACCACACAGATCCCCGTCTGCTCCAGCAGGGCCAGGGCATAGTCGAAGTCGGTCCGGCCGGGAGGCAGCACGATGCTGGGGAAGGCGTACATGGCCCCCGCGATGACGTTGCAGGAGATGCCCTCCACGCGGTTCAGGCCCTCGGCCAGCAGGATGGCCCGCTGCTTGAGCGTGTCGAGGATGGCGCCCCGCTCCGCAGCATACTGGGCATGGGAGGGCATGCCGGGTTTCGGCGGCCGCACCATGGCGTAGGTCGCGGCCTGGCCCGCCAGGTTGGCGCAGAGGCTCACGCTCTGGAGCTTCAGGATCTGCGCCGCCACCTCGTCGGGCACGTTCCGGTACTCGAAGTAGCCGCCCCGCACGCCGCACTCGCCCAGGAAGCCCTTGGAGCAGGAGTGGAAGCTGAAGAGGGAGACGTCCTTCGCCTCCAGCTGGTGCAGCACCTTCGCGAAGGAGGTGAATTCGTCGCCGGCCAGGTAGATGTTCTCCTGGTAGACCTCGTCGGCCAGGATCGAGAGCCCGTGGGCCTGCGCGAACTCGATGATCATCGCAATGTTGGCCTCGTCGAGCACCGCCCCAGTGGGGTTGCCGGGGTTGATGACGCAGATGGCCTTCACCGCCGTGCCCTCGGCCTTCGCCTGCGCGAGCGAGGCCTCCAGCATGGGGCGGCTCAGCTTCCAGCCGTTGGCCTCATCCAGGAAGTAGGGGACCATGCGCCCTTCGTAGAGCGTGATGGTGGCCGAATAGAGCGGGTACTGGGGGATGGGCACCATGATGCCGTCCCCGGGGCCGCCGATGAGCAGGCGCAGGATGGTCTGCACGCCCTTGCTGGCGCCGTCGGTCAGGAAGATGGCATCCGGATCCACGCCGATGTGGTCGCGCTCGAGAATGAACTCGGCCACGGCCTCGCGGATGAAGCGCACCCCGCGGCTCTCGCTGTAGGCGCCGAGCCCGTATTTAGTTCCCGCGAGGATGGCCTTCGCGGTCTCGACCGCGTCGGGCGGGAAGGCCCCCGGGGCCCGCTCCATGAGCTCCGGATACTCGCAGAGGGCCAGGATCTGGCGATTCCAGGTCAGCGCCTTCTGCCCCAGCGACTGCGGGTTGCCGATGTTGCAGTAGATGATCTCGCGCCCCAGCTTCTCAAGCTCGGCCGCCCGGGCCACGATGGGCCCCCGCACCGCGTACTCGGTGTCGAGGACGGCCTTCCCCAGGTCGGATAATCGGATGGTCATGGGCACTCCAACCGCTAAGTTTACCCTCGGATCGCCATGTGACCGACGTCATCCTACTCGGCGTCAGGGACACCGGCCTTGGGCGCAGAGAGGCGTGGAAGCTAGACTGGGGGTCCCGATCCTCCCCCATCGCCACCTCCCCACCTTTTCCTGAAGAGGCATGCATGCTTGGTTTCACCCTTTCCCCCGAACAGCTGGCCGAGAAAGAACGGGCCCACACCTTCGCCGAGAAGATCATGCGCCCCGTGGCCCGCAAGTACGACGAGACCGGGGAGTGGGCCGTGGACGTCTACAAGGCCGCCTGGGACCAGGGCTACCTGCAGGCCCTGGTGCCCGAGGACTGTGGCGGGCCCGGCGCCAGCCAGGTGGATGAGGCCATCGTCTGCGAGGAACTGGCCTGGGGCTGTGCCGGCCTCTACACCTCCATCATGGCCAACGGCCTGGCCATGACCCCCGTGCTGGTCGCCGGGAGCCCCGAGCAGAAGAAGAAGTGGCTGGGCATGCTGGCCGAGGAGCCCAAGTTCGCGGCCTTCTCCCTCTCCGAGCCCAATGCCGGTTCCGATGCTGGCGGCATGAGCTGCCGCGCCGAGAAGAAGGGCGACAAGTACATCGTCAACGGCACCAAGTGCTACTGCACCAACGGCGGCTATGCCGACTGGTACGCCCTCTTCGCCAGCACCGATCCCAGCAAGGGCGCCCGGGGCACCAGCTGCATCATCGTGCCCCGCGACACCCCGGGCCTGGTGGTGGGCAAGGCCATGGACAAGATGGGCCAGCGCGCATCGAACCAGGTGGAGCTCTACTTCAACGACGCCGAAGTGCCCGCCGAGAACATCCTCGGCAAGGAGGGCATGGGCTTCATCATCGCCATGAAGACCCTGGACCAGACCCGCGCCGCCGTGGCCGCCGGGGGCGTGGGCGTGGCGCGGGCCGCCTTCGAGATCGCCCTAGACTACGCGAAGACCCGCGTCCAGTTCGGCCAGCCCATCTTCGCCAACCAGGCCATCAGCTTCATGCTGGCGGACATGGCCAAGAAGATCGAGGCCAGCCGCCTGCTCACCTGGCAGGCCGCCTGGCTCACCGACAACGGCATCAGGAACTCCAAGCAGAGCGCCATCGCCAAGACCTTCGCCACCGACACCGCCATGGAAGTCAGCACCGATGCCGTCCAGATCCTCGGCGGCAACGGCTACAGCCGCGACTACCTCGTCGAGAAGTGCATGCGCGACGCCAAGCTGCTGCAGATCTATGAAGGAACGAACCAGATACAACGCCTGGTCATCGCGAAAGAGATCCAGCAGGGGAATTGATCGGAAGAGAACGGACGACCCTCGCGGGTTACTCGGAATGCGCCTGAATGGTGGGTTCCGAGTGGGGACCCGCTGATTCGTTCAAACCACCAGGTTGGCCACGCTCCCCGTCGAAGCAGATCCAGCAGGAAGATTGATCAAAATTTTGGACAAGCCGCATTCAAGAGATCGAGACCACTGTTCCCAGGGATCGCTCATGAACACACCAAACCCCATGAATGACGATTTCCTCGCGACCTACCGCGCAGCCTCTCGGCGGTTCAGGAGACGACTGGCGACGGCAATGGGCATCGCCTTGGTGGCACTGAGTGGCTCCATCTCCTGTGTCGTTACCCAACCGGTGCTCACCCGCAGGACCGGTGAAAATGCCTGGACAGTGGACCCGCAGAGGTTGGAGTCCCATGTCCGATTCCTGGCCGTGGAGTGCCGTCCGAGAGATTGGAGCAGTCCGGCTGGGCTGGCGAAGGCTGGGGCATACATCGAGGGGGCCTTCCAACAATCGGGCGGCAGGGCCTGGAAGCAGACCTTCGAGGCTCGGGGTCGCACCTACACGAACTATGGCGTCACTTTCGGTCCCGAATCCGGGCCGCGCCTCGTGGTCGGGGCCCACTACGATGCCTGCGGTGACCTCCCGGCGGCCGATGACAACGCCAGCGGCGTCGCCGGGATCCTGGAATTGGCGCGTCGCCTTGGATCGAACCCGCCAGCCTGCCGCGTGGACCTGGTGGCCTACACGCTGGAAGAACCCCCCTTCTTCCGCACCCAGGACATGGGGAGCGCCCATCACGCCAGGAGCCTGGCCACCGAGAAGGCCGAGGTCCGGGCCATGATCTCCCTGGAGATGATCGGCCGCTTCGAGGACGGGCCGGATACGCAGCACATCCCCTTCCCGCTGAGCTTCCTGTACCCCGACCGAGGCAACTTCATTGCGATCGTCGGGCGGTTCTCCGATATCAGCCTGACTCGCAGGATAAAGTCCGCGATGCAGGCCGCCACGCTGCTCCCGGTCCGCTCCCTCAGCGGTCCCCGCTGGATCCCTGGGGTCGATTTCTCCGACCACCACCCGTACTGGGATCGCGGCTACCACGCCGTCATGATCACGGACACCGCCTTCAACCGGAATCGGGACTACCACACCGAAGGCGATACGCCTGAGAAGCTCGACTACCGGAGGATGGCGCAGGTGGTCCAGGGTGCGGAGTGGGCCATTCGGGAACTTGCCAGGTAGTTCGCTGGACCGGGTGCCCCGTCCTGCTGGTGGTAATGCCTGGATCCGCAACTACACCCCATTTTGTCCCTTGAAGCCCGTCAACCCCCACCCTAGAATCCCTTCCAACCAGCCATCTTTATCAGCCTCAGAGCCGTGAAGAGGGGGGACTCCCGTCGGGGATCCCTGTTTTCTCCGGAGCTCAAGCCCCCGTGGTCCGCATGCCTGGTGCGGAGCGCGCGATCAACCCCCAGGCAAGCGGGGCCATGCCCCCAGGAAGACAGTCATGTCCGAAGGTACCGTGAAGTGGTTCAACGCCGAGAAGGGCTTCGGCTTCATCACCCCGGATGAGGGTGGGGCCGATGTCTTCGTCCACTACTCCGCCGTACAAACCAAGGGCTTTCGCTCGCTGGAGGAGAAGCAGCGCGTCAGCTTCGAGGTGGTCCAGGGTCCCAAAGGACCCCAGGCCGCCAACGTCAGCAAGGTCTGATCCGCCTGCGCCAGGACACAGGTCCCGATTCTCCCGGGGCTCGTTGGATGCAGGGCGGGATCGGGATGCCTGATGCCCCGGGGACGGGCTCATACTCGATCCATGACGGAATCCGGACGATCCTGGCTGCTCCGAACCACGCTGGCCGCGGTGCTATCCGTGGCCGCCATCGCGGGCATGGCCCTGCTCACTGCGCCTCCCGAAGGCCTCACCCCCCTGCCGGCCCTGGCCCTAGTCCTCGGGACCATGGGCTTGGGCGCCTGGATCGGACTCAACGCCCGGGCCCAGTGGATCGACCGGCCCCGGCTCCATCGGGCCGAACGGCGCTGGGCCCAGGGGGATCATCCCTACGAGGTGCTCCAGGCGCTGGGGACCTCCGGATGGAACCGGGGTGAGCTTGGCTACCGGATCCTCCAGCTGAGGAGTGCCCTCCACCTCTCCCTCGGCCACCGGGACCTGGCCTGGCTGGAGGCGCTGGAGGCGCAGCTTGCCCGCCTGCCGCTCTGGAGGAGGGCCCTGGTTTCCCGGGCCTTCCGGAAAGTCCCGGGCACTCCGTCCTTCCAGAGGCTGGCCTGGGGTGCGCGCCTCATGGCGCTCGCCCCGCACATGGGCCGGCTCCGGCACCTGCAGGGCATCCTGCTGCTCCGGGTGGCTGAGCCAGAGACCCTGCACCGGGCCTGGGTCCATTTCGAGGAGGCCCTGCCCCTCTCCTGGGACGATCCCCTCATCCTGGAGGACCTCATGCTGGCCGGTCTCCAGCATGGCCGGGAGGACATGGCTGAGCAGGCGCTGGGGGTCCTCATGTCCCGCCATGGGGATCCCCGGCTGCCCTGGGACCGGGGCGCCGCTGGCATGCACCTGCTCCGGAATGGCCGCTACGCGGAGGCCCTCGCGCTGGTCCAGAACCTGCCCGCGGAACGGCGCACCCAGCCCCTGCACTGGCTGGCAGAGACGGTCTCCCGCCGCCAGCTGGGGGACCGGGAAGGTGCCTGGAAGGTGATCGAGAGTGCCATCGGCAGCCTGCCCGGCGCCTTCCGTCTCTGGATGGAGCGCTACCAGATCGCCCTGGAGCTGCACCGGGACGGGGATGCCCTGCTGACCCTCGAGCGGGCCTGGGACACCATCCCGGAAGGCGAGGAGGGCGGCTCCTTCCGTCAGGAATGGCACCTCCGCCGCGCGGAGTTCGCCTTCTGGTGGGAGGATCGCCCGGCCTTCGCAAAGGAGCTGCTGGATCAGGTCCCCTTCGACCAGCAGGGGGACCACCACCCGCCCTTGAGGCTGCAGATCCTGGTCGCCGAGGGCGGGTACGAGGCCGCCTACGCGGAGGTGCTGGCTCTGCTCAAGGAACAGCCCGGGGACGTGGACCTCCTGCTGCTGCAGGCGGATTGCCTGGCCGGCATGGCGGCCTGGGAGGCGCTGCTGCCCTACCTGGACGGGCTGGCGGAGCCCTGTCGGGAGCGCCCCGCCTTCTGGCATCTGCGGGGCCTGGCCCGCGCCCACCTGGGAGATCCGCTCCCGGCGCGGATGGACCTGGAACGGGCGGTGCGCATGGATCCGCATGGGCTGCGCTTCCTGCTGGATGCGGGCCACGCCTGCGCCGAGCTCGGCGACTGGGATCGGGCGGAGGGCCATTGGCGGCAGGCCCTCCATGTGGATCCCCAGGCCGAGGAGGCGCTCATCCACCTGGCCGAAGCGCGCCGGGAACTGGAGGACCTGGAGGGAGCCCGCCGCTACCTCCGGGAATGCCTGATGCACCATCCGGACAGCGTGGATGCCCAGACCCGTCTCGCGGAATTGGAGGCGAACTAGCTGGGCGTTTCTCCCTTGAGCAGCGCCAGCTTGGTGTCGTAGCGGGCCTGCATCTCGGGCATGGCCCACTTGCGCGCCTTCTCCAGGGCCTTGATGGCGTCTTTCCGCTGCCCCTGGGCCAGGGCCAGGCGTGCCTGGATCAGGTAGAAGTCCGGCTCCTGGGGTAGCAGCCTGATCGCCTGTTTGATGCGCTTGTCCGCTTCCTCCCAGTGGCTGTCCTGCAGGGCCTCTTCCGCCAGGAAGGCGTTGAAGAAGGGATCCCGCTTCCGAACCTCCATGCCCCGGTCCCGGTAGACCTGTGCCTCCGCCTCCCGGCCCTGCGCCCTCAGGAGGTTCTCCAGGTTGCCGCAGGGGGCCCCATCCTTGGGATCGGCCCCGATGGCCTTCAGGAAGGATTTCTCGGCTTCGGCGTCCTGGCCGAGGCTCCGCTGCACCACCCCCAGGATGTTCCAACCCACACCCAGGTTCGGGTCCATCTCGATGGACCGGTGGGCAGACGCCAGGGCCTCATCCGGGCGGGGCTCGGCCATCAGCTCGACGGCGCGGTTGCTGTAGAACAGGGCCAGCACGCGCTTGGGCTCCAGCGGCACGATGAGCTGAGTGTCCTTCCTGATTTCCGGAAGGAAATCGGCGACGAGTTCCTGCCCAATGGTGCCGGCCGGAACGACGGCCACCACATGCCGCTCGTAGCGCACCGTGGTACCCACCCGCCGCCAGCGGCTGACCCTCAGCGATTCCCCGTACCTGGCCTCGAGGCCGATGGACTTGCAGGCCGCCACATAGAGCGCCGTCAGAGTCAGGCAGTTGGCCTTGCGGTCCCGCCAGGCTTCCATGGGGGTGCGGGTGTAGGCGTTGTCGTAGGTGATCCCCAGCCCGCCATCCTCCGGGGCCGCGAAGAAGGATCTGAGCAGGTAGCTGACCTTGGTGGCGACCCCCATGTGGCCGATGGTCTGCTTCTGGGCGAAGGTCTTCAGCTCTGGCGGTGCCTCGAAGGGATCCCCCCCAGCGACCAGGAGGGTTGCGCAGAACAGGAGGGATAGGGGTCGAAGGCGCACGGGGGCTCCCGACACAACATAGGTCTACGGACAGGGGATTCAACCGATTATGCGATCCTGGAGAAGTTCCGAGGGAAAAACATGTCCAAGCCGACCGCCGTGGTATGTGCCTACTCCAGCGTGGGGACCGCGGCCCTGGAAGGGCTGCTGGAGGCGGGCGTAGACGTGGTCGGCCTCTACACCTATCCCCAGGGACCAGACGAGCTGTGGTTCACTCCGCCCGCTGTGCTGGCCGCAGCCCAGGGCATTCCCGTGACCATGGCCCCGGGGTTCAACGAAGACTCGGTGTACGACGCCATCCGGGAACTTCGTCCGGATTTCCTCTTCAGCTTCTACTTCCGGGAGATGATCCAGGCCCGCTTCCTGGAAATTCCGCGCCTCGGCGCCTACAACCTGCACGGCAGCCTGCTGCCGAAGTACCGGGGCCGGGCACCCATCAACTGGGTGCTGGTGAAGGGCGAACTCGAGACCGGCGTCACCCTCCACGCCATGACTCCCAAGCCCGACGATGGCTTCATCGTGGCCCAGGCGCGCCTGCCCATCGCCTGGGACGAGACCGCCCTCAGCCTCACGGACAAGGCCGCCGCCGCCGGTAGGGACCTCGTGCGGGATGCCATCCCCGGCCTGGTGGACGGTTCCTGCCCGCGCATCGACCAGAAGACCCTCGGCCCCTCCACCTACTTTGGCGGTCGCAAGCCGGCCGACTCCCGGCTGGACTTCGCCATGACCGCAGCGGAAGCCTTCAACCAGATCCGGGCCGTGGCGGATCCCTGGCCCAATGCCTTCCTGGAGACCCCCCTGGGCACGGCGAAGGTCGCCTGGGCCCTGCCGACGGGAGAACCCTGCCCTCCGGGGTGCTACCGCCTCACCCCGGAGGGCCTGCTGCTCGGGTTTGCGGATGGGGCCCTGCGCCTGCACACCCTCAAGGTCCGTGGCCTGAGGGTGGAGCGCCCCTCCGAACAGGCCCGGTGGCTCGGAGAGCTGGGCATTCCCGGCTCCGGCAGCTGACCTGGATCTCCCCCGGGCTTTCCCTGGGGGAGATCCAGAACGGCGTTCAGTGCTTTGGTTGAGGCTTTGGCCGGGCCTTGCCCGCCTTGGCAGGCGCCTTCGGCTGGACGGGAAGATCCACGATGCCGGTGGCCTTGTGGACCCTCTCCACGGCCTCGGTGGTCTTGACGTCGATCTCCACGCGGCGGTTCCGGCTCTGGCCTTCCCGGGTCTTGTTGTCGGCGATGGGGACATCCGGCCCGCGCCCCACGGTGAAGATGCGATCCGCGGGAATGCCGGCCCCGGCCAGGAGCCTGGCCACGGCCTCGGCGCGGCGCTTGCTCAGCGCCTGGTTGTGGGCGTTGCCGCCCAGGCTGGAGGTGTGGCCACTGACCATCAGGGTGTAGGCACCGGGGTAGGCCTGCAGCTGCCGGGCGACCGCCTGGACGGCTTCCATGCCCTCCGGACTCAACTCCGAGCCGTTGTTGGCGAAATGCAGGACGGCATCCCCGAGAACGAACTTGACGGGCAGAGGAGCTGGCACTGGTTCAGGGACCGGGGGCGGAGGAGGAGCAGCGGGTGCCGGTGCGGGTGCAGGGGGCGGCACGACCACCGGCTCGGGAGCGGTGGGCGGCGGAACCGGCGCAGGCGTCGGCTTTGATTCGGGAGCGGGAGCAACCACCGGTGCCGGAGCAGCCGGAGCCTTGCCGCCCCAACGGTAGCCCAGCCCGACCAGCGCGGCGAGTTCCTGTCTCCGGGTGGAGCTTTCCACCGTGGTGGTGCGCAGTTCCAGGGTGCCCAGGGCCCGCGGGCTGAGGATCACCTGGGTGCCCGCCGCGGCAAGGAGGTTCAGGCGGGTGGTGGTGGCCCCGCTCAGGGATAGCGGATTCTGCAGCCGGGAGGCCCCGACGCCGGCCCGCAGGAAGGGGATCCACCGCCCCGTATCCAGCAGGGGACGGAACAGCGCCGTGGCATCAAGGTGATCCTCATTGGCCTTCCAGAGCCGGCTGGTCGGCTCGAGGCGACCGTGGAGGAAGGTGGCCTCCCAGCCCCACCGGGGCATGAACCACTGGCCGCCCCCCAGGCCGAAGCCCGGGGAGTCCTTCATGCAGGCGGAGTTCTGCTGGGACAGGTAGGCCAGCTGGCCCTGGACCCAGTTGAACTCCTGGGCGGGCGCGACTGGGCCGGCAGCGCTTAGGTTGGCGGCAAGGGCAAGCATCAGCGTCGAGACGGCAGTGCGCATGACAACTCCAAAGAAAATCCGAACCCGGTGCTAGTTGCAGCCGATGTTGTCGATGTAGGCGTAGCCGCCATGCCCGCCCTGGTTGCAGTCGGCGGCCATGACCGTGATCTTCAGCTGGTGGCCCTGGCGGCTGGCGCCGAGGTTCAGACCGACTTTCTGCCAGTTGATGCCGTACCACTGGTTGGCGCCGGTGCCATTGCCCGCGATCCAGCCGGGATAACCATCGGTGTACGTCGTCGCTCCGACCGTGCTGGGCGGATAGTGGTGGACGAAGTAGAGGACTTCATAGTTGTTCGTCACGTCCTGCACCAGGATGTCCACGTAGGGCAGCTGGGCCGGGACGTGGCCCGCGCTCTGCATGGCGGCGGCCCAGTAGAAGGTGAGCTTGGGGTTGGCCACGGTGGTCGGCACGGTGATGGTTTCGTACATCCGGCTGATGTGGGCCCCGTTGGCGGGGTTGTTCACCATGAAGCTGTAGTCGCCGTCCAGCACCGAGGCGATGGCCGGAACGTTGGCATCGGCCGCGTGCGCCGCGCTGTGGACCAGGGCGCTGTCCACCGCGGCCTGGTTCCAGCTGATGGAGTACGAATTCATCTGCCCGGTGGTGGTGCTGAAGGTCTGGGGCGTCGGGTAGGGGACGGCCGCGACGCTGGAGCCGTTGAATCCCTGCTCCAGCACCCAGGGCGCGGGATTCGCCTGCCCGTTCTCGAAGCAGGAGTTCGTGAACCAGGGGGTGAGGCTGGACTGCTTCACCACGAACTTCGCGAAGCCGGAGTGGGAGAAGCTGGGATCACAGGGGGTCGAGGTGGTTTCCAGAGTCACGGTGGTGGCGTAGGGGTCTGCCAGGGCCGGGATGGTGAAGGTGAAGGCATTGCCGACCAGGGGCACGGCGGTGCGGGGCGCGCTGCCGTTCTGGCTCCAGTAGATGTGGCTGGCGGCCTCGTCGCCATTGGTGACAGTGCCGCTCACGGTGACGTTGTTGGCGCTGGTCACCACCACGTCCTGGGCGAGGTTCGGGCTGGGGACTTCGGCCACGTTGGTGACATTGATCGTGGCGAAGGTGGCGGCGGGGAAGCTCGTGGCCGCCCCGGAGAGAACCCGGTCATAGTCCGCCAGCCGGTGGACGCTGGTCTGGCCCTCGAAGGCGTATTTCGCCAGGGCGGGGCTGTAGCCGGCGGCGCGATCGTAGGACGAGAAGCCGGAACCCGCGGACCAGGCGATGGTGAGGGCGTTCCCGGGGTAGTTGGGATCCATCACCTTGAACCGGCCGGTCGCGTTGTCGTACCCGTAGACCGCGGTCGCCAGACCATTGTTGATGGCCGGACGGGCGTCACTCATGAGGAAGACCTGGGGCTGGCCGGTGACCATGAGGCCCGTCAGCAGGGCCAGACCCGTCTGGCGGTCCGTCAGGGTGTAGGTGCCCTGGTTCCAGAGGGCCTCCCAGCTGTCCATGGTGCCGTTGGCCAGGCGACTGATGAGGGCCGCGGCATTGGCATCACCCACCGTCGGGAACTGGTTGAACAGGCCGGTGCCGCCATTGGCCGGTTTCCCGAAGGGGAAGAACCAGGAGGCGAAGGAGCTCATGCCGAGGCTGGCACCGCCCGGGAGGTCATAGACGGAGGGGTTGTTCTGGCGCCAGTCATCCGTGCCGCTGGCGAAGCCCAGGTTCTGGGTGGCGACGGCCAGGCTCGGGACGCCCAGGACCGCGTAGCGACCGGGGAGCAGGGTCGTGAACGTCACCGTGTGGGCGGTGGTGTCCACAGCCTTCAGCCCCGTGGCCACCCACTTGCTGTAGCTGGGGTCCCAGTAGAAGGCCATCGGCAGGTCGGTGCCAGTCAGGCTCGGGCTGGCCAGGGTGGGATCGTAGGCCAGGGTGATGGTGATGGGCACCCGGAAGGGATAGCCCAGGTTCGAAGCGATGTTGAAGGTGTGGGAGTAGTCCCGGGCCGCCGCGACGATGGCCCCGGGCAGAGAGGCCTCCTTGTTCACGGTGAGCGTGACGTCACCACAGAGGCTCTGACCCTGGTCGGGCACAGTGATGGCGATCTGGCCCTGGAGGAGGTTCCCCGAGCCGGGCGTCAGGGGCCCGCCACCCGTGGTGGGGAGGGTCACCGTCCAGGTGTCCAGGGGGACCGGAATCCACTGCACCGTGGTCTGGGACGTGGCCGTGTAGCCCTGGGCGTTCGTCACGGTCAGGGTGTAGGTCCGGAGCGTGCCGGGCACGTTCACGATGCCCGTGGGCACCGAGGTCCCCGAGGTCACGGTCAGCGGCGTGACGATTCCGTCCCCCGTGAGGAGGGCGGTGCCGCTCGCGCTGCCCGTGAAGAGGACCGTGAGGCTGGAGGACTGGCCGATGGGCACGGTCGAGGGATTGCTGGACAGGTTCGCCGTGGGATAGGCCAGCACGGTGATGCTGAGGGTCTGGCTGGTACCTCCGGTCGAGTTGCTGCCGCTGATGGTGACGGAGAAGCTGCCACCGACCGTCGGGGTGCCGCTGATGACCCCGGTCGCGGGGTCCAGGCTGAGCCCCGCAGGCAGGCTGCCCCCCGCGATGCTGTAGGCCGTGGGCGCGCCCCCGGTGGGATTCGGGTTGTTGTTCGCGATGGCGAGGCTGGCAGTGTACGTGATCGGGGAGGTGTAGTTCAGGGCGGTGGGCGCCAGCGCAGGAACGGTGTAGGTCACCGTGTTGGACACGGCGGGCGTCCGGGTGCCATTCGTGGCCGTGATGGCGAAGGTGTAGACGCCAGCGGTGGTGGGTGTGCCGGTGATGGTGCCGTCACTGTTCAGGGTCAGACCTGCAGGCAGGCTGCCGCTGGAGATGACATAGGTCGTCGTCAGACCCGGGTTGGCGTTTGCCAGGGTCGGGCTCTGAGTGCCGATCGCCGACCCCACCGGGAAGGTCCGGGGTGAGACATAGCTCACGGTCAGGTTCGACGCGGGGTTCACCGTGTAGGTGACGGTGCCCGACACGGCGGGGGTCCGGGTGCCGTTGGTGGCCGTGATGACGAAGGTGTAGACGCCAGCAGTGGTGGGCGTGCCGGTGATGGTGCCGTCACTGTTCAGGGTCAGACCTGCGGGCAGGCTGCCGCTGGAGATGGCATAGGTCGTCGTCAGGCCCGGGTTGGCGTTTGCCAGGGTCGGGTTCTGGGTGGCGATGGCCGAGCCCACCGGGAAGGTCTGGGGCGAAGCGTAGCCCACGGTCAGGTTCGAAGCCGGATTCACCGTGTAGGTGACGGTGCCCGACACGGCGGGGGTCCGGGTGCCGTTGGTGGCCGTGATGGCGAAGGTGTAGACGCCAGCGGTGGTGGGTGTGCCGGTGATGGTGCCGTCACTGTTCAGGGTCAGACCTGCAGGCAGGCTGCCGCTGGAGATGACATAGGTCGTCGTCAGACCCGGGTTGGCGTTTGCCAGGGTCGGGCTCTGAGTGCCGATCGCCGACCCCACCGGGAAGGTCCGGGGTGAGACATAGCTCACGGTCAGGTTCGACGCGGGGTTCACCGTGTAGGTGACGGTGCCCGACACGGCGGGGGTCCGGGTGCCGTTGGTGGCCGTGATGACGAAGGTGTAGACGCCAGCAGTGGTGGGCGTGCCGGTGATGGTGCCGTCACTGTTCAGGGTCAGACCTGCGGGCAGGCTGCCGCTGGAGATGGCATAGGTCGTCGTCAGGCCCGGGTTGGCGTTTGCCAGGGTCGGGTTCTGGGTGGCGATGGCCGAGCCCACCGGGAAGGTCTGGGGCGAAGCGTAGCCCACGGTCAGGTTCGAGGCGGGGTTCACCGTGTAGGTGGTGGCATTGGACAGCGCGCTGCGACCACCGTTCGTGGCCGTGATGGTGAAGGTGTAGACTCCCGGAGCCGTCGGAGTACCCAGGATGTTGCCGGTGCCCGCGTCCAGCGTGAGTCCGGCAGGCAGTGAACCGCTGGTCAAGACATAGGTGGTGTTCAAGCCAGGCGTGGCGTTTCCGAGCCCTGCGGCCTGGGTGGTGATGGCCGTTCCGACCGGGTAGGTCTGGGGCGTCGCGTAGGTGAGTGCAAGCGCCGCCGCGGGCGTCACGGTGTAGGTCGGCGAGGAGGTGGCGACACGGGTGCCGTTGGTGGCCGTGATGGTGAAAGCATAGACACCGGGCGCCGTCGGCGTGCCGGTGATGGTGCCATCGGCGTTCAAAGTCAGGCCATCCGGCAGCGCGCCGGCGGTCACGGCATAGGTCGTGGCCACGTTGGACGTGGGATTGGCGAGGACGGGCGCCTGGGTGGCAATGGCCGTCCCGGTGGTGAAGGTCTGGGGGGTGGAATAGTCGACGGTCAGGGCCGCAGCGGGGACCACCGTGTAGCTGGGGCTCGAAGTGGCGGTGCGGGTCCCGTTGGTGGCCGTGACCGTGAATCCGTAGACGCCGGGGGCGATGGGTGTGCCGGTGATGGTGCCATCGGCATTCAAGGTCAGGCCCACCGGCAGCGTGCCGGCGGTCACGGCGTAGGTCGTGGCCACGCCCGGTGTCGGATTGGAGAGGACGGGCGCCTGGGCGGCGATGGCCGTCCCGGCGGTGAAGGTCTGGGGGGTGGAGTAGTCGACAGCCAGGGCCGCGGCAGGCGTCACCGTGTAGGTGGGACTCGAAGTGGCCGTGCGGGCGCCATTGGTGGCCGTGACGGTGAAGGCGTACACGCCCGGCGTCGTTGGGGTGCCGGTGATGGTGCCGTCCGGATTCAGGGTCAGACCACCAGGCAGGGCGTCACTGGTCACGGCGAAGGTCGTCGTCAATCCAGGCGTGGGGTTCGTGACCGAGGGCATCTGGGTGGCGATGGCCGACCCGGCCGTGAAGGTCTGGGGCGAGGTGTAATCGAGACCTAGCGCGCCCACCGGCACCACCGTGTAGGTGGCCGTGGCACTAGCATTCCGGGTGCCATTGGTGGCCGTGGCCGTGAAGGTGTACACACCGGGCGTGGTGGGGGTGCCGGTGATGCCACCAGTCGCCGGGTCCAGACTCAGGCCCGGAGGGAAGGTCCCCCCGGTCAGGGCATAGGTCGTGACCACCCCTGGCGTGGGATTGGAGAGGGTGGCCACCTGGGTGCCGATGGCCGTGCCGGAGGTGAAGGTCTGGGGCGTCGCATAGGCCAGCGCGAGTGCCGCCGCGGGAGTCACGGTGTACGCGGGGCTCGAGGCCGCCGTGCGGGTGCCGTTGGTGGCGGTCACCGTGAAAGGAAAGACGCCAGGCGCGGTCGGCGTCCCGGTGATATCGCCGTTGGTGGCACTGAGGGCAAGTCCGGCCGGAAGGGCTCCGGTGGTGACGGCATAGGTGGTGGGAACGCCCGGGGTCGGATTCAGGAGGGCCGCACCCTGGGCGGTGATGGCAAGCCCGGCTCCGAAGACCTTGGGCGTGGCGTAGGTCAGGCCCAGGCTGCCGGCGGGCGTCACGGTGTAGGTGGCCGAGGCGGTGGCGGTCCGGGTCCCGTTGGTCGCGGTGACGGTGAAGGGGAAGACTCCGGGCGCGGTCGGCGTGCCGCTGATGGTGCCGTCCGCGTTCAGGGTCAGGCCCGCTGGCAGGCTCCCGGCGGTGATCGCATAGATCGTGGCGAGGCCGGGCGTGGCCTGGGCCAGCACCGGATTCTGCATGGCGATGGCCGAAGCCGCCGGGAAGACCTGCGGCGTCGCATAGCCGAGGCCCAGGGGCTGGGCAGGAACCACCGTGATCTGGATGGTCTGGGAGGCGCTGTTGGCACTGTTGGCGCCACGGATGGTCAGGGTGTAGACGCCGGCCGCCGTGGGTGTTCCGGTGATGCGCCCGGTGGCCGGGTCCAGGCTGAGGCCGGGAGGGAGGATCCCGGAGTCGACCGTGTAGATCCGGGGGGTGCCACCGGAAGGATTCGGCGGATTGACCGGGATGGCCGTGCCCACGGTGTAGGTATTCACCGGTTGGTAGTTCAGTCCGAGAATGGCGGTCGCCTGCTCGCAGTCGGCGCACCAGGACGAACTCGTGCAGGCCATCGGGCCCAGGGCGAGGACGGACATCGCCAGTGCGAGCATGAGCTTGGAGTGGTGACGCATGAGGACTCCCGGATAGACAGACCAGCCCTGTGAATCAAAGGAATAAAGGGCCTTGTCATTATTCGGGATAAACACATCCTCTTTTTCTCACACTTTCTCACATGTGCTTCAGTGCAAGGACATGCATGCCGATAAATGTAATCCGCCGGAGTCGTATTCATTCCCAAGGTGCATTCAGCGCTTGAGGTGGAAAATTGACATATCCGGCCGGCGAGGCCGCCTCGGTAAGCGACCCCCGGGCCACGGCCTTCCTGCGGACTTGATACCCTCGTGCGAGGCGTTGGGGCCAAGGCAGCCTATGGTGTCCCTGTACATGGTTGTCTCCGGAGTGAATGAACCGCTTGAGGGCAAGGCTGCATGAACGATGTCCAGGCAATCGACGGGAGGGCCCCCGGGAATCCGGTCAGGGGGATCCGGGTCGTCGCCTGCGAGGACCAGGCCGTGATGAGGAAATACATCCTCTCGGGACTGGGCCGGGTTGGGATCAAGGCCGTGGGCGTCTGCGACGGCATTGAGCTGGAGGCGCACCTGAAGGCCCATCCGGTCGACATCGTCATCCTCGACATCGGGCTTCCCGGAGAGGACGGCTATTCCATCGCCACGCGCCTGCGCCAAGAACGCCCCCACCTGGGCATCGTCATGCTCACCGCCCGGGACGAGACCCACGACCGGGTGCTGGGCCTGGATTGCGGGGCCGACCTCTACTTCGCCAAGCCCGCGGACATCCGGGAACTCGCTTCGGCACTGGGAAGCCTCCACCGCAGGCTCAAACTGCACCGGCCGGCCGATCCTCCCGCAGGATGGCGGCTGGATCCCCTTCGCGCCCGGCTGGTCACCCCTTCCGGAGCCGACGTGTCCCTGACGGACAACGAGCAGCGCTTCCTGACCCCCCTGCTCGCTCAGCCTGGCGTGGTGGTCGACCGGGACGTCCTCTCCCGGGCCCTTGAGCAGATTCCGGATGTCTATGCCATGCGCCGGATGGAGACCATGCTCAGCCGGCTCCGGACCAAGGTCCTGAAGGTAAGCCCGGGGGAGCCATTGCCCGTGCGGGCCCGCCATGGAAGGGGCTATGCCTTCCTCAGCAGCGCCGATGAGGTGGCTGCCCCGGGGGAGGCCCAGGCACCGTCCGGACTGTAAGAAAGTGTGAGCACGATTCCAGGCCGCGCAGTCCCAATCTGGACGCTCCATGGGATAGGCCGGACCCTCTATGACGAATCGCACGGCAAGCCCGACGTGGCGCTCGCGATATGCGACGGATATCCCCAGCATCGACGCCCACCACCAGGGGCTCTTCAGGATCCTGCGCATGCTGGTGGAATCCACCCGGGAAGGGCCGTCAAAGGACGAGATGAACGCCATCCTCGCCTTTCTGGAAAGGTACATCGGGGTCCATTTCGAGGGTGAAGACGCCTTCATGGCCCGGTGCGGCTTCCCCGGCGCGGAGGCCCATGCCTGGGAGCATGCCCGCCTCCTCGACCAGCTGCGGAAACTGAAGGCGCGTTTCAACCTGGGCGATGACCGGGTCCCTGGCGAACTGGTGCCCATGCTTTCCACCTGGCTCAGGGACCACATCCTGCAGCAGGACATGGCCCTGGCCGATTACGTTCGGGACAGGCCCGGCAGCTGACCGGGACCGGAACCCGACGCCCTCGCACCTGATCCCCGGACCGTGAGGCTTGAGTCACGACCGCGCTGTTCATCGCCCAGGTTCCCGCTATCCTGACCGACTGCCACCGACAGGAGCCCCATGCGAAGCGTCATCACTGGAACGGGCATCGGCGTGCCCCCACACCTCGTCACGAACGAGGCGCTGTCGAAGCTCATGGATACCTCGGACGAGTGGATCCGCGTGCGCAGCGGCATCCAGGAGCGGCGCTATGCAGAACCGGGCCAGGGTTCGAGCGACCTGGGCGCGATCGCCGCCCGGAACGCCATCGCGGATGCCGGTCTGACGCCCACCGACATCGACGCGGTGATCTTCGCGACCATGACCCCGGATCACGTGCTGCCGGGCAATGGCCCCCTCCTGCAGGCGGCCCTGGGCCTGCGGGACATCCCCACCTTCGACATCCGGCAGCAGTGCAGCGGCTTCCTCTACGGGCTGGAGCTGGCGGACCTCGTCCTCCAGAGCGGCCGCTACCGGCGCGTCCTCCTCGTGGGCGCCGAAGTGCACTCCCCCTTCATGCCCTGGCACCTGGGCTGGGACACGGTCATCGGGCTCTCCACCCGGGAGGTCACGGAAGCCGAGCGGGCCGCCAACACCGCCATCCGGGACCGGACCGTGCTCTTCGGCGATGGCGCGGGGGCCGTGGTGATCGAGGCCCGCGACGGGGAGGCGGGCCTGGGCCCCATCCGGCTCCACACGGACGGCACCGCGGCCGGCGTGTTGATGATGCCGGGCGCCAGCTTCAAGCGGAGGCCCTTCGTGTCGCACGAGCAGATCGACGCCGGGGAGACGGTCCCGGTCATGTCCGGCAAGGAGGTCTTCAGGACCGCCGTGACCCTGATGCCCCAGGCCGTCCGGGAGGTTTGCGCCCTCTCGGGCCTGGCCGTGGAGGACCTGGACCTGCTGCTCATCCACCAGGCCAACCTTCGCATCATCGAGGGCGTGCAGAAGGCCCTGGGGCTGCCCCCCGAGAAGGTGCCCCACAACGTCGAGCGCTGGGGCAACACCACAGCCGCCACGCTGCCCATCCTGTTCCACGAGTGCCGCCAGCAGGGCCTGATCAAGCCCGGCATGAACCTGGTGTTCACCGCCCTGGGTTCCGGCCTCCACTGGGGTGCCGCGCTCTACCGCGCCTGATTGCCAGTGCCCCCGGGCCGAGGCTAGAATCCTGCCATCCCCCGGAGTCCCCATGCACTCGCGTTCACTGGCCTTGGCCTTGCTCGTTCCCGCAATCGTCCTTTCGGCCGGGACCACCAAATCGAAAAAGCACGCGTCCGGCCCCATCAAGTCCGCCAAGGAGGCCAAGGCCATCGCCGAGCAGGACACCGGTGGCAAGGCGGTCACGGCCCGCCGCATCCCCCTGAACGGGGCCTCCGGTGGCTGGGAAGTGGATGTCCGCACGCCGAAGGAGGCCAAAGGCTGGCGCTGCATCATCGACTCGGACACCCGCATGGTCCACAGCAAGACGCGCATCGACCAGCCCGGTGGCAAGGGCAAGTCCGAAGACCCCGTGCGCATGGTCAAGGGAACGCGCTGACGACGGCTCCCCGATCCGATCCGACCGTTCACCGGTTTTTCCCTCCGACCGCCCTGGCCGGCTTGCCAACCGGCCTAGAATCGTAGCCGTGGCCAATGCCACTAGGAGAACAACCCATGGGTCTGATGGACTGGGGCAAAGCCCAATTCCTCGACATCCTCGAATGGCTGGATGATTCCACGGACACGCTGGCTTGGCGCTTCCCCATGCGGGGCCAGGAGATTCAGAACGGCGGCCAGCTGGTGGTGCGTGAAAGCCAGGAGGCCGTCTTCGTCAACGAAGGCCAGATGGCGGACGTGTTCAAGCCCGGCACCCACCGGCTGACCACCCAGAACCTGCCCATCCTCGCCACCCTGAAGGGCTGGAAGTACGGCTTCGAGAGCCCCTTCAAGAGCGATGTCTACTTCATCTCCACCAAACTCTACAACGACCTGAAGTGGGGCACCTCGAACCCCATCATGATGCGTGACGCCGACTTCGGCATGCTGCGCATCCGGGCCTTCGGCATCTACTCCATCAAGGTGGTGGACAGTGCCACCTTCCTGCGCCAGCTGGTGGGCACCAACGGCGTGTACACGGTGCCCGACATCTCCGAGCAGCTGCGCAAGACCATCATGAGCCGCTTCACGGATGCCCTGGGCGAAGCCAAGATCCCCGCCCTCGACCTGGCCGCGAAGTACGACGAGATCTCCGATTTCGTGAAGCAGAAGCTGCAGGAAGAGTTCAAGACCATGGGCCTGGAGCTGTCCAAGTTCTTCGTGGAGAACATCAGCCTCCCCGAGGAAGTGGAAGCCATGATGGACAAGCGCACGGGCGTGGGCATGATGGCCCCCGTCATGGGTGCCTACACGCAGATGCAGGTGGCCGACAGCATCCCCCTCGCGGCCCAGAACCAGGGCGGCGTGGCCGGACTGGGCATGGGCATGGGCGTGGGCTTCGGCATGGGCAACATGATGGGCCAGCAGATGGCCGGCGCCCAGCAGCAGATGGGCCAGCAGGGCTTCCCTGCGGGCAGCGCCCCCGCCGCCGCGGCTCCCACGAAGTCGCTGAAGGAAGAGCTGACGGAGCTGAAGGACCTCTTCGACAGCCAGCTCATCAACCAGGTCGAGTTCGACACCCAGCGGGCCGCCATCATGAAGAAGCATGGGATGGGTTGATCCGTCCTCAGTGAAAAAGGATGCGGCCTTCGGGCCGCATTTTTTTCTACGCGCGGGCGCAGCCCGCGCGACGGAAGCCTGGGGCCTCACTCGTGATGATGCTCATACCCTTCCGCTTCATGCTCGTGCACGAAGCGGTGCTGATGGCGGTCGGCCATGGCCCTGGTCTCGAAATGGAGGGTGAGGTGGCGCACGCCGAAGCGCTCTGCCAGCAGGTGCTCGATGCGCTGCTGGTGGACTTCCGTGTCCTCCAGCCGCTCGGCCTCCACGATGACGTGGGCGGTGC
The DNA here is from genome assembly GCF_030219325.1 of Geothrix sp. NCBI lineage: Bacteria > Pseudomonadati > Acidobacteriota > Holophagae > Holophagales > Holophagaceae > Geothrix > Geothrix sp. The sequence goes on along the minus strand of NZ_CP126625.1, from coordinate 942,026 downwards.
AGACCGTCAGGTGGCTGCAGACCCGCCAGGAGCGGAGATCCTCGATGCCCGTGACGCCCGGCAGCCGGAGCAGTTCGGCCTTGGCCTCCTCCTGATCGAAGGCGGCGTGGTGCATGAGGATGCCCACGGCGTCCCGCAGCAGCAGGAAGGCGCCGCGCAGGATCACCGCCGCGATGCCTGCGGCCAGGAGGGGATCCACCCACTTCCAGCCGGTGAAGCGGATCACCACCATGCCCACCACCACCGCCACGTTGGCCAGGCTGTCCCCCAGAGCGTGCAGGTAGGCGCTCCGCAGATTCAGGTCCCGCTCCTGGCCAGACCCGCCGGCGGGAATGAGCACGAAGGTGGCCGCCAGGTTCAGCAGCAGCCCCGCCAGGGAGAACCCGATGGCCCAGCCCAGCTTGATGGAGACCGGGTGCTGGACCCGGTTCCAGGCCTCGAACAGCACGGCGCCCGCGAGGATCACCAGGAGCAGGACGCCCAGCAGGGTGTTGAAGATCTCGATCCGGTGCCAGCCGTAGGTCCACCGGTCGCAGGGCTCGCGCCGGTTGGCCAGCCGGATGCTGCCCAGGGCGAGCAGGTTCACCACCGCGTCGTTCAGGTTCTCCAGGCTGTCGGACACCAGCCCCAGCGATCCCGTCCACAGGCCCCCAACCCCCTGGACGAGGAAGTTCAGGCCGAAGATCAGCGAGCTGAGGGCCAGCCGTCCGGTGGTCGTGGGGCCGTGCGAGTGGCTCATCATTCGCCCTTGTACTGGGGTTTGCGTTTCTCGCGGAAGGCGGCCAGCCCCTCCAGCCGATCCTGGGTGGGGATGACCTGGGCATAGCAGGCCTCCTCCAGGGCGAGCCCCGAAGCCAAGTCCAGGTCCAGGCCCTGGCTGACGGCCTGCTTGGCCATGCGGAGGGCGACGGGACCGTTCGGGAGGATCTCCCGCGCCAGGCCCAGCGCTGCTTCCAGGGCCTGCCCGGCGGGTACCACGCAGTTCACGAGGCCAAGCCGACCGGCCTCCTCCGCGCCGAAGCGCCGGGCGGTGAAGATCAGTTCCTTGGCCCGGGCCACTCCGATGAGGCGCGGCAGGCGCTGGGTGCCCCCTCCGCCGGGAATGATGGCCAGGGCCGTCTCGACCAGCCCCATCTTCGCCTCGGCCCCCGCCACGCGGAGATCGGCGGCCAGGGCCAGTTCCAGCCCCCCGCCGAAGGCGGCGCCCTCCAGGGCCGCGATCACGGGCATGGGCAACCGCTCCAGGTCGGAGAAGCAGGCCCGGATGCCCTGGACGAAGCCTGCGGCCTCCGCGGCGGACATCTCCGCCCGCTCTTTCAAGTCAGCCCCGGCGCAGAACACGCCGGGGACCAGACTGTGGACGACCACCACGCGGACCGCAGCATCGGCGGCGAGGACCCTCAGCGCCTCCAGGAATTCCCGGAGGAGCTGGCGCCCTAGCGCATTCTTCGCGGCGGGCCGGTCGAGGCCGAGCAGGACGATGCCGGCATCCAGACCACCCAGATACTCCAGGCGGACGTCCATCAGCTCAACTCGACGATGGGATCCCCTTCGTTCAGGAACTGCTCGGGGACCACGAAGACCTTCTTGACCGTGCCCTCCTCCGGGCTGCCCACGGGGATCTGCATTTTCATCGACTCGATGATGACCAGGTCCTGGTCCTCGCCCACCGCGTCACCCTCGGCGACGCAGACCTCCAGGACCTTCCCAGCCATCTCGGCCCGCACCACTGCCATCTGCCACCTCATGAGGAGAAGGCCAGTGTAGCGTTTCGATCAGCTATTCGTCCCGGTCCGAGTCCCCGATCACCACCAGATCGTCATCCTCATAGGCGAAGTCACCCTCCTCGATGAGGATCTCGCGGACTTTGCCACCCTCAGGCGCATTGATATAGAAGGAGGTGCGGGAGGAATCGGTGCCCTCGAGGATCATCAGGGGCTCGTCCTCCTCCACTTCCTGGCCGGGGCGGACGAGGACGTCCACCACGTAACCCGGCCATTCCGCCCTCACGATCATGCTGCCTCCCCTTCGGTTCCCTGTGACCTTGGCGGGGAGAGTATGGCGCCGGGGGGCTCCGCGCAAGTGCCGGAAGCCTTTCTTTTCGTCACAAGTCTTGTCTGGGATACTGGAGGGCTTGGAGGATGGAATGGCTGTCGCCTGTGGCATCGTGGGTCTGCCCAATGTGGGAAAATCCACCCTTTTCAACGCTCTCACCCGTGCGGGCGCGGCTTCGGCCAACTACCCCTTCTGCACCATCGAGCCCAACACGGGCGTGGTGGACGTGCCAGATCCGCGCCTGGCGCCCCTGGCGAAGATCGTGAACCCCCAGCGCATCCTGCCCGCCGCCCAGGAATTCGTGGACATCGCCGGCCTGGTCCGGGGCGCCAGCAAGGGCGAGGGCCTGGGCAACGCCTTCCTGGGCCACATCCGGGAGACGGATGCCATCGTGCAGGTGGTCCGGTGCTTCGAGGACGGCAACGTCACCCACGTCGAGGGTGGCGTGAACCCGGAACGGGACCTGAGCATCATCGAGACCGAACTGGTCATCAAGGACCTCGACGCCATCGAGAAGGGCCTGGAGCGCCACCGCAAGATCGCCAAGACCGGCAACAAGGAGTCCCTTGCCCTGGTGGCGGTGCTGGAGCCGCTGTACGCCACCCTGAACGATGGCAAGTGGGCGCGGACCCTGGGCCTCTCGGCCGAAGACAAGGCCCTGGTCAAGTCCTATGGCCTGCTCACCCTCAAGCCCACCCTCTTTGTGGGCAACATCGGGGAGGAGGACATCCGGAACCCCGGAGGCAATCCCCACTACGTGAGGCTCCAGGCCCTGGCCGCCGAGCGCGACGCCCCCTGCATCCCCATCTGCTCCAAGCTCGAGGCTGAGATCCAGGACCTGCCGGAAGAGGACCGCCCCATGTTCCTCGAAGAGGCGGGCCTGACCGAGCCGGGCCTGAACGTGCTCATCCACGCCAGCTATGATCTGCTGGGGCTCCAGACCTACTTCACCGCCGGCGTGAAGGAAGTCCGCGCCTGGACCATCCACAAGGGCGACACGGCCCCCCAGGCCGCCGGAGTCATCCACACCGACTTCGAAAAGGGCTTCATCCGGGCCCAGGTCATCGCCTACGAGGACTTCATCCAGTATGGCGGTGAACAGGGCGCCAAGGACGCTGGGAAGATGCGGACCGAGGGCAAGGACTACGTGGTGAAGGACGGCGACCTGATGAACTTCCTGTTCAACGTCTAGATTCGCTCCTAGGATTCAATTCTCCCGCCCCCCGGCCCGATGCCTTGGGGGAAGGCGGCATGATGGACCTGGGAAACGTCAGCAACTGGACGGGGCGCGGTACTCCTCTGGAGGACCCGGTCCTGATCCGCCAGTCCATGCAGGACCTCCTCGCCCAGGAGACGGAGTTCCCCATCAAGGTGGAAGGGACCCACACCCTTCCCTACTCTTCCCAGGTCCAGCACGTCGACCTTAAAAAGGGCTGCATCCACCTCAAGCTCATCCGGCCCCTCCCCCACGAACTGGCGGCCGGCGCGGTCTTCGACATGGTCTTCCTGCTGGGGGACCAGCGCTACTGGGCCCCCACAACCTTCCTGGGCCGTGAGAACTACCTCCTGTACCGGTTCAGCATCCCCGCCAGGATGGCTCCCGCCGACCGTCGGCAGCACAAGCGCTACCCCTTCAGGCCCAGGGAGAAGGCCTACGTCGTGGCCCAGGACGGAGCCATTCCCGGTCACGGCATCTCGGGTCCCCTCGTCAACCTGTCCGAGGGAGGCCTGGCCTTCCGGGTGGATCGGGTCCTGCGGCTGGATGACCACCTGCGGATCACGCCCGGTCTGGGTTTCTTCGAACGGGGCAAGTCCATTCCCCTGCTCAAGGTCCGGGACCTGCCGAACCTCCCTCTCTTCGAGGCCCGCGGCATCCTGGCCAACGCCCTGGAGCGCGACGGTGGCATCATCCTGGGGCTCCAGTTCCTGGATCTCCGGGAAGCCGAGCTCCGGGAGCTCCGGGTGGTCCTGGACATCCGCGAGCGCATGCTGCGGACACCCGCCAGCCAATCCGCCGAACCCCCCCGCCCCTCAGGCCCCCGAAGCCCCGCCCTCGCCAAGGAACCCGCCGCCCGGACCGCCCCTGCGGGCGCCCAGTCCCCGGACGCCCTCAGACTGCTGGGACGGCGCTCCACCCGTCTGGTCCTGGCCATGGAAGCGGGGCCTGAGCGGGATCTGGTGGCCCAGGCCCTCTCCACTGCCGGCTATGTCCGTCAAGAGGCCGCCGGAACCCTCGAACAGGCCCTCGCGGTGCTCCGGATGGACCGCCACTCCAGCTGCCCCCTCCTGCTCGTGGGGACCGGCGCTGGGGACGCCGCCTCGCTGGGACAGATCCAGGACCTCCAGCGCGAGCTGGGAAGCGCCCGGGAGTGGTCGGTTGCCCTGATGGCCAAGGGCGCGGTACCGCCCGAAACGGGCGACCCGCTCATCCGCCCCATGGCCTGGCCTGCACCCGGGGATGCCTCCTGGCTGGCCCTCCTGGACGAGTTGGCGGGACTGGAATAGGACTGCCCGGAGGTCCGGCCTAGATCGGGGTCACCTTCACCAGGTTGCCCCCGGCATCCACGCGGTGGAAGCCGTCCTCGATGCGATTGCCACCCCGCATGACCGGATCCGCGGCATCCCTGGCCAGCAGGACACCGCCTCTGGCATTGCGGCGGACCACGCACTCCTCCAGGGTGACATCGGAGTCCTCCATGAGCAGGAGCCCCGTGTCCCGTCCCTCATTGAGGCTGCAGCGGACCAGCAGCAGGCTGCCCCCGGGTTCCACCTGGACGCCGGCCCCGGCATTGCCCGCGATCTCGCAGGCATCCAGGACCCCCTGGCCGCCTTCGGCGCAATCCACGCCCAGCGACCGGCCTTCCGAGAAGGCGCAGTTCCGGGCCTGGACGGTGGCCCCGCGATGGATGAGCAGCCCGGCACCGCCATTGGCCTGCACCTGGCAGCCCTCCATGGTGGCCAGGCCCCGGTCCATGACCGACACTCCGAAGCCCGCGTTCCCGGCCACCCGGCATTGGCGCAGCACCACGTTGGCCCCGGCCAGGACATGCACCCCGGCACAGGCGTGATTTCCGATATCCGAGGATTCCGCGACCACCTGGCTGTGCTCGAGGGCCAGCAGGCCCGCGAAGCGGCTGTCCACCAGGCGGCAGCCGGTGAGCTGGACGCGGCCCTCGCCTTCAACCTCCACCCCGCCCGCCTCACCCTGGAGGGTGGACCCCACCAGGGTCGCCTGACCACGCCCGCCGACCCGCAGGGCCGTGCCTGCTCCCGGCCCGATGACCACCTCCTCGAGGGAGACCTGGGCCCCGGAGTCCACCTCCACGCCCGCATCCTGGAAACCCAGGATCCTGCCCCCTTCCACCCGGGCGGATCCGGACTTGACCTTCAGGACCGCCTCTCCCGCGGGCCCCTGGAGCGTGAGCCCGCGCAGGGTGACCGCCTGGGTCTGGATGATCAGGGCGGGGCCGGAGCTGGCCTGGATGATCACCTCGCCGGGCTCGCCCAGGGCCAGGATGGCCACATCCTTGTCCACCACCAGGGATTCCCGGTACACCCCGGGCAGCACCAGGATCTCGCTTCCCGCCTTGGCCTGCCGCAGCGCCACCTTCAGGCTCAGGCACTGGCCCTGCCCGCCCTTGCCGACCCGGATGCGGTGCCCCGACCCTTCGGGCTCGGGGCGCACCGGAGCGGGCGCGGGAACCGCGGCGGCCATCGGAGCCTCCACGGGCCCGCTCAGCCCCTCCCGGATGGCACCTCCGAGGCTCTCCGCATCCGGATAGCGATCTTCCGGCCGCTTCGCCAGGGCCCGGTCCACCACGGCGATCAGGCGTCCCGGCACGTCCTTGAGGTCCGCGGGACGGATCGGTTCGGGGGCATGGCGGAGAATGCAGTTGAGCACCGAGGTGGTGCTCTCGCCGTGGAAGGGCTTGCGGCCGCCCGACAGGATCTCGTACAGGATCACCCCGAGGGCGAAGATGTCGGAACTGGCCGTGGCCCTGCCCGTATCCAGATACTCGGGGGCCATGTAGCTCACCGTGCCCATCCAGACGCCGGACTGGGTCAGGCCCGAGGGGCCCATGTGGGCCACGCCGAAATCCATGAGCTTGGCGTGGAGGCGCTTGCCCTGCCGGGTGACCAGGACGTTCGCGGGCTTGATGTCCCGGTGGATCACGCTCCGGCCATGGGCATAACCCAGCCCGTCGCAGACCTGGGCCAGGACCTCCAGCAGGTCCGCCTTGGGGGTCTTCCCCTCGCGGATCAGGGCCTCCAGTTCATGGCCATCCAGGAACTCCATGGCCAGGTAGTGCATGCCCTCGTCTTCCCCGAACTCGTAGATGGTGACGACGTGGGGGTGGTTCAGCAGGGCCGCCGCCCGGGCCTCCCGCTCGAACCGGGCCTGGGCCTCATCGCCGAAGGCGGTGCCGGCCGAGATGACCTTCAGGGCCACGTCCCTCCCCAACTTCGGATCCCGGCCCAGGTAGACCTCGCCCATGGCCCCCTTGCCCAGCAGGCGCACCACCTCGAATTTGCCCAACCGGTCCCGCATGGGGCTCTATCGGCCGAATCGGTGGGACCTTTCAGTTCGGGCTTATCTCGCCTCGATGGGCATGCGCCGCAGGCGCTCCACCCGGACCGCCATGGGGGGGTGGGTGGAGAAGAGGCTCATGAGGCCGCCCCCGCTCAGCGGATTCACGATCATCATGTGCGCCGTGGCCGGTTCGGCGGACTGCATGGGCAGCTGCTGGTTGTAGGCCTGCAGGCGCTCCAGGGCGGAGGCCAGCATGTCGGGACGGCCCGTCAGGTGGGCGCTGTACTCGTCGGCCATGTATTCCCGCGAACGGCTCACGGCCATCTGCAGCATGAAGGCGGCCAGCGGGCCCAGGATCATGATGGCGATGCTGGCGATGGGGTTGGAGCGGCCCTCCTCGTCCCGGGCCCCGAAGATCCCGGCAAACCGGGACAGGAACATGATGGCCTGGGCCAGCACCGCCGCCAGGCTGCCGATGAGGATGTCCCGGTGCTTGACGTGGCCCAGTTCATGGCCGATGACGGCCTCCAGCTCGGGACGGCTGAGGATGCGCATGATTCCCTCCGTCACCGCCACCACCGCGTGTTCCGGGTTCCTCCCCGTGGCGAAGGCGTTCGGAGTGTCCTCCGGGATGATCGCAATGCGCGGCATGGGCAGGCCCGCCCGCTGGGCCAGGTTCGCCACGATGGCGTGCAGTTCGGGGGCCTGGGCCTGGCTGACGGGCTGGGCGCCGTAGCTGGCCAGCACGATCTTGTCGGAGAAGAAGTAGCTCACGCCGTTCATGACCAAGCCGAGGGCCAGGGCCAGGGCCATGCCGGATTCCCCGCCGATCATCCCGCCAATCCACACCAGCAGGCCGGTCATGGCCACGATGATGAGAAGGGTCTTGGTCTGGTTCATGCGATGGCCTCCAGGTACCAGGATACGAAACGCTTCAAGAACCGTTCAGCCCATGCGCTTGATGACGACGAGCGTCACGTCATCCCGGAACTTGCCCTCACCCAGGTGCTGGAAGGCCTCCACCAGCAGGGCTTCGAACAGCTCGTCCGCCCCCGCCTCCGGCCGGCGCAGGACCACGTCCGCCAGGGGGCCGTCGCCCAGTTCCTCGCCGGCGGCGTTCTCGGCCTCGACCACGCCGTCCGTGAAGATCACCAGGACATCGCCCCGGTCCATGTGCGCCCGCCCTTCGGCGAAGGTGACGCCGGGCAGGAGCCCCACCATGGGCCCCGTGGGGGAGAGCCGCACCACCTCCCGGTTCGCTCGCACCAGGAGCGGAGGATTGTGGCCTCCGTTCACGTAGCGGAGGTCGCCGTTCGACGGGTTCAGGCTGCCCGCAAACAGCGTGGTGTAGCGGTTCCGGTCGCGCACGTCGTTCATCCGGCGGTTCACCCGTTCCGCCAGGCGCCCCCAATCCGGCACCCGGTGGTCCGCCATGGCGCGGAGGAAGGCCGAGAGCTGGGTCATCATGAGCGATGCGGGCAGACCCTTGCCCGAGATGTCCCCCACGGCGAGGTGCAGGCGATCGCCATTGCCCTCGTCCCGGGCCATCCACAGGTCGTAGAGGTCGCCCCCAACAGCCTGGTAGGGCAGGTTGGCCGCCGCGCACTGCCACCCGGCCGGCTCGGGCAGGGTCTTGGGCAGCAGGCTGCGCTGGATGTTGCGCGCCAAGTCCAGGTCCTTCTCCATGCGCTCGGCCTGGATCCTCGCCTCCCGCAGCTCGAGGCTGGACAGCTGCGAGGAGGTCAGGTTCAGCAGGGTGCGCAGGAAGACCAGGTCGTCCTCGGACAGCACGCCCACGGCGGGTTCCGCCGCATAGGCGAAGCCGTGGCTGTGGGTCTGGTCCACCAGCTCGATGGCGTGGACCAGCCCCCGGGCCTCCACCACGTGCTGGAGCTGTTCGCCCTCGAGCGACTCGGGGACGGTCCCCAGGCCCTTGGCATGGAGCACCTGCCCCTGGGGGTCCACCACCAGC